>JABDDJ010000041.1 GCA_013287645.1 Chlamydiota bacterium | reverse complement strand
CGGGAGGAAATAAAAACAAAGGGGGGTGGGAACCATTTGAGTTCAAGATAATAAATGGATTTAAGTCATGAAATTCATCGTTTTTACATTCTTTTATTTTTTTTGTGATAAATTCGATTGTCTGTTTTTTTATCTCTATATGTTGATGTATTTCTTGATCACTTTGCTCTAGAAGGTGCTTTGAAAGGGAACCAATTGTTGGATAAATGAAGAAGTCTTTAAGGGTTAAATTGGGATAGAAACTTGACTTTAATTTATTAATAATTTTCGCAGCTAACAGACTATTGCCGCCTAAATTGAAAAAATTATGATCGACTCTAATTTCATTTTTAGGCATTCGTAGCGCCTTTGCCCACTCTTCGATGAGATGAGCGTTAATTGCCTGGCTCATATTGATTGTCATCTGTTTATTGATCATCACACTACTGTCTACTTCTGCTGGGTTAGGCAAGGCTTTTTCGTCTAGTTTCCCATTTGCCGTCATTGGAAACCGATCCAGATAAATATAGATTTTGGGAATCATGTAAGAGGGGAGTTTGGGGGCTAAAAAATTTTGAAGTAGTTCATCTGGAATGGAACAAGATGCCGTGTAATAGCAGATTAAAGAGAGATCTCGTTCATGCCTTGAAATAGGCTTTGCTAATACAACGCATCGCTCGATTCCTTTATAAGAGCTAATGATATTTTGAATTTCTTGCAATTCAATCCTGTATCCTGAAATTTTGATCTGGAAATCATTTCTCCCGATGTATTCTAACTCTCCCTTCGGCAGCCACCTTACAATATCCCCTGTTTTGTAGATTACTTTATTTAATCCGCGCTGTTTTTCCTTCTTATTTTGAACGAGCAGCTCGGATTGAGTCCGGTCCTTTAGGGCTGAGTCAAGCGAGCTATTTGTCCATTTCATGGACAAAAACTTGCCACCCATTATCGGAGCGGAGAGGCCCCCTCCTTGAGGAGGGAGATCTTCAAATGGATTTTTGACAAATCTTTTAAGAGTCAATTCTTGCAAATTCAAATACCCACGCGCAATCCCTTGCCCGCTAATATAAAGCTCTCCTGGTGCACCTATAGGGACTGGCTTTAGCTGTTGATTTAAAACATATATTTTTTCATTTGGTAGAGCAGCTCCAATATTTGACCGTTCAAAACTACCTTTTTCATTTTGCATGTATGATTTGGAAGTTGACCAAATCGTCGTCTCAGAGGGACCATATGCATTAATAACTTGTAGGTTTTGACTCAATAAAGATTTCAGTAAACCCCGATCTAAAACTTCTCCTCCAATAATCCATTGAGTGCTATCGGAGTGGATGAAACGATCCATTATCAATTTGCATAGGCTTGGGGTCATCTGAATAAAGTCAAAGCTTCTACAATCTATTTTTTCGAGGCTTTTCTCTCCTAAAACAATTTTGCCACCAGTGAAAAGTGGAAGACCATATTCAAGCCCAAAAATATCAAATACATAGTTGGTCATGCTATATGTCGTCAGTTCTTTTGAGGCAAAGAAATGTTTTGCTCTAAACCCCAAAATAGCAGCTATATATGAACGATGCTCAATCATGATTCCTTTCGGATTTCCGGTAGTTCCTGAGGTATAGATCACATATGCTAAATTATGAGCTGAAAGAGCCGATCGCGGCTTTTTAGGGGCTTTAGAGAGGGCGTTCTTTTTCTTTATGTTTTCAATTACAATAATCTGCAATGAATGAAGAGAATAGGCCTCTTTTAAAAATAATAGCCTTACTGAAAGTTTCGAATTTGTTAGCACGATTTCTATATTCGCATCTTTCAGCATATAGATAATTCTTTCATCAGGATATTCAATGTCAATAGGGACGTAAGCGGCCCCTGATTTTAAAACGCCCAAAATGCTAATCAGGATTTTTTCATCTCTAGGGAGAAGTAGAGCAATTAATGAATCCGGTTCTACCAGAGATAAGGATGTGATATAACTGGCTAAACAGTTGGCTTCTTTATTTAATTCAGCATAAGTAAAGGAATCGTTTTTATATTCTAAGGCTATATTTTGAGGTGTTTTCTTCACTTGCTCCTCAAAAATTTGGGGGATGGTCGACTTCAGAGATAAATGACAATCCGTTTCATTCCATTTATGACAGACCTCGTCGTATCTCGCTTCTGAAAGATAGTTCAAATCTTCCACTGAAAATGAGGGATTTGTTAAGATGCCTTGGAATTGTTTTAAAACAACAAAGTAGGTTTCTATATAACCTTCGACAGTCTTTTTTGTAAATAAACTGGTAGAAAAATTAAAACATCCCTCTATCTCTGAATCTTTTTCCTCGATAAGAAGAGTGAGATCAAATTTTGCAATTTTAAAAAATTTGGAAGAGTCGATCTTCTGAAGCCATCCGTCCCAAGAGCTTTCTTCAAAGTTTTGAAAGGCAAAAAGTACCTGAAAAAGGGGGTGCCTACTCGTATCATTTGGGAGCCTTAGCTCGCTTACTAACTTTTCGAAAGGCAAATCTTTATGTTCATAAGCCATTAAAAGCTGCTTGTTTACTTGCTTTATGAAGGCTGCTAAAGTGGTTTGAGCGAAAAATTTGATTCTGATGGGCAACGTATTTACAAAAAAACCAATCAAATTTGTAATTTGAGGAAGTTCTCTATCGGCTGCTAAAATTCCTACAATTAGATCGTCTTGTCCAGAATAAATTCTAAGGATTAATAAATAAGCGCTAAATAACAAGGTGTGCAAACTAACATTTAGTTGCTTGGACAGAATTTTGATCGTCTTAGATAGGCTCGATTCGACTTTAAACTGAATTTCATCTCCTTTGTATTCTACTAGAGTGGGTCTTAGAAAATCGGTCAATAAATGCAAAGTTTCGAATGAATAAAGTTCGCTTTTCCAAAAATCAAGATTTTTTTTTAGTTTGCTGCCGCTCAAATATTTTCTTTGCCAAAGAGCAAAGTCTTTATACTGAATAGGTAAAGAGGCCAAATCTAAATTGATATTTAGTTTTTCTGATGGATTTAAAAAATGTTCATAATAAGACCCCCATTCTTTTAAAAAGATATCTATAGACCACCCATCAAATGCAATATGATGAACCACAATGCTTAGATAGTTTTCTTTTTGCCCTTTTGAATCAAATACTTCGATAAGCATTACTTTAAGTGGAATTTCTCGATATAAATCAAAGATATGGCCTTGGTGCTCATTGAAGACCTCTTGAAGACGCTCTTTTGCCGCATTCACCTTTTGGATCATTGGACAATTAGACAAATTCGGGAGTACATTTAAGTAATAAGAACCATTTTCATCTTTCCGAACCGTTGTTCTTAATGTTTCATGGCGCTCCATTACCGCTTGGAGGCCTTTCTCTAAAACTTCGATTTGTAGAGGTTTTAAAATTTTGAAATTCAAAGGCATATTGTAGATATTAGAGCCGCTTTCATATTCTTCTATAAACAAGAGTCGTTCTTGCGCAAAAGAAACTTTTTGCGCTTTCAGAGGGACAGAAAATTGAGGAATTCGCTTTTCCCTTTTTGAACGAGTTAACAGATTCTCTAAAATTTTTTCAGGGGTGCGAGCTTCAAAGATTAAAGAAAGAGGAACTTGTTTTTTTAAAATCTTACTTAATTTGCTCACAAGTCTTATAGCAGATATGCTGTTGCCTCCAAGGCTGAAAAAATCTTCTTTCATATCGATCTGCTCATGAGGAATCCTTAATATTTCACCCATTTCTTTAAGCAGTTCTGTTTGAAGAGGTTCTTCCTTGCTAGAAGGGGCTTTCCCATTCCGGTAGCCGAGATTGCGCTGAGCTGTTCGTTCAAGTATATTTTTAGATCTGACGCGAGAATCCGGGTAAGGAATAGAGGGTGCGGGAAGTGCCGTTGTATCTAATTTTCCATTTGGCGTCAGAGGGATCTCCTTTAATGAGATTAACTCTTGCGGCAACATATATTCGGGAAGCTTAGTACTTAAATATCTCAAAAACTCTGAGGCATCAATCGGTTTTTTAGCGATATAATAGCCAACCAGGAAGCCGATTCCGCTCTCTTCTGTTTTTTTGTACACTACAATAGCATGCCTAATCTTTGGATGAGCCAACATTACATGTTCAATTTCCTTCAATTCAATCCGAAATCCCCGAATTTTAATTTGGGAATCAATTCGACCTACATATAGAAGATGCCCATCTGGTAATAAGCGCGCTAAATCACCCGTTTTATACAATCGAGAATTAATGCTTTTTTTCTTTTCCTCTTCTGTTTGGAAAGGATTGGATACAAATTTCTCTGAAGTGAGCTCTATTTGATTTAAATAACCCCTGCTAATCCCTTCTCCACCAACATACAATTCACCTATAGTCCCTACTGGGAGCAAGGTTAAGTCATGATCTAGAATATAGGCATTCCGGTTCGCAATTGGTTTGCCTATAGGGACTGATTTCAGGTTGTCTAAAGAACCTCGATTTACTTCAAAGACCGTGCTAATCGTGGAATTTTCAGTGGGCCCATATGCATTCAGGATATGAGCAGGGGAACGTTTGGAATTAGCTAATTGTAAAATGAACGATCGATTCAATGATTCCCCTCCGATAACCAACCACTGTACTCCATTAAAAAGGCTTGAATCGTATAAAAAAAGTTGGTCAAATAGACTCTTTGTCAAAATAAGGATGGAAATTTTATTTTCTTTAAGCAAATTTTGTAAAGAACCCAAAATGGAAGAATTTTGGGGAATATATAATTTTGAACTATTTAATAATGCGCCCCAAATTTCTAAAGTTGAAGCATCAAAACAGATATTTGATAATTGGATGAAAGAATCTGATGGAGTAATGTCGATATAATCGATGTTTTTGATGAGAGAAACGATTCCTTTTTGTTCAATCATGACCCCTTTTGGTCTTCCCGTTGTGCCCGAAGTATAAAGCACACAGGCTAAATGATCTTTGGTTGAAAGATTCTCAATATTTTCCACGGGTTGCCGGGTTATCGCATTGAGCGTTTCTAGATGATCAATAGCGATGATCCTAGGTTCCTTCTCAAATTCTTTATTCTTTAAGCTATTTATGCGCAGGCCATTAATATTTTTAATCTTTTCTAAATTAGCAGCATCAACCAAAATAACTCTGACCTTAGTGTCTTTTAAAATATATGCGATTCTTTCGTCTGGATAACTAGGATCTATCGGTACGTAGGCCGCTCCTATTTTTACTATTCCTAAAAGGCAAATCGGAAGATAGAGGCTCTTTTCCATGCATACAGCAATCAAAGCCTCCCGCTCGATCAAATCATTTTCTAATAAAAAACGGGCGAATTGGTTGGATTGCTTATTTAGATCTGTATAAGTAACTTCCTTATCTTCATAAATAATGGCAATATTTTTTGGGGAAATTCCCGCCTGTTCATAAAAAATTTCTGGAATTGCTCTGCTATCTAAATGATATGTCTTATTTAGGCTATGTTCTAATAAGAATATCTTTTCTGATTCAGTGAGAATATCATATTTTTGAGGGGGGAGTTGCGGGTTTTTGCAGATGCTGTTTAATAATTGATTAAAATGAACCGCAATTTGTTCAGTTTTTGAAGCATCAAATAGATCGAGTGGATAATCAAAATTCAAGCAGCATTCATTTTTATGCTCAACAATTGAAATAATTAAATCAAAAATTGATGCGGCATTGGGAATAAATTCCCTCTGGATAACTAAGTGCGGAGATTGATAATTTGGCTTTGATAAATCAATATGATTAACAACCGTCTGAAAAAAGGGATTGCGAAAAGGATTCCTCGCTGGCTTCATTTCCTCGACTAGTAAAGGAAACGGCAGCTCTTGATTCAGCAAAGCTCCTAAGATTTTAACTCGCACTTTCTCAATAACTTCGATGAAATTATGACAATCACCAACATCTATTCGCATCGGCAAAGTATTTACAAAGAAACCAAAGACGTTTTGAAACTTCTTTTTCCCCCGATTCGCAAATGGGATTCCAAGTAAGATATCTTTAGTCAAATGATGATACCGGCTATAGAGAACAAAAAGAGCCGAACAAATGATTACAAAGAGTGTTGTATGATTTTCATTTGCAAGGGCTTTCAGTTTTTGAAATAGCTCATTTGAGATTGAGAAATTATATGAATGGCATTTTTCCTTTCGGTGATGAATAAAAGACGAGGAATTGGGCCACTGTAACATTGCTGGGGCGTTATCGAGCATTTTTTCCCAGTAACTCAAACGCTTCTTCAAAAATTTCCCTGAAACCTCCTGTTTTTGCAACGTCGCATAATCTGTGTATTTACTCTCTATACTTGGTAAATCAATTTCACGATCACAGCGGTACGCTTCATAAATGACTCCTATTTCATAGGCAATAAGGTCGATGGACCAAGCATCCATAATAAGATGATGGATAGTGATTAAGAAAATATGACGCTCTTCTTCGAGTTTGCATAAATTAAATCTAAATAATGGACCTACAGAAAGATCGAACCCAAGATTCCTTTCGTTTTCCAATATGGCATCAATTTTTTCATTTTTAATTTTAGGATCAAATTCAGATAGATCTACGAATTTGAACAGGTTGCTCTGAGCTTTAGCTCCGTCCCTTAGCGCCGAGTTAAGAGGGCTATCTGTCCATTTGCAGCCCTGAGATTGCCGCCTTCTACCAAGTCGTGGAAGCTTCCTCTGTTCAGGTAGAGTCTCTTCAATTGTTTGATATCCAACCCCTTCAATTTCAACAAATTTTGCTCTTAAATTTTCATGTCTGGTTACGATTTCATTCAAGGTTTTTTCAAAAATAGAGATCTCTAATTTTCCTGAAATTTTGAGAGCCGTATGAACGATATTGATTTTTGTTTGTGGATTTAGCTTTTCTAAATACCACAGTTGATTTTGATTATAAGATAAAAAATGAAGCGGGGGCTGCTGATGATCTAAACTCATATGTGCACTTCACTATCTAAGGCTTTGACCTGACCAGCATATTTTTTCATAATAGAGTCGCGCTTTAATTTATATTGAGACGTTAGCATTCCATTTTCTATAGAAAACGGCTCGTCAATTAAAGAAAATCGAAAGATTCTCTCTTCTGGCAGTAACCCCCCATTGATTTCTTCTAAGAAATTTTTAATTTCCATTTTTGAGATTTTTTTAGAAGAAGGTTCAATTAAGGCTGCTAGAAATAAAGAGTCAGGCGCAAATATCATACAGTTTGAAACAAGATCTGACTTGCGAAGTAAATTTTCTATTTTTGTTGGATTTATTTTTTTCCCGCTGCTTAGAACAATTAGCTCTTTTCTTCTTCCACTGATAAACAGATAGCTATCTTGATCCATATAGCCTAAATCACCTGTAATAACGTATCCATTTGAAAACGTGTTTTTATTATCCTCTTCATTTGATTTGAAATATTTATCATTCACTTCGTTTATATTTCTTATTAAAATTTGAGAGCTTTCATCAAATTTGATTTCGATATTTGGAAGAAGTTTGCCTACGCTTCCGATTTTATTGTTTTTAAAATAGTTTTTAGAAACGATGCATGTTTCATTCATTCCATATCCTTGAAAAAGAGGAATTCCCATCCATTGATAAAAAGTTAATGTATCTTCTCTGGACGGGGCAGAGCCAGTCCAGAAATATCGAATGTTTCCTCCCCAAAAATCTTTAAACGGCGCATAAATGAAAGATCTAGTTGTCCACTGTATGGTAATCTTACGAAACAATAGATAGAAAAAAAGTTTCAGTCGGTTTAAAGCAGATTCATTATTTTTTAATAAAAATCGAGTCTTCATGTTCTCATAAAAGAAAGGAACTCCCATGATGACTGTAGGCTTGCTTTCTTTGATTGCACGCATGACTGATACAGAAGAGCTAAGTATGATATCAAAATTGTATAAAATTGCTGAATAAATCCAATACCTTTGCTGTAGTAAATGCAAAGGAAGAAATACTAAAATCTTGTCAGTTGATGAATGACAAAATAAATTTTGAACAGAAATAATCGTGGCATTTGCACTTTTCACCTTGGCTTCAATGGCTTTGGGAATTTGAGTAGAACCAGAAGTAAATTTAATCGTCAAAATATCATTCGGATCAAATTGGTATGATTTAATTGGATGAAAAATTTTAACACTTTTGAATTTTAATAAATCGAATGAAAACACAGTAGCTCGAGGTTCTTCATCGCTGACAATATTTGTACAGATCACTTTTAGATCATATTCTTTTTTGAGAGTTGCATAATTATATTTGCCATTGGGATCAAAAGGAACTGAAACTAAGCCAGCAGCGATACAGGCAAGATCTATGACTACAAACTCATAGCTATTTGTACCGATGATGCCTATTCGTGTTTGAGGTGAAAATTTCTGTTCGTGAAAAAATAAAACGCAAGCCGCTACGTCTTGATAGATGAGATGGAAGGGTTGTTTTTTGAGCTGACCTTGCTCGAAATATTCAAGATGAGCAGATGAGCAAAATAAACTTGGAATGATATTGTTAACTGCTTCCATAGCTTAAATTCAAGTCTAAAAAATCTTTTAACCAAAAAGCATAACGAAGATCTTTTTTTGCCGATACGGCTTTTATTTAGAGATTGTCTCTTAGCGAGTTTTGGGTTAATATTGTTTCTTTAACTAATTGAGAATGCCGTGCATCAAAAAGCTCAAAATCTTGTGGATTTTCCCAAATCCGTATGCAATTTTATCGTTCGACAGATCCAAAAATTCAAAGGAAACTGCTATTCCATTAAACCAGAGAGTCTGCTGCAGGAAGAACTGAATTTGTCTTCTCTTGAAATGATATCGCTCCTCACAGACATCTGTGAAGAATTTGATATTGATATTACATCAATTTCTGATGTAGACTTGGCGAAGATGAAAAAAGTTGTCGATATTACAGATATTTTAACTTCCAAAAAGTAGAGGTTTATATATGAATCGCATTTTCCCCTCTTCTGCAATCTTTAAGCTCCATTGGGGGATCTGTATGAACCCTTTTTTTCACAATCAATCCGAAGAATTGCTCTCCCTATCTTTACTGAGCTAGCTATACACAAACAACCTCAAGAATCGGGAATATGCCAAGGAGGCGCCCTGAATTTGAGCCAGGCAAAGCCGGCGCCGAAGCAGCTCAACTTGAATAAGTTGAGCGATGCAGGCGGGCTCAAATTCAGAGGCTGTCCGACGCTGGCAGAAACCGATTCTTGAGGTTGTTTGTGTATATACGAAGAAGAGTTGAGAACTCTTTACCCCATAAAAATTTTCATATGAAGGAACCTATGAATAATGTTTATCTAAACCGTACGAAAAATGCTCAGGCAATATCGAATTTAAAAGATAGAATTTCCAAAGAAACTTTTTTTGATTTCGACATCGTTCTTGAAAATGAAAACGTGCGACTCAAACCCCTGACTGTTACAGACCGAGATCAGTTAAGTAAATTCGCTCTAGATCAAGATATTTGGGCTTATTTCGCTTTAAAAATGACCGACGTAAGAAGCGTTACGAATTATATAGAAGATGCTCTCTTGCAAAGGGAATCGAGATTACGATATACATTTCTCATTGAAGATCCCTCTACCTCAACTCTCTTAGGTTCTACTGCTTTCGGTAATTTTTCTAAAAATGATAGCCGTATCGAGTTTGGTTGGAGTTGGCTTGGGAAACAATTTCAGGGAACCGGTATCAATTCTCAAGTCAAATTTCTTCTCCTTTCTTTTGCATTTGATATCCTTAATTTAGAAAGAGTCGAAGCAAAAACTGATGTTTTAAATATTAGAGCGAGAAAGGCCCTGACTAAAATTGGAATGGTGGAGGAAGGAATTTTGCGTAGCCATACCCTAATGCCAGATGGAAGACGTCGCGATACAATTTATTACAGTATGCTCAGGAATGAATGGCCCTTAATAGCGGAAAAAATATTTAAAGATTTTGTATTCAGGTGTTCCGCGAGCAAACACAGCTTTAGAGACTGTCGTTGAAAAGAGGCTTCGTCGCTTTTCAACGACAGTCTCTTAGTCACAGATAGAATTCATGGGTTGGATTTGAGCAAGGATGCCCTTTGCGAATAGACAGTTTTTTGTTGTTTAGGTCCAAAACAACAGCCGCAACTGTATCTTCCTTGCGAATATTCCCTTCTGAATGGGCGCATAATCCTATTGGATATAATGAATGATCGGAGAAAATTTCGAATATTTTTTCTGAACATAATTTCCAGTTTTCAGCTTCTACTAGCTCTCTAAGACGCTTCAGTCTTAATTTTGAAGCATTTCGACTAAAAATATTCATTTTGTCTAGACTTACAAATTCTTCATGCAGATAATGATTAGTTCTTAATATTTTTGATTTTTTAATCATTTTTAGTTCGTTTGGAGTCATTTCTACAATTGCTAAATGGGATCCATCACAGATCGTAAAACTTCTTGACGAGCTTCTGCGAATCCGAAAAAGTTCCTGCAAACATTCTTCTAAAGATTGTAGCTGCAGGAGATGTCGCACGATAAGATAAGGTGATATACCGACCTTCCAGCCATCTGATGAGACAAAGTTGATTCCTATTCCAAGTCCTGAACTATTCATGCCCAAATAGCCGAGCAGTCCTGAAAAGCTGAACATCAAAATTTCTGGAGTTCCTAAAGTAGAATTAATTCGAAATATAGAGCCGAGATCAGTCATTCTCCCATTCAAATCGACTGTTTGAGCAATTATTGAATCTGGATGTTCTAGTTTTGCAATTAAACTACACTCGCTAACAGCCATCCCAGGCTGTCCAACGATTTCTCTTCGGATCTGCAATAGAATGGCTTCTTCGTAAGAAATCTTTGCTCCATCAGCAAGCCCTAGCAACTCTTGAGCTAAAAGCGGAACATCTTCTTCAATGATTAATCGGTGCTTATGTACGGTGTTTAGGATTTCACTTTTTGTCAACGGTTGGTAGCGGAGCAAGTTGATCTGTGCAAAGTTATCTGCCAAAAATGATCGGATATTTTGACCTTCGGATATGCCATGACAGTAGCCAATAGAATAAGCATCGCCACTAAGATAAATTTCTTTGATTGCGGATAGGCTCATGCAATACTCTTAAAATAGATAGATCGGCAAGATTGACTTGAGAATTAGGGGCTGCAAAAGGTGGAGTTTGCGGCCAGCCCATCGTTTGTAAATCTTTTCTATTGCCGAGTTGTTTCCAAAGATTTGCTGAAAATAGTGGCATCAAAGGATAAACCAAAATTGCTAATAGATTTGCTGCTGTAACTTCAAGGGCAATAGAAGTCCTGAATTGGGGGTGTGATTGAATAGAGAGAGGCCAATGCTTTTCCCCTTCAGAAAAGTAGATGCATTCATCGACAAAATGGCAGATCGATTGGGATGCCTTTTCTAGAGAAAACGACTCTACTTCATAAAATTTGCTGATCCTACGAAGAGAATCTTCCAAGGATGAGAAAAATATTTTTTGTTCATTTGTCCACAATCCCGCTTCAGGAACGTTCCCGCCAAAAAATTTTTTGATTCTGGAATCAAGATCTAAAAGCCACTGCTTCCAACGCCCAAATTCAGTTTCTATAAATTGGCAAAAAGCTTCTTTTGTGAAATTTGTCCTATTTATTTCTGGTCTTGTATAAGCCAGGTAAAATCGAATCTCATCTGAGGATGCAACTTCCAGTAACTCTTCCCCCGACATGACATGTTGTCGGCTCGTAGAAAATTTTGAACCATTCAACAAATAAAATTCATTACACACATAATCAATTTTCAACGTCTGATTAGGGAATGCGGAAAAATAAATTGATGGGAAAAGAACAGTATAATAAAAAGAATTGTCAAACCCAAAAAAATGAACTATTCTTCCTTTCTTCGGAAAAGAAATGGTTTTAAAATTTGGGTCATTTTGTTTTTCGAGTTTTTTGATAGAAAATAAAAAAGCGAATGCCATTTCAAACCAGGCTGAAATCGCTTGCTTACTCAATGATTTAATAGGTGCTGGTACGCCCCAGCAGCTAGGATAAGTGATAGGAAAATCTGGTAATTGATTTTCATTTAATTGATCAAACAATCCGCGCAACCGCGACCGCATTAGAGAGTGATCATGATGGTTTTTAAGCTGATCTGCAAAGTTTTTCAAAGGTAAATATAACCTCTCGAGTTCTTTTTTGATCGGTTTAGCATTTGAGCGGCTTAGTAAAGCGTCTACTACTTCAACACAAGAGTGAGGATGGCCGCATTCCTCGCATAAATTCCCTGTGCAATGTTCCAAACAATTCGGACAGAATCCTTTGATATCGCTTTCCTGTAAAAAACGATTCTCTAATGGATCAAAAAATTCGGTTGATGACTTTTGGATAATCGCCCCATTTTGCCAGCATCGATCAAAAAATTCAGCAAGCCCTTCTTGATATTCTTTTGAGAGAGAAGGCCTTAGATACATGTCGACTAGAATATTCATTGCTTTTAATGTTTGCTGAATTTCTTCAGTGAAGCGATCCGCGACCTCTTGAGGAAGCAAACCGAGTTGTTCACTTTTATCAAAAACTCCCGTTTGGAAATCATCTGACCATGAGATGTTATATGCCTCTTGGCCACTCATTTTCATATAGCGAGTATAAGCATCTGCGCCTAGGAAAGGTCCCGATAAATGTCCCAGATGCAAGTTCCCATTTGGAGTTGGAGGCCCTGAGGTGATATAAATTGGCTCGTCAGAGCGCGTTTTATGTTTGGCCGCAGACTGAAAAGCACTTTTATAATCCCGCCAATATATTGTTAAAAAAGATAGCGTTTCAACGCCTGTATTGACTAAGCTATGGCTTTCAAAAGGATCGAAATGTATTAAATCTCCTGCCTTGACTTTTTGAAGATTGCTCTCGCTATCTATATTTCCTTCTCCGCTTAATATGAGAAATGACTCTCGCTCATCATGTCTGTGTTCTTTGGTTTTTTGATTAGGAGCAACCAACATATAGCAGACGTTAAATGGAGTATCATCGGCTTGATTTCTGGGTAACAGATCTACCATCTTAATATCTTGAAGACTGGTGCTGTGCTCAAAAAGAGAAATGATTTCCATAGCTCACCTAACTTGGAACTTAGAGACAATCTCTGAATTAACCATGGCTATCTCCTGGGCCTGATCGCGATCTTTTGTTTGTTGAAGAGGCGCCTATACAACTTCCAGTATATGTCGCCTCTACAATAAACAAAACCTCATCGATCATGCCTCAGGATCTAGCAGACGTCTAATTCAGAGATTGTCTCTTAGAAGCATACAACATACAGACTGTAGTGCCTAGTAATGGTTTATAGTATTGCTTTTTCGTTCTAAATCCATGCTGGCTTAAGACGTCGTCGATTAGTGCAATATTTTTATTGTTGTCAATTTCAACGACCACTTGTTTAATTTTATTCCAGTCTTCTGATTTGACGCCTTGAATAACATCACACTCACTCCCTTCTACATCAATTTTTAACAAATCTATATTTTCAACACGACATTCTTTGATAATTTCAGATATTGTAACCGACAGACAAGTAACTTTATTACTTTCCAACTTGGATTCAATCAACTTGTCCAATAAATAATTATTAACAGACAACCCCAGTTCCTTTTGTTGATATAATGCTGATGCCTTTAAAAGTTTACGATTTTTATCAATATTGGCATAACAGCTAGATTGTAGAGAAGATTTGGGATAATAAGTAAATTCTAGATTTTTTGCTGAATCAGACACAGCCGCATTAAATAGCTCTATATTCCAATTGAGCTGTCTAGCATTTGCTTTTAATACTTCAAATATTTCAGGGATAGGCTCAAAAGCGAACACTCTGGCGTCTTTACAATAAGTGAACACAAAAAATGAAAAGACGCCTATATTTGCTCCTATATCGAATACCACAGCATCCGAATTTAGGGTCAGATGATTTTGCAAATAAATACGGGCTTCAAATATTTCTTTAAACAGAAACTCTGTCTCATTCTTATTGATATCAGCAAACTGGCACTTTGAGACAAACTCATTTTTGCCCATTCGCATATGACTCTTTTCGATGTTAATCATTGCTTCTAGTCCCAGCGATAATTATATTGGGCATAAAACTGACGACCATCCTTTCGTCTTTTGCTTCTTGTTTTAATTTTTCAATCAATAGATCGATTTCTTCTTTGCTAGCCAATTGATGCTCTAAAAGAAATTTTTCGCATTCTAACGTGCCGCGGACCATTTGTAGCTTTTCGTTTTCACTTTTCAATAAAGAATGATGATATTCATAATCAATTACATCCAAACCAGCATCAGAATAAACCGAAAGTAATTTCTTTCCAAAATCAGGATCTTTGTTATAATGTTTATATATTTTTAATGCCAATTCAAACCATGTTTTTATTACTTCGCTTTCTGGATAAGTAAAGATGTGGCTAGCAATCAGCTCTTGCAATACAAGCATTCCAGAATGGGGCTTTAATAGATCTTTAACTGTCTTCAAAACCGACAAATGATCGACTAAATGAATGAACACAAAGCGGGAAAAAATGAGATCTAACTGATTTTGCAAGCCAAGAGAGCCGAGGTCATAAGCGGATACGACCTGAAAATCTATATTGTTGATTCCTTCTTTTGCTGCCAATTCTTTGGCTAATTTAATCTGTTCTAGGCTACTGTCAGTTGCGATGACTTTCCCATCGGGAAGGACTTGTTTTGCAAGCCAAACACTCATTTGCCCTTTCCCACAACCAATTTCTAATACATTCATTCCGGAATAGAGACCTATTTTTTTTAAAAACCCTTTACTCGAATCATTGGTCAGGTTGTTTAAAACATCTAGTCTTTCTTCACCTTTCTCACCAATTTCTAGAAAATATCCTTTATCTTGCACAGCGACTCCTTGAATGTATGAAAAAAACAAAAATGGAACAGATAGAACTGCCATTAGGTTGCTTTTAAAAGCCATCTTTTTACCTTTCGTACTTTTCCTGAGAGACAATCTCTGAATTAGACATCTGCTAGATCCTGAGGCATGATCGATGAGATTTTGTTTATTGTAGAGGCGACATATACTGGAAGTTGTATAGGCGCCTCTTCAACAAACAAAAGATCGCGATCAGGCCCAGGAGATAGCCATGGTTAATTCAGAGATTGTCTCTGAAAGGCCGCTTAATTGAAGCACAGCAGCGTTGTTGTAAATCGTCGTTAAGCATTATACATACCCATTGATTTAAATCATCAAACGTCTCATTTTATATTCAGCCAATAGCTGCTCTCATATTCGCGCCAGGAAACCTGCAAAGTCCATGGTGGACTCAACAAGATCAACGATGAAAACGATGTAATGATATAACGATGAAAAAACAAGAAAAATTCGTAGACAGCTTCTTAAAATGGATTTGAATCAATCCTATCTGTAATAATATTCCATTTCCTCATTCTTTTTAGGGCCAATAACCCGCCAAGAAAGGCGGATATGATGTCGATCCCAAAAAACTTGAGCCAGATAGACGTCTTCTTCACACAGATGAGAATCAACGGAAGCAAGAAGATGATTGCCAGTGGGCGCCAAATGAAAGAGAAACACTGGGTTATTAGGACCCAAGCGCAAATGCTCTAGAGAAATCATCCCTGCGCTGCGGTCCAGTGTCCAACGAAAGGTATTGCTAAATGTCATATTTTGGCTTTGTTGTACTTGCCACGAGCCTCTCTCATGAAAAGTCAAAACGACGTCGCTGTCTAGCGCCACGAGAACATTGCCTTTTCCGCTTCCATTCCATCCCGTCTCATCTTTGGACCGAGTTCTGGCGTGTAGGGTAAGTTCCTTAACGATCTTTAACCGCTCCCAAAAACCGAGCAGCAGAGGATCTTGAATCCGCTTCTCAAAAGCATCTTGCTGAACCAGAGAGTACAGTTTTTTATCTTGAGGCGGGAGCAATGTATAAGTCTTTTTTAAAAGCTGCTCTAGTTCAGTGAGTAGTGGATAAGAAGGATTGAGTTGATAGATTTTTGTTTTCCCCTCACAATAGCTAGAGATCACCTTCCCTTTTTCTAGACGGGCTAGAGCATTTTGCAGAGATGTTAGAGGAGTTCTTAAAAGCCTTTGCAGTTGAGCCCCGTAGCATTTGCTATTTACAAATAGAAATAGCAGCACTTTTTGCACATTCTTATTTCCGCAGAGCCCTTCCAGCATAAAAATCAACCTAACTATTAGATTATAACACCCATTTTTCTCGAATTTTATCCCTCTAAACGCGAAATATACCATGCATTTTCAGTTTTTATAAACTGATTTTTAGTTTTTAATCGATTTTTTGGAGTTGAAAATCGGGAAGATCAGCACCTATCCTGAGTCCAAATTTGGAGGATTGTATGAACTATAGATCCCATTGGACCAAGGAAGAAATCCGCGCCATTCACGATAGCCCTCTTTTGGATCTCGTCTACCGCGCGGGATCGGTTACTCGCATCTATCACGCAGCAAATCAGGTACAAGTTTGTTCCTTAATCTCGATTAAGACAGGTGGATGTCCCGAAGACTGCAAATATTGCCCTCAGTCTGCTCGCTATCAGACAAATGTAAACGCAACCCCTTTGATGCAGGAACAAGAAGTCATCGACTTGGCCCAAGAAGCAATCGCAAACGGAGCAACCAGAGTGTGTCTAGGCGCTGCTTGGCGATCCGTGCGGGACAGCGCGCAATTTGATCTTGTGTTGAAGATGATCCGGCAAATCACTGATATGGGAGTAGAAGTTTGCTGCACTTTAGGAATGCTCACAGAATCGCAAGCTAAAAAGCTAAAAGACGCAGGGCTTTACGCCTACAATCACAATCTTGATACTTCTCCAGAATTTTACTCTTCGATTACAACTACTCGCCGTTATGAAGATCGGCTGAAGACTCTAGACGCAGTAGAGAAGGCAGGGATCAGTGTCTGCTGCGGAGGGATTATCGGCATGGGGGAAAGTATTGAAGATCGCATTGGTCTTATTTATATGCTTGCACGCCGAAATCCCCATCCCGAGTCAGTTCCGATCAATCTCTTAATTCCTGTGCAAGGAACTCCTCTGCAAGAACGACAGTCCGTTCCCATTTGGGATATGGTCCGCATGGTTGCAACAGCGCGGATTACTATGCCCAAAGCAATGGTTCGTCTTTCTGCTGGAAGGCTTGAGCGGTCATTGGAAGAGCAGGCTCTCTGTTTTTTAGCGGGAGCAAATTCGATTTTTTCTGGAGAAAAGCTGCTGACCCGTCCGAACCCCGATTTCGACGAAGATGAAAAGATGTTGAAGCTTTTTGGTTTAACCCAGCGCCCAGCTTTTGCGGCCTTATGACCACGGCATTCTTGAATGCACGCCTTCAGAAAAGAAAAGATCAGGGGCTTCTCAGATCTCTTCAATCCACTGCTGGGCTGGTGGACCTTACCTCCAATGATTATTTCGGGTTTGCTAAAGATTCCGATGGAATCAAAAAAGGCGATAGTTCGGGAGCGACTGGATCACGTCTTCTCACTGGGAATTCCCCTCTTTACGAAGAGCTAGAAAAACGACTTGCAGGGTTTCATCGAGCTGAGAGTTGCTTGATCTACAACAGTGGATACGCTGCGAACCTTGGCCTTCTTTCTGCCTTGGGAACCGACTCGGTGAGTTTTCTATATGACCTTGAAATCCACGCCTCAATGATCGACGGGATGCGTCTTTCCGATGCAAAACACCTCCCTTTTAGGCACAACGACCTCGATTCTTTAGAGAGAAGGCTAAAAAAAGTGTCCCTACCTGCTTTCGTGCTCATCGAATCGATCTACTCGATGAGCGGTGATTTTGCTCCGCTTGCAGAAATCGTTATTCTTTGCGCCAAATACGGGGCGCATCTGATCGTAGATGAGGCCCACGCTACGGGAATTTGTGGGCTTAACGGCGAGGGGTTGGTTGCAGAACTGGGGTTAGAGTCGCAGGTGTTTGCTCGAGTGCACACATTCAGTAAAGCTTTAGGGGCTCATGGAGCCTGCGTACTTGGAAGCAATATACTCAAAGAGTATTTGCTCAATTTTTCAAGACCCTTGATTTACACAACGGCACTGCCTAGCCCTGTACTCACTTTGATCGAATCAAAATATGAAAAGCTAAAGAAAGAGGCTCAGATTCAACAGCAGCGCTTGAAGAGCCTGGCAACCTATTTTTGCAAGAAGACGGGTATCAAGGGCATTCAAAGTCCCATCAGGCCGATATATATCTCTGGCATCGAGAAACTACGCTCTTTATCGCAAAGGTTGGAAGCAAAAGGTCTTGACGTTCGAGCCATCGTTACCCCAACAGTCCCTCGAGGGAGGGAATGTTTGCGAGTCGTTCTGCATAGTTTCAATCAAGAGGAAGAGATCGATCAATTAGTAGAGGTTTTACTATGAGCCCAATCATTGTTGCTGGAATCCATACTGAAGTGGGCAAGACGGTTGTGTCGGCTATCTTAACAGAGGCTTTAGGCGGCTCCTACTGGAAACCTGTCCAATGTGGGCAGCCAAGTGATCTAGCCTGGGTTCAAGAGCGCTTATCTTCTCCCTCTCGCTATTATCCTTCTACCTTTTCTCTTTGCACTCCATGCTCTCCCCATTTGGCGGCGAGAATTGAAGGGCTGCGG
>JABDDJ010000040.1 GCA_013287645.1 Chlamydiota bacterium | reverse complement strand
CTTTGCGCCTTTGCGCCTTTGCGTTTAATTAAAGGTTAAATATGTTTTGCGAAAGGTGACTTAGTGAGCATCTTAGTCATGATCTCTTGAAGGTCCTTATTTTGAGAAAAGAGTGAAGGATTTTTTAACCAGCTATTGGCTTCAGTGATACATTCATTATCAATCAAATAGCCAACCAGGTAGAGCATAATCTCTTCTTTTGACGTACGCTCAACTAAAGAGATGCGAGGCATATCTAAAAGTTGGTGCATCAGTTTATTAATGGATTTAGCTTCGCTTTTTTTAGCATTGCGTATCCTATGCATAATGACAGATTTTAGAGGCGTAAGAGGCATGAAGAGATTTAAGGGGATAAGCTCTTCGAGAAATCTATATGCTATCAGAAATTGGCCAGCTTGAAGTGCTTGTTCAGCGCCTAAACTCCAGCAAGTTCTGATCGTATCTGGAACTAATTCATTAAGATGGAATAACCAATATACCTGATCAAATTTCTTTTGTGCACATTTGTGTAGAAAGTAGAGGAGTAAGGGAAGATGTGGATCTTTAGCTTCTTCCTTGTTGGTGTAAGTAATGATTTCATCATCTTTAAGTCCATATAAGATAGCTATTCCCAATTTGAGAATATAGAGCTTCTCCTCCTTGTATTCTTTACCTTGCAGAAAGCCCTTTGTAACGGCTGATTTAAAGTATTTAATTTTACCTTTTTTAGGAGTTTCTAGAATATTTTTAAGGAGAATTAAAAATTTGCACTCATTGGATGCATTTTTTGAAATAGGTATAGGGGCAGCTAGAGCGATTTCAAATAGTGAAACAGCGATTTCAATCCAATCGTTAGATTTTAAGAGTTCAGGTGTAAGTAATTGGTATAATTCTTGTATAAATGGGAATTCTTTAAAGTCTACTCCTGATATTTTAGTAATTTCAAAATAAATGTTTGTAAAGAATTCTAATTTATCAAAATCATTTAGAGAATTTTCAAAATGCGGTTGTAAAACATCAGAAACATTCTCTTTGTATGCTTTATAGAGAGCTTTTGGCAGCAGAGGAGTGAGTGAATCTGCCTTCCAGTGTGAGAGTAAAGGCAGTTTAGGCAAGAGATCGGCCAAAATATTTACTGTAATTGACTTGCTACGATAATGCAGGAAGAATAATTCAAGTAATTCACAACAGAGTAGGCTTTTCTCAATTGCGTTAAGATAGTCTTTTAAAGCTAGATTGATGTGTTCTTGAAGAGGAATCCGAATGAGAAAAGGTGTATTAGCATAAAGAGAAGATTCATCAGAAAGCAGAGCGAATTGAATGTGATAAGAGGAGATGATCATCATTCTGTAATGTATTGGATCAGCTCCTTTGAACACGTTGTCTAAAGTTAATTTTTCAAAAACATTTTTTGTTGATATATCTAAACCTTTGAGACTATCTGCCTCTTCTTTAGTCAAAATTTTATTCGATGAGTTTATTGCAATTGTTGAGCATATTTGAAGGCACTTACTGTAAAGAGAAATCACTTGAGCGCGTTCTTGATCGTTTATTGCTTTAGCTCCTAAGAGAGTGTTATTGCTTAAAAGAAGTTGGATCAAAATTAAGGCATGAATAGTTGATCTTGAAGAGTGTTCAAAAGCCATTTCATATTTTTCAAAAATATGAGCAAAGAGAGCGACAATGTTGGAAACTGTTGAAGGTAAATAGTTTTTTTTACGGCAAGCATTAAATACATCAATAAGTTCATAAAATGTTTCAGGATAATCTCTAAAAATACGATCAATTAATTTGTAAAGAATTTCTATTGGATCAAAGCCCTGTGGAAAGGTTTCGTGTAAGACAAAGAGGAAAAGTTCTTTGAAAAGGAGAGGATCATCATCAAAGAGGGTGGATTGATAAACAGAATTGATTAAAGAAGCAGCTTGATTTTTGATGATTTGGGCTTCTTTTACAACAGTTGTGGCTATCGGAGTAAAAAAATATTTTAGAAGATGCTGCTTAAGCTTTTCCAAGTAAAATTGTGAAAGACTTTTAATAAATTCTATTTCAAGAAATTTCTTTAATGCAATGCTCATTTCTACAAGAAAGGCAGTTTGAACATCCGCACTATCAATCTGTTGGCTAGATAAGCTTAAAAAATAGTAATAGCAGACTACTTTAAATTGCGGGTGATCGATAAGGATTTGGTCGAAAAATTTATGTGACCATTCTGAAAAAGCATCTAATGCTCGGAATTTGGTAGCCAGTGCAATGATGCTATCTAGTATGATGCCAATATTGTCGAGAATAGTTTCTGAATTTTTGAAACGGAGATAAATATTTTCAAATTGAGTGAGAGCCGTCACGATAGATTTTACCGAGACATCCTTTCTTTCTAAAGTATTGAGTAAAAGTAGTTTTATAAATAACCCAGAGCCATCTTCCGTTAGAGAGATCTCAATAGGGGCTGAATTTTTGTTCGAAAGAGTAGAGTAGTCTTTATGATGAAAAGGTAATGTTAAAAAGAGCTGAGATTTTCGACAAAATTCAGTGTGTTTAGGAAATAGTGCCATTAAAGAATGTGTGACAATTTGCTGAGCTTTGTAGATGGTATAGGTATCTGTATAGGGCCATTGGACAAAGAGAGTGACAAAATCAGACAGAGTTTTTTTCTCGGCTTTAGTCAAATTCTTAGAGGCAGATGACTCTAAAAAAACGATTAATCCTGCGATAGCACTGGCGTAGAGTGATTTTTCGCAGTGTGGAGAGAAGTTTGACAAAATATAGATTTGAATAACGACTTGGGAAATAGTCTTCGAGAAATTTTTTTGATGAATGGACAAAAACGCATCGAAGAGATTCTCAGAAATAGGACTGCTACTTTGGATAATTAATTTAATGTATTGAGCACAGATGTCCGGCAAAGTAGTTTTAGGGATATAATCGCTTTGAAATATCTTGTTAGTTAAAGCGGGGTATTTTACGAATATCTCAAAAGAGCTTGAAGAGACTTGATGCAGCGCTGACATAGCAAAGGCTGCTGTTTCCAAGTCTACACTTGATTGACACTCATCTTCCCAAAGGGGTACCATTTTTTCAATTAGAGGCTTGTCTTTGGTATTTTCGAGTTTTTGCCAGATCTCCTTCCACAAATCGTGTGAGCGAACAAGAGCAGACCAGAGTAAATTTGTCTTTCCATTGAACCAAGAGGCTATTTTTAACAAAAAGTCTACCTGTTGTGCAGTTGAGCGATAAAGAGTTAAGAAAATATTATCCTTTAAATAGAAGTTAATAATGTTATCTAAGTGATTGCGATCCAAAAGTGTATTCTGAATATTATGAATAATTTTAAATACTTTATGTAATGAGGAGAGATGATTTGGAGGTTTCTCTATTTCAGTCCAATTTATCCAAAAGAGTGCGCATTCTAGCCAGAACGAGATCTCTAATACAGTGTAAGAGTGAGGAGTAATAATCCATTGGGTTGCATTGGCAATGGAGTCAAGACGAAATTTAAAGATTTTTTTACTTGTTTTGCAGAGAAATTTGATCTGTTCGGAGGTAAGAGAGCTCGCATTGAGGAGTACTTGACTCAACATTTGGAAAAGAGAATCTACTTCTTGAACTTTAAACATCTTTCTTAATTCGTTCCGTATGTCGATCTTTTGAAGAGTATGTAGACTTGATATTAGCTCTTTAATTTCTTTCTTTTTGCGTCTATGGACTTTTAATAAATGGATTAATTCGTCTCGTCTCGAAGAGCGGATTTTCACTCTATCTAGAAGCTTTATTGCCATTTCCATTGCATCGATGCCTCTTTGACAAGCTAGGCTTTCAATGAGAGATAAAAGAAAAGTGTCGACGTTGGGTTGTTTAATTAATTCTTCAATGACGTGTGGATTTAAGCATATCCTAGCAATAGTTGTAGGCCTAAAAAAGGAGTACTTTAGAGCATGGTCCGCCCATTTAATCAGAGCTTCAATGTCAATCGGCTCCTGCAGATTAATTGACCTTCGTAAAACTTCAAAATAGCGGTGTGTCTGCGTAGGAAGATCTAGGAGCGTAGGTGCTGTCTGGTAAGGTTCTAGCTCTAATTCCTCAAAGATAGGCTCTTCAACTTTAGGGGGTATAAAGCTCGCCAGTTTTGCGGCAATGGCCTCTCCTCGTTGGCGAAGGGCGTCATTTGGATGGGAGAGTAGCTTAGGAAGACAAGCTTCAAAAAGAAATTTTTCAGCAATAACACTATTAAGTAATAGGACAAATAGCCAAGCATAGGCTGTACTAGCAGCAATAAGAATAGAATGATCGGTATCAAGAAATTTTTCGAGATAGGGGTAGACTTGAGTTTCCTCATTTTGAAGCAGCACTTTTTCAGCTTCAGAAAGACTTTCTTCACTAACCATGAAACCCTCTCTGTTTTCTATAAAATTTAAAAAAACATGAGTGAGATCTGTACTGTCTTGAGCAGTGCTGAAAAATGTTTGTAAGGCTTTACACCAGCGCAATGGAGAGAGTTCAAGATTGAGATGGTACTTGTTTAGAAGTAGCATATGAATCATCATTTTCCCATGATGGCACTGCAGTTTTAAGGGGCTTTTAAGAATTTCTGCTGTAAATAACATTGCCCCTAAGAGCTCTTCAGAATATCCATAATAAACGCGTAATGTCGCTATGGGATTAGTTTTGAGTCCTTCGTAGAGTTGTCCCTCATCTTTCAAAGAGGGAAAGAGTGTGTCCCAAATAATAGGGATTTTATGGAGATCGACAGGATTATTCTCGAGTTCATTTAAGTCATAAACAAATTGCAATAAAATTATTGAAATGATGTTTGCATCTTTATTGTGATGTCCTACAATACTTTCAAAGAGACTTGCGATGCGCTTAGGCATGCGATCATCTTGAGAGAAGTGATCTAAACATGTTTTTAAATAAGTTCGATAAGCCAGCTGTTCATTACTCTTTTTATCTAGAGCTTCACCAAATGTTTGATTAGGGTAGGCGCGATAATCGCGAGGATGGAGGGCCCCCATAATTCTTCTACACCTCATTAAAATGGCCAGTGTAAAGTTGCTCTCCTGACTCTCGATCCTTATCCTGACAGTTTCCATTGTTTCTGAGATACTTAAGCGGTCTGCGACGAATTGAAGGTTTGTATCTCCAAAAAGAGAGCAAAATAAATCGCGACAAAAGTTGATATCGAAGCCTAGTAAAGAGAGTAGCTTATAGTAACCCCACGATGTGATTTCAGGTAAATTAAGTAAAAGAAGTAGTTCAGGAATCGATTCGGTCCCTTTGAAAGGTATTCCTCGGTTTTTAGCTAAATGGAATAAAGCCTGACGAAATAGATTTTCGATTTCTGACCACTTGGAGTCCTTGGAAAGTGATAAGCGAAAATCAATGTCGGAAGGCTTTCCAGTTAATATTTTAAAAGCTTCCCGTGTACAGTATTCACCAAAGCCTAAAAAAGTAAGATAATTAAAAATTTCATTGGGAGGTATATTCTTATAATTGATCGATCCGATAGAGGAAAAGCTTAAGCTAGAGTCTTCAGTAGACTCAATGGCATTAAAAGAGATGCGCGATGTGCTTGTAGAAGATGAATAGAGTAAAGAGATAGGATAGTTAAAAGTATTTATATAATTATCGGAAACATATTTTGAAAATACTAAATGCAGACTGGGATTAGGAGCAGATAAGAGCCAATCTGCTCTCTGAATGAGTGGATCATTTTTTCCTAAATGATCAATTGACTTTAAGGACATGATTAAACCTGAATGGATCTTAGAGAACTTTTATATTCTTCATCAAGTTCTGATATTTCTGATTCCATTGCTTTTAAAGCTTTTTCTTTAAGAGAATCAAATTTTGTCTTATTAAGCTGGTACTTTATTTGAAATAAATGCAAAAATTCATGTAATTTTTCCCAACGATGCTTTAGATATTTCTTATCCTTAGAATCTTTAAGAGAGTGTTTTAAATTAACAAATTCAATAAATGCATTTTTTAACTCATTTTTGGGAGGCTGTATATTTATAACAACTTTCAAAAAATCATAAGCGATATAAGGAATTTCTGGATGCCTGGATTTGAGGCAAGTCAATCCAATGGCATAAAGTTCTATACTACTACACTTGTCATAAAATCTTTTAATGACCTCGCGATATACAGAAACAATAGTGTCAGGTAACTGTTCAGGCAAGTATTTATAAATACTCAAAAGCAGATCAATCTCAATTCCGGGTATTTGACTCAGATAAATTCCTAAGTTTGTAAAGCGATCTACAATTTTATGGGGGGGATGTAATCGATGCTTTTGTAGTATTGTAAGAAGATGGATAATGTAAGTGTAATTCTGGTTTTGAAATAGCTCATCTAAGAGATCATTTGCATGTTTAACCCATGGAGAGTGAAGTGTGTATATTGTTTTACTGATTGATTTGCCAAAAATAATTAAACTCTTCTCTACCTCATCTTTATTATCTAATTTTATATAATGATGGATCACATGTAAAATAATTTCATGTCCTGCATGAATGTCTTCTATTTTTTGAGGGTAGCTAAATAGCTTACGAAAAGTAAAACGGTGCGTTAGTATCTTACAGTTTTCTTCTGCCTTCTTAATGTTCTCATGCATGATTTTTTTAAGGATCAAACTTTTCAGCTTATTTAAGGGTAAATATTCAAAGCTAAATATACGTTTAATTTTTGAGCACTCCCAAAGAATTTCAAAAAAAACTTCAATATCCTCTTTTTTAGATCGATCTAGAAAAAGTTCAATAAATACTTGAATACTTTGCCAGACTATTTTTTCTTTATGTTTAGAAAAATTTTCTAATAGTAGCCGAGCAGAATTTATTCCAACAGAGTATAACTCTTCTAAAGTAGTAGGGTCTTCGTTATATAACTCAGTAATAAATTGAATGGAATCTATGGGCATTTTTGCTTTTAAGGCACTTTTCGCCCCCTCAGTCCAGAGCTTCTTAAAAAGAGGCGTGAAAGTGATAAAGATATTACATAGCGGAAAAATTTCATCATAGGTTTGGAGTGAGCATTTCCATTTAAAGTATGTAGGTAGAAATTTTTTATCTAAGGGAGAAATTCCATAAAATTCTTTGTTTTTATCACACCCGGCTGCGGTATAAAGGTACTTTAATAGTGTCTGAAAGGCCAGTACTTTTTCTTTTTTATTTTCTTCTCCCTTAAGTATTCCTTGCATTACCGCGATAGAAACGGCCGCAAATGGCCATGTAGGAATGGGGAGCATAGCGCTTTCCATTAGCATGAGATAATAATACTGTTGTTGAGGGGTTTTCCAAAGAGGAATGTTACAGGTCAGTGCGATACAGAATAAATGCCTAGCCTTTCCACTAAAACCATTGGCCCCATAGTCTACACAGATTTTAAAGCATTCGTCTCTAAATTTTTGTTCAAGAGCATCGCTTAAAAGCTCGGAGGATTCTAAGATAATTCTAGCGCATAGATTAAGGAGAAAGTGAGCTTCCTGATCAAGTTCTAAGAGACTTCCTTGATAAATTTCATTTTGGCAATTTTTATCAATATGTTCTTTTGTTTTTCCCCATAGAAAGCTAACAGCCCCCATTTCATTTTGATGAGCAACAATTAGGGCATAGGGAATGAGGTGAACGATTTCGGTTTTACTCCAATATGTGGTAATAGGCATTTCAAGAATATGTGTGGAGAGATTATCAATAATTTTCGGATCGCATTGATGAACTTTGTAAAATCGTATGATTAGTTCACAATAAAGTGTGTAGCGCTCATGGGGGTTTTCTTGTATATCTTTTCTGGTGGCATAATTTAAAAATTTAAGTAAGATTTGATATAATTCGTCAATATTTTGAGATTGATTGGGAAATAAAATAATTTGATATAGAGCATGAATAATTTTGCAGTATTCTTTCCAGAGGAGAGTCTTTGTTTCAGGGTTAGCTGAAAAGAAGAATTTCAGTTCAATCAATTTATCGATATGATTTAGTACATTCGCATTTTTATTAATAAATATAAAGGGTGATTTGGCTGCAATTTCAAAGAATTTGGTGTGTTGCTGGAGTGCTGCCAATTGATCGACTTCTTGAGTAAAGTCCTCACCCAGAATAAAATCTCTCAATATTTCGTTATCCATCTCTGTTTGATAAAAAATAAGAGTTTGTAAGGTGGAAACTTGAGCTGTTAGTAAAATTTTTTGCGAGATAAGATCTGCCTGAGATAAAATTCTCGAGGCACACTCTATTTCTTCTTCGAGTTTCTTTGGATAGCACTCAAGATTCTTACGACAGAGATGAAACAAGGCGATGAGCTGGTTCCAAGGGAGTGATTTTTCAGCACTTAAACGCGCAATTAAACGGAAAATGACCTCTTTTTGTGTGTTGTGGTCTGGAATAATTTTACAAGCTTCATCCTTGTGATTACAGAATTCAATTTCTTGTTTTAATTGAGGTAAGCTAGCAAAAAGATTGTATTCTTCGGATAATTTGAAGACCTGTTTTTTCCATCCTTCTCTAAAAAAATAGATTTGTGGCTGCATACCATGAGTTCCATAAAAGAAGTAGTTTTCTAGGGATGTGATTAGGTTTTCAATTGCTTTATTCGAAAGTGTTAAAAAATTTTCTTTTTGTAAAAGTAAAACTAACATCCAAGTCATATCTAGAAATAAAGCATCGAAGAGTTCAGGAGTACCCTCTTTTTGTACTGCTAATTGAGTAAAAAAGTAGACTAAGTATTCAAAATAGAGAGGATCTTTCATCAAGAGCTTCTTAAAAAATAGATTTAGCCAGAAATCGTACCTGGTTGTGTTTTTATGAACCTTTGCAAGATCGATGATTGTTTTGACTAACAAACAAAGCGCTTTATATTTATGTTCCTGCAAATCATTGAATTTAGGGTAATCATTTTGAAATAGTTGGAGAGTTGCTTCGACCTCTTTCAGGGGTTGTGAAGAGACTAATTGCAGCCTTTTGCAATTAAAAAGTAGCCTCGGTACTTGAGAAAACTGAATATAGATGTCGTATAGACTTTTTAATTCATCATAAGTAATAGATTCACTCTCAATGTGTTTTAAAATCTTTTCAGTAACCGATTTAGTCTCAGTTTCTGATAAGCTCTTTAAGAGATTTTTCTTTTCGAGCACGCAAATAAATAGTTGAATCTGAAAGTTCGAGTCTGGTCCATTGATTTGAGAATGTAAGCATCTACTATAAAATTTGTGTTCATCTGGAAAGAGTTTTAATAGTTTTATAAGCAAAGTATTTTGCATTTCTAATATCTTCACATCTTCACTGACTGGCCATCCATGCCATGATTGAAGAAAACCTTTCAGCAGCGCCTTAAATTCAGGGATCGGATCATTCGTTAGGTTAAGCACTAATTGAGCAAGTGCCTGTACGTAGAATGGCCCAGAAAAGGTCTTGATAATAAAAAAATGCAAAGGAGTGATGGATAGAAGAGGAGGATCTAGTTTCAAGTAATACAAGAAAATGGGCACAAACGTTGTCTCTTCAGGAATAGGAACAGATGTTGACAAAAGGGTTAAATAATGTTCACAGAAGTTCAACAGCTCACTTTTGGAGAATTTATTGGCTTGATGGGTAAGCACGCTCAAAACAAGACGATGGGATGACAAAAATTGGGAAATTAAAGATGAACTATTATGAAATAGGGTTAAGAGAACATACGCATAAGTCTCTTCTTCATATTCAGGTTTTTGAAACCATAACCAAAAGGCCGATTCAACCCATTCAATATTAAGGATAGTCGAAAACTTTTTCCAAAGCATATTCCAATGAGGGACATTCTTTAGAGCGGGGTAAGAAGATAATAATTGAAGAAGTAACACAAAAGAAGAAGCAAAAGTGGCTTTATAAAGTTTTTTGAACAAAGAAGGCAGTTGTGGTTTTGGATGAGAAGATTGTACGAAAATAGGATGAGTGACAATTTCTGCAATATGCTTCGTATCTTGATTTAAAGAAAAATATTCCAAAAGAGCAGCGGCAAATTCGCACCAGTTAGCCTTAAACTTCTCTGCGAGCCACTTTGTTAACTTTTGAAGAATATCCCAGCGCTCAACGGGATCTTGGAAGAGAATCACAATTTGTTTGTTATCAAAATAATAGTTAATAATTCGATCTTTAGAACCTATCCCAGAATCAAAGACGTCAGTATGATTACTAAAAAGTTGATCCTTCAAGTGACCATGAGCTAGAGACTGTTTAGAAGAATTGACAACGGTTAACCAACCGATCAAACTCAGCATGCACTTAATCCAACAGGAGAGTCCTAGAGTTTTAACGGTGGGGGCTGATGTCAACCATTGAAAAGCTTCTGTAGGTGAACCTTTACGAAGAACTATCAGTTTATAGCTTACTTTTTGTAGAGTACGAATTTCAGTGGGACTAAAGCAGCTCGCTGAGTGGAGAATCTTTTCTATCAGAGAGTGGAGAGTCATTGAAAAAATTGTTTCGAGGGATAAAACTTTTAAAGCAAGCTTTCTTAATTCGAGTTGAACAAAGCTATAATTCAAAGACTCTTTTGACTTTTCTTCGACTTCTATCTTTTCTGTACGAATTTTTAATAGCCTGATTAATCCATATATAAATTGTTGAAATTCTGGAAGATATTGAGGGGATATTTTAGAGGCTATTTTAATAGCCTCTTGTACCGATTTTTTTTCGCATGCTAAGGCTTGGGCCAAGTTAAGAAGAAAAGGGATAGCTTCAGGCGTACTCGTCATTTTATCTTGTAGAGTAGAGTGCATACAGAGATTAAAGATTGTACGAGGAAGAAACTGTGAAGATTCATGAACGAGGGCTAAATTTCCCCATGTATAAAGAGCTTTAATAAGAAGTTCTTGATTCTGCTGCCTAAAGGGGACATCATTGACAGCGCTAGAGAGTATTTCATATTGAAGATGCAATGAAAGAGATGCGGCGCCCTGAATAATTAAATTTAATTTATCTTCAAGATGAAGTTTCTCAGCTTTTTCAAAGGGCACTGTTTCTAATTCTAAGTAGGATTTCTCTTCCTCTTCATCTTCAGAAGCACAAAAAAGACTAAGCGACTCCTCAATTTTTTGTGCAAGGCTTTTCAACTCTTGATTTGAGTGTAGTTTTGGCAAGCATATATTGCGTAGCAGTCCGAGACTTTTCAGCTTATTCTGGGCCACAAATAGCATCAAAAAAGCTGCTGAGGCTGCTAAAAGAAGGGGGTCTTCACTCTGTAGAAATTTTTCGATATAGGGAAGTACGACCTCCTCATCACATTCAAGGTTATCTTTATCTTCTTCTAATTCTGGGAAAGTGAATTCCTTTTGAATATCAAATTGACAAGAATCAATAAATAATTTGAAGAGTGTCCTGGAAACATCTGAGTTTTGATATTCTTTTATATCTGAATACTCTGCGAGAACCTGGCACCAATGCGATGCAGAAAACTGAATAAATTGACTATAGGGTGTTATGCACTCCATCATCAACTGTTGATGCTGCTCCTCAATCTGCGCTTTAAAGCGACTATTTTCTATATAAACTCTACCGGCTAATGACAAAGCGAGAGCCCCAACAATGAAGTAGACCATTCCAAAATATTTAGTAGGAACTTTGTAAAAGCTACTCAGAGTAGCAATGGGATCTTCTTGCAGGGCCTCTTTAAGCTTTTTCTGACTAACTGGATAAAGCTCTTTCCAGATCTCATGCATTCTTTCTGAAGTCAATACAGTTCGCTCACTCTCAGGAATCTGGTAATGATAAAAATCGAGTTGCAGCAAGAGCTGAGTCGTAATCCTTTCGCGATGATTTCCCACAATATTTTTTAACAAACGCAAAAACCTCTTCACAGGTTTGCTTTGTTTAGCTAAATATTTTGTTAATGCTCGATAGAAGATCTGGAAAGAAGTTGAATCGGGACAGATACCACCCAATAAAGTCGTGCGCAAAAAATTGATGATCGTTCGGTAGTCTTTTTCTTCTGCACAATCAATCTCAATCCTGTTCGAACCATTATTAATGTAGATCTCAAAAATCCCATGGGTGCCACAGTTTAAATGAATGGAAAGCGATTCCAGATCCTCATCAATCATTGTCGAGAGGTCATAGTTAAAATGGATCGCAGTTTTAAGAAATTGTGAGCGTACCTTACAACGACCAAACGCTATATCATTATTTTTTAAAGGCACTACTCTATGATCACCCCATGAGGAGATTTCTGGAATAAGCAGTTTATTGGCTAGCTCGGAAATAGATTCTGAATCGTGGTAAGGGATTTCCATCATATTCAACAGAAGGCGAAGAGTGTGCAAAACAATTAAATCAATCAATTTCCAATCATCTAAACCTCGTGAATCGAAATCCCCAGGTTCTTTTTCCCGAATTTCCTTTGCATAAGGAGTACAAAAGGTCTCTAAACCTAAAAAGATAAGAGATGATTCCACCTCATTTGAAGGAATGTCTTTAGTGTTTTGCGAGCCAATACTTGCTAAAATAAGGTCATTAAAATTGACATGTAGAGCAGAAAATATACGTACAAGTGAAGTAAATTTATTATTCCCTAAAGAGATAGGACGGTGTAGAGCTTTTTTTTTATTACTACTCAAAAGAAAAGAAAATATGTAATGAGTAGCAGGACTAGAAAAACAATTTAATCTTGGATGGATTTTTCTATTTAAAAAAAGATTGTTTTTTTTAAATATTTCAAAATATTTTTTTCTTTCAATTTGTGAGGGCAAGTATACTGATGAAGAACTCATTTGAGTACGCACTATATCGTAAATGGGAGATCATTATTCCGATTTATGAAATAATGTCAAAAGGATTAAACAAAGGGACAAGGACCTTAAGGACAATAGGGACTTTAAGGACAAGGACGATTTATTTTTTGTCCTTGTCCTCAAAGTCTTTATTGTCCTTAAGGTCCTTGTCCCTTGTCTTTGTGTCCTCGTCCTTAAAAACACTTGAAAATAGCTTTTTCATCCTTGTTATATCCTCTTTATGGGTAGCTATATCTAAAAAACTGTGAAACCAAACAGTGATTGCATCAAATAGCTCTTTTTTGACATTAGGAAAAGTTTGGAAATAGTTTATTTTAATTAAAGATTCCACTGCTGAGATTGAATCACGCAATAAACCTAAAAGATAATTTTCTTTATCTAGGAAATGGATAGGCGTTACTAACGAATCTGGGTTACGAGACTTTAAAGCATGGAGCAGTATTTCTAATGGCTTTTTCATTGATTCAACCAATTCCTCTTTTCCTACTATCTTGGCTGTAGCTTCAAACATAGCAGTAAAAATTGCATCTTGAGGAGGCTTTTTCAATAATATAGCTTCAGTAGCAATTAATACATTCTGATACCAACTGAAAAAATTACTGTCAAAGCGGCCATGAAGCTCTTTCGCAAGCTTAAATCCTGCTGCAAGACACAGTATTCTTTCACTTAAGATAAAGTTTTGATATAGAACAGTACTAAGAGTTAACAGATCATCTTGAAATAATTTTTCTTTAAACTCATTCAAAACTTCTTCAAAGCTGTTCGTTCCATAAAGTGCAAATAAACTGCGATATAGAAAGCGGAATTTTGGATGAATGCGCAATGCCGTTTCCAAAACATCTGATTTGTAGTATAGAGTGAGATTTTGATACGTTTGAAAAGCGTCGCTACTTGTAATGTGGGGTGAATTGACAATGGCAACGATAAGATAGGGTATATATGTTGACCTGTTGTTATCAATTAAGTTTAAGAGGAGGCTAACAACGAGTGAGCTCACACTTCCTAGAGATTCAAATTCCCAAGAATGCTTTGACAATCTATCGAGAAGTAAGCATGCAAGGCATGTTTCGTAATTTCTTCCTTTGAAGGTATGTTCAGCAAGCTCATCAAAACTGATCATTAATTGGCTCAAAGGAATATGCTCTGCTTTCATAGATACAGAAGCAAAGCTTCCACTTAGGTCATTCAGATATTGTACAGTTTTGTTTATCATGATTAAACACTCATTTGCTTTAAGTGTTTTTTTATTCAATGTTAGTTTGCAGAAAACAAAAATAGTCTCTACAATATCATTAAAAAGGCTTTTTAAGAGGGGTTGATTTGTTATTATTTTTGAAAAATAGCTTTTGCAAAACATAATAAAATTTGAGAATTTCTCAGATGTATCGCATTGTGTGGTTGTTTCCATTAATGTCTTTTTGAGAGCTCTTTTCCAAAAAATGGCCAGTTTATCTTCAGAGAAAAGTTTCCTTTTTTCTGCTTCCTCTAGAAAATGACACATAGAGACCCAGACATATTTAATAGAGGGAGTATGTTTAATCATTAAGCTAGTAAGTTTGATATAATCCAAAAATCTATTTAAGATATTTTCTAATATAACGTTATCTTTCTCAATTTCTTTATTATAAATATTTTGCAAAAGACCATAACTGTTATAATGAAGGTGAATATTATTACTTTGAAAACAAACTAAGCCAACTTTTATGGCTTCTTTAAAAGAATTGTTTTTATAAGCATTATAAGCTAATGCTAAATATAATTTGATAAATTCTGTGTTCATATTATCTGGAATTATTTTTAGTACTCTTACAAGAGAAGAGATTGTAAAGTTTGAGTTTTTAAAATAAGGGATAAATTTTTTTAAGTTTTGTTCTAGAGTTTTATCTTCTATTACGTTGAGACGACATAAAATGGCTTGTAGCGCAATTGCAAGCTCATACTGATTTCGGTATATTAATTTTGGTAAGAATGCTTTTGCTAAAGATGTCCATAGCAGGCTGGCATGACCAGCCAGTTTAATCTTTTTTCTAAGCTGATTTATCCAGGAAAGTGCCTCCTCAGAAAGATTACTTTTTGAAAGAAATTCTATATGATAAAGAATAAGCCTTTGGATAATCTCCTTCTCTACTTCTGTTTCCCTCTCTTCTAAAAGGATGACCATTTTCTGGTTAATGTCAGCACCCTCACTGGTTTTTGCAGTGGTGAGTAGTTGGATAATTGCAGACTCTAACTTGGCTATTTGCAGGCGATTTACCTTAAATTGTGGTGAACAACCAATGCACCTTAATATAAATTGAAAAAGCACCGGGATATGCTCTTCAGTGGCTTGTTTTAAGAAAACGACTGCAACATCTTCAAAAAGTTGAATATTTTCGGTATTAGAAATAGAGAGCTTGTCCATCACTTTTATTCCACAGGCATAGAGGCGGTCGGATAGTTGATGGATCAAATCATGAATGAAAAAGAATGATGAGTTTAGATCATTTGCTTGACAGGCTTGTTCAGCACAGTCTAACCAACAACTTTCAAAGCCATTTGGAAAGAATTTTAGTAAAAATTTAAACCATAATAGATCTTTAAATTCGTTTTGTGAACTTTTCTTTTGAATATACTCTACAATGGCTTCATGCAGTTTTTCTTCCTCATTCAGAATGGATACATTTTGAATCATGGGGGAGAGTCCTCGATGTATCGCTTCTAGCTTTGTTTCACGGAAGGCATTACCTTCAAAGATTCCTTTTTCGGCAGCGGCTTTAATGGTACTACTATCTATTAGTTCAAGGTAAAATTTCTGCTCTTCACTCTCTAGCTCCCAAAGAGTAAAAGGGTATTGAAGCGCTAAAGCAAAGAGCTCTTTGGCTCTATTAGGAAAATTGAGCTCTTCATAGAGCCAGCAATCTCGATAGAACTGTTCTGGTAGAATTTTTAATGAGAAAAGGAGGTTATAGTAAAAAATAACTTTAGAAAAATGGAATGGGTGGTTTCTTTCAAAGGAGTCAATAGATGGATTAAAATGATTTTCAATATTTTGTTTGAGCATCTCCACAGCTCGATTTTTTTCTGGATATGCCATTAAGATCGCATTAGGTAAAAAAGAGGTGAGAGTATGTGCGCTCCAATATCTTAACAAAGGGAGTTCCAATAAGGTATTTGAGAGGTCATCTTCAATAATTTTTGTTACATTAAACTCAGCATATAACAATTCTAGCATCATGCAATAAAGCTGACAGCGGTAGTGTAAACGACTAATATTCTTATCTATGATAAGATGTTTAAATTCATTCCAATGTGTTTTGAGTTCATCTGTCGAACTGCTGCGAAACCAAACAGGAAAAAGTTGAAGTAAGAAATGAGTATAGATTTGTTCGAGTGTATCCTGAATTTCTAGGGATTTAGATTTAAGTAAACCCTCTTTAAAAATGGATGTAAGTTGATCATAAAAGAGAATTTTTTCTATTTTATGACTGTTGTCATAAATATCATTATAATAGAGTAAATAATTACTGAATGACTCAAGTTGTACCAAAGAGCAGACTCGTTTTAAAAATCTCACATGTAATTTAAAAGCTTCAAGACGCTGCAGCTCATCTTCAAAATTAGCTCCAAAAAGATAGTTTTTTGCTTCAATAATAAACAGATTACTTATCCCTATTAGTTGTGCAGGATGTGCAGAGTAAGTTGTAGGCATTTTTTCAAATTGATCTAAAATAAAGTTAATACATTCAAATTGATCTTTAGCTAAAGAAAGGAAACCCTGAACTTGCTGAATATGCTCTTGAATGCAGAAGACTGTTTTATAGAGACATCCAGGAAATAGTTGCGCTACTAATTCAATAATCTGATAAGAGACTTCACGGTTTATATCATAAAAAAGAATATTCACTTGGGGTGCAGTTGTCATTATTTTTAAGAGAGGGCTTTTTTGTAATGTTTCTAAAACTAATCCTTTATTCTTAGTTAGCTCTCTGTAGTCATGGGTACCAAAGTCATGAATGTAAAAATAGAAGAAGTGAAGGAGATGCTCTTTCAACTGTTTTTGTCGATCTAGAGATAGAGAGAGAAAGAGATTATCTTGCAAGAAGCTAAGAACTAAATTGCTGATTTCTAGGTAGAGAGCAATTTGTGTGCCTAAGTCCTCACTTTGAATAACGATAAGTTTCAAATAATATGTTAGAGCATAATCGATAAGATCACTGCGTTGAAAGAAAAGACCCCTAAGCTTTGTCGAGCAGTTTATAAAAACATCTAGATCTTTATATTTTACGGCCAAATCGATGAGTACATCCATAGCCAGTTTGATTAAATCTCTATCCAATTGATCGAAATGGTAAAAGAAATCCGTTAAAGCTTCTTTGGTATAGTAAGTTGTATCGCTCTGCGGTACAACTAAATCAAAACCTGAAATGAGTAACTCTTTTTCTACTATTTTGTTCCAAGCTTTATTAGGCATAAAGTTTGGTCTTTTCAGCATAGAGAATAATAACAGTTGAACCATCGGATCTTGAAGTATGCTATTAGGCTCATCTACAAGCATAAAAAAACAGTTTTCAAAAAATTCTTTTTCATCGGGAAATTGATTGATCAACACCGAAAAGACTTTGAACTGGTTTAAACGAATCGTAGTCTCAGATGTACTGGGCCAGCTTTCAAACGATTTGACAAAAGAGAGGAATATGCGTTTATGAGGAAAGTGACTCTCAGAAACTTGAGTTTGCAAAAAATCTGCCAAGCTTGAAATAGATTTCTTATAGAGCTGGCATGATGAAGAGGGTGGATAGGTTCGAATAGTATAAATATAGAGAGGGATCAATGAGTCTAAAGTAGGCTTCAAAGATTCATAAAAGATCATCAACTCGTCAAAATGAGTTTCAGAGATAGGCTCTGATCGATGAGTCAGGGCAATTAGATAGTTTTCGCACAGTTTGAGTAGTTCTTTTTCGGAATAGATCTGTAACCGAAAACTCTCTAGCACGGTTGAAGGAATATTTGAAAATCTATCTATGGGGATATTCCTGCGATGGCAAGATAGCAAAACGTAGGCCAGAGTGAGGGGTTCTATGATCGAGTCGGCATAGAGTTCACACCAAAATGTGAGAGCTTTGTTGACTAATAGATCATCCTTGTCTTGAGCAAGTCTTTTCCAAAGATTTTCCCGATCGCTTTTTCGACTAATCGTTTTATAAGCTATCAACAACTCAATCATTGAACTAGTTTCTAGTTCAGGGTTTTCTAATAATTGTAATAATCTCTTTTGCCACTCGATTGAAATCGTATACGGAACGACAGAGGGATGTGTAAGTATATCTGAGGCTATAGTTGTCTGATTTTGATCAATAAAATGGAGTGCCAAATCGTGCGCTAAAATGCACCACATTTCCAAACTGTCATCATTAAGAACACAAATAAATTTTTTTAGTTCTAGCCAGCATTCTTGCCTGTTTTTAAATAGGGAAATAAATAATTTATTTTTTAAAGCCCTATAGGTTAATGGATCTGAATTAATCTTTACTTCATCCTCCATAAAGATTTCAAAAAGCGTGCGTTTAAACTCTCTTGTCGCTGTCGCTTTAACTGTTTCCGTCCAATCTAACCAGCAACACGCACACTCTCTCCATAGGTCTCGACCCAAAGTCTTGTATGTAGATCGATCTACTAACCATTGCGCTGCTTCTATAGAGGATCCTTTACGCTCCTTGATGATCCAGGCACAGCTCTTAATTAATCTTTCAGTATCCTCCTCTGAGGATTTGAGCGCTTTTGCTATCAGCTGTTGATCAGATAAATGAGGCTCTTGAAAACGCACTCTTAATTGATGCATCAGAAGAATATTGTCTAAAGTCTCTGTCAATTCCTTTTGTTCTCGTATACAATGGACTTTCAATAAAGAGACCATGCGGCAAAAGAAATTCCCTGCTTCCTTGTCATAGCAAGGGACTTTAATTTCTGTAAGAAGATTTACCGCTTGTGTGATAGCGTTTGAGGAATTCTGGTATGCCAATTGTTCCACTAATGGAAGTACCACAGTCTCCACTTGAGGAGAATCGAGAAAGGATTTTTTAATCGAGGAATGACAACAAATGTCAGCAATAGTAGTAGGTAGGAAATAGGGAGACTCAGTTGCATTTTCTACCCAAATGAGGAGTAACTTTAATAAATTGGCTTGATGTTTTTGCCCAACAGCAGGTTGATTAATGCTTCTTCTCAAGAATTCAAAACAGGAATGCAGTGGTAGGGGAGAGGCATTCAAAAACTCATTTAATGAGTTTTCAACGGAGTATGTGGTTGTAGGACTTGAAGGAATAGGTAAATATTCTGAAATAGAGGGAGAATCTTCGGACACTTCAAAAGGCTTAAACAACTGCTGCATTGTTAATCCTAATTTCTTTAGGTTAGGATTCGAATGTCCTGAAAGTAAGGAGAAGCAATCATTCAAAATATTTTCTCCCTCAGGATCCCCAAACGCAGTCAAAACAGCGGCTAGACTTGTACCAAAAACTAAGAGTCCTGGATCATTGCTGTAAATATATCTGTTTATTGATTCAAGAGTTTTATCTTTATCGACCTTTATCTTCTCTTTATGGCCCTCTATTTCTGGAAAAGCCTCTACACCTAATTTCAAAAGCTTGCAAGAAGAGACAAAAAGCTCAAGTAGCTTATCTTTAATCTCTACCGACAGAGCCGCATAGTGTGAATCAATAGCACGACACCAGCGCTCGATAGAAAATTCAAGAAAAATATGGTAGGGCATCGTCCATTTAAGCATCACCTTTCCATGGTGATACTTCATTTTTATTTCATCCGTTTTAGAAGGCAGAGAGGCTCTTAGAGCTACTCCAGCAAAAATCATGGCGCTTATGATTTCTGAAGGGAGATCAGATTCAGGTTCTCTTTTTAAAGTCACAATAGTCCCTAAAAAAGAGCCATCAGAAGTGAGAGAGAGCCCACTCCAGACAGATTGGAAATCTATGGGTATTTGTAATCCGCACTCCTCTTCTTTCAAATAGAGCTCAAAAAGAAAAAGAATAACTGTAATGATAGAGTTCTTATGGTGATGTTTATCAACACTATTTTTTATCAATGCAATGAATCTTTCAGTCGGGTTGTGATGGGTAAGTAGATGATTAAAACATGTCTCAGAAAAGATCTTAAAAGCAGAATAATCCTTATTAACTTTCCCTAGTAGAGCATTCTTCAATAAATACCTAATGACTGTCCGGTAATCTTGTTCATTGGGCTTGTAGATTCCAATATCCTCTCCACCACGATAAAGATAGGTTTCAAAAGGATCATCCTCTTCACTTTCAATGGTAATCGATAACGTTTCTAATTCATCAGAGATATTATCAAACGTAGTAAGTGAATTTGTATCTCGAAACTGAAAAGGCAATTTATAACGTCCATAACCTAAGTCATGAAGACGATCTACCGCTACTAAGATGTGATCTCCCCAAGATGAGATGTCAGGTATGTTCAACTTTTGAGCTAATTCAGAAATGCCCTCAGTTTCTTGAAATACAACTCCTTCAACCATCGCTAAATAACGCAAAACCTCAATGACGAGCTTTTCAATTATATGCCACTTTTTCTTTTTCGTACGCGTATCTACATCAGATGGCTTTTCCTTCCATAAACGTATAGCCTCAGGATTACAGACGGATTTTCGACCTGTAAATATGAAATAATTGATGACTTCGTTTATGGGTTTTAGTGAGTAGTTAATTGAACCGGCAAAAGATGTTTTAATTTTGTGTGTTAAATTAATGCGTTGTAGTGAGGTAGATGTTTTATTTACAAGATGGATTGGACGGTATAATAAATTTTCAAGATTTCTTCGTAAAATAAAAGAAAAAATTTGAAATACAG
>JABDDJ010000039.1 GCA_013287645.1 Chlamydiota bacterium | reverse complement strand
GAGATGTTTTCAGTGGATCTTTTACACATCCAACCCCTGATCAAATTGTTATTGGTTCAGCTGGAACGTACAACATAAGAGTGTTTGCGATCACCAACGATAGCCCAGGCTCAGGTAACCCTACTGGTGGAAGCCTACAGCTTTTGCTGAATGGTGCGCTGACTGGTCCAATTACAGACTCCACTGTTAATGGATCGACTATTGTGATCGAATGGATTTTCACTGCTTCTGCAGGGGAAACTGTTTCAGTGCAGGTAGTTGGAGACCCAACAGGTCTTACTCTGGCTGAAAACACAGATGGTTATATTACTTTAATTAAGTTGTCTAACTAGATCTCGCTGTCCCCGGGGGATTCCCCTCCGGGGACATTAACCTCTGCATAACCTATTTTCGTGCCCGTGTGCGTGCCCGTGCTCGAAAATTGATTATGCAAAAGGTCTATTTATCAACCGAGGTATTGTTGGTTATAAAGGTATGGAAGGGAAGTTTTTGTAGATAGCGCTCTACGATAATAGCCGCTACTAAGAAGGTTGTGAGAGTGGAGAAGAAGTACCCCATTCCAAAAAATGAGAATCCGAGTTGGATACTTATGTAAGTAAAGCTAGCATTGGTTAACAAAAAGATCGTTTGAATGAGTAGTACACCTTTTCTATAGTCAAAATAGGAGAGAAAAATCGTTAGAAATACTAAAAAAATCTGAAAAGTAGATCCTAATACCCCATAGCGAAAGATGCCTAACTTAATAAAGTCCATATCCATCAATTCAAAGACATAAGGAGCAAGCAGAATGGCAGCAGTGCAAATAGCGCTTTGCAATAAGATAATATTTCTGCCGCTTTGGAAAACACAGTCTATGATAGCGCGGTAGGTATTTTCAATCTGTTTTAGGTTGGAATGTTCCCGAATAGCGCGAAAGTAATTTAAGTAGACTTCATAAAAGGCGGTTTCTTGCGAAACCAGAAACATAGCCATTCCAGGAATAATTGTAAGGTAGGCAGCAAACATCGCACTATCGTAATCTGGATACATGGCCAGGCCATTAGGCATGATTTGAGCTTCAGGAGCTAGCCACATGATCCATTTATCGATCCAGATAGCGAGGTTGTAGAATAGTCCACTTAAGGCTAGTTCCCAGTATTTTTTAAAGTATTTTAGAAATCCAAATAGGTTTTGGCTAGTGTGTGGGTACTCTGCAAAGACAAGTGTGATTAATATGGCTAAGATGAGAGAGAGTCCCAAATTAAATCCGGCCAACATGCCTGTGCTAGAAAAAAAGCTGCCTAGATAGCTGGCAAAAAGGACGGCTACAACCATCCCGGAGAGAAACGAAAAAGTGACAGAACGGTAATATTTGACTGCTGAGATAAATACAGAGAGCTCCCAAATACCCATGATGATTAAAAAATTAGCTATAGCCATCAAGGCAAAAACGACCGGTAGGTTGCAATAAACGAGATAAAAGACTGAAACGATGGGTAGGGCAATGGCAAATAGACAGATTAAAGCCCCTAGCATAAGTCCGGGAGCATTATTAAGCTGTTTCGTATAGATGCAGTCTGCAAGATAACGGGTTGTGATCATGATAAAGGGGCCCGAAAAGACTAAAGAGAAGGAAAAATTATATAAAATAATTGCTCTAAAATTTTCGACCGCAGAAGGTGGCGTCCAGTTTTTAAAAAGAATGAAGAAGCTTCCAAGGGCTGCTACAGTAAATAGCCAAGGTCCACACGTAGCTAGCGTGGCATGAAAATAGGCCAAGACTACGCCAGAGATCTCTCTCTTTTTCATCAACTTGCGTAAGACGAATCCTATTCCAGCCATAACGTCACACCCCGCTTAATAATTCTTCGTATAGCTTTTTATAAGCATTTTTTACATCGACTTGATTGTAGTAGCTCTTGACGCGTTCTTTGATGGTCTGGCTACATTTTTGATATAAATTCTTATCTGACAAAAGAGTAAATAAATTTTTGGCTACTGATTCTGGGTTGGCCAACTGGCAGATTAAGCCTCCCATACCTAAAGGAGGTAGCTCATCGCTTCGGCCATATAGCATCTCTGAACAGGCTCCAATATTTGTCGCAACGGAGGGAATGCCTGCTGCTCCAGCCTCGAGGATCACTAATGGCTGCGCTTCACTAATACTAGTTAGGGCAAGGACATCGATGCTTGGCAATAAATCTTTAACGTTTACTTTTCCCGTAAAGGTAATAGTCTCTTCTAATTGATTTGTCTGCACGAGTTCTTGGCATTCTTTATAGTAGTCTTCGTCTTCATTGGTAGCTCCGATAATTAGGGTTTTTATAGTAGGAATCTTCTCCCTTAATATAGCTATAGAGCGAATAAGACTCTTAACATCTTTAATGGGTACAACGCGTCCAATAAAGCCGACTGTTGGCGCTGGCGTAGGTTTGCGAATGATTTGTGAATAAAGATCGTAGTCAACTCCATTTGGTATAATGACAAGTTTGGAGAGATCTGCTCCGTCGGCGATCTGCAATTCTCTATTTCCCTCATAAAGAGTAATAATTTTTTGACACGATTCGTAGCAAAATTTTGAATAGGCTGCGAAGGTATCGATCCATAAGCTTTTTAGATCCCTGTCAAAGCGACGCTTTTCTAGGTTCAAATTCATTGCTTTTTGGTCTTCAATCCATTCGGCCGAGGTAATCTCAATTTTACGCTCATTCATATAGATACCATGTTCTGTCACAATGCTGGGACGGCCTGTTTCAATAAATGCACGTGCCATAAATAGGCCGGCATAACCTGTGCAGAGTGTATGATAAACGCCTGCGAGGGGAAGCTCTGCGAGCATAGCGGAATAAAAGCTGCCTAATAGGCTTCTCCAAGACCAGAAATAATTTAAAAAACTGCTCTCTCCCATAGTGGAGAGGTACATTCTTTGGACCATACGCCACGCCTCTTCAGAATTAAGCAGAAGTGCAGGGCTCATCGCGCCTTTCCTTTCATTCAATAGTTGAAGGACTTTTTTGAGACTATCCAAGGTAGGTTTATGCTGAATATTTAAGAGAGGAACTTCCAGATCTTTAAAGAATTGTTTTCGTTCATGAAGAGATAGTATTTCAGAGGCATGTGGAAATTCTTGCAGAACAATATTTTTAATCCCTACGACATTTTTTGGAACCTCATAGCGCATTTTGAGAGCACTTCCAGGCGCTAACAGGCAGACTAACGAAAAGGTTAACCCTTCTTGTGAACGAATCAGGTCATGCGCCCATTGAGAGACACCACCGGTGATGTAGGGGTAAGTACCTTCAAGAATCATACAGACATCGGCTTTAGGAAATGGAGTTTGATCAGGCATGGCTACTCGACCATAGTGAAAGGTGTTCGACAGCAGCTTTGTCTTTGGGGAGAACGTCCAGATTAAAGGTGGTATTGCGACAAAAGCTTCTTAGTTGCTCATAGTCTTTAAGGGCGTACAATGCTTGCATCCATAATTTAGCTACTGCGGGAGTAGTAGGCTGTTTATGGATAAAGTATTTTTCGATCACTTCTTTCGCTTTGAGAGGGTCATGATTTTTTAGATGCAGTTCTGCAAAAGCTAGGTAGGTCGAAAAGTCTTCGGGCTTAATCTGTAGATACTCCATATAGGCTAAAATAGCGGTTTGCAGAAATCGATGTTGGCGAGATTCATCAAATATGCGTGAATCTAGGCAAACTTTGCAGTGGTGAGCTAGATCTAGAAGCTTGTCGGGATTGTTAGGATTAAGGGCCATTTGCTGTTCGAGATGCTGATATTTTTCAAAATATTGCTTGTCTAAACGAGTGATCGCAGTAGCGGCATGCACTCTCACGCTATTGCTACGGTCATTTAGAAGTTCAAGTAAAATCGGAAAAAACTGAGGAAGAAAGTATTTTAACATTTTTTCGATGGATGAGCGCTTCTGTTTTTCTGTCCCAAAGGTAGCGATATCTTGGAAAGAGACAATTTTCTTTTCTGTGGCGAGATCTTCCATGCCATACACGATCCGCTCATAGAGAAGAGAGCTCTCATCGGCTTGCTCGTCAAAGATATCCTCTAGCCAATCAGAAGACGTGGTCGTTGAGTAGAAGAGATAGAGAAATAGAGAGAGAGTAGCGATTCCAGAGCCCCAGGGACCTATCGTAATAAACATCAGACTTACGAAGATCGGCATGCGACGATCGTCGCTCGGTTTGTGCGACCTAAAGAGAGGAGATAAAGCGATTAAAATCAGTCCAAGATGGGATAATAGAAAGAGTAGAAAAGAAATTTTTTCATAAAAATAGAGAAAAAAAAGAGAGCCATCCAGAACTGTCAAGGCAGCTGCAAAAACGAGGTAAATTAGAGTAAGAGCAGTTATTGAACTGCTATAGCTTCGCATAGGCCTTCTACCTTATAAACAAGATTTTTTTTGTTAAGGAACTCGTTCTCTTTTGTAGCAGCTATAAAGGCTTTAGCAGTCTCTTCAGCCTTGGCAGTATCTTCTGCAGGCAGCAGAATAAATAGCTCGAACTGTTTGCGTTTGCCGTGGAAGGTCATAGCGGTTTTGGGAAGTACCTTTTGTAAAATTGCTTTGACATTGGCTATTTCGACAGCGTTATATTGAGATAGATTTGAATCATGCAAATTAATCATCGAGAGAGGTGCTTTCATCTCTTCAGCTAGATCCATAAAATATTTTTTTTGCATTTGGAAAAAATTATAGGAGAAGAGCTCTGTCTCCGGATCATAGATAGCGTTATTTTCCGCTCGTTTATGCTCTTTTGCATTAGAGTAGGCACGCCCAATCAGCTCGCAGGCTGTTTTAAAGATTTCCAGATTGCTGAAATTGAGTTCTAAAAAATCGATTTCTTCAATTTTCAGCATACCAAAGACTTCACCTGTATCAGGATCTATCAGTGGGGCGGCAAGGATTCCCTCACCCGCTAGGATTTTTTCATCATCCGCATTGATGACACAGACCATCTTTTGTTTTCCTGCGATCTGTTGGTAGAGCGGATGGTCCTGAGAAAACCGTCTAAGGTAGGCCTCTTCTTCATTCCACCCTTTACATAAGGTCGATTCAAAGCCGTTAGTTCCTAGGGCATAGATTGAGTATTTTTTTGGGTTAAGAATGGGCTCTACGATCTGATTGAGGTTCATGAGCACTAAACCAGGATGGAGAGTTCCTAAAGATTTAAAAGTCTGGTAGATCATGGCAGAAGTGCGTAGCTGGCTCCCTAGCTGAGTTTCTAAGGATTCTTTAATCTTCTTTAGGTCTTGATAAGCGTCTGTGATCGCTTTTGCCTCTTCCGTAGACTTTGCAAAATTATGTTTTAGCTCCTCTGTTTCCTGAATCTCTCCTCTGCGTATTTCACCGAGGATAAATGCTGTCACAAACCATAGAAGAGGAAGAAAGGCCAAATGAAACTGATATTCAAAAGTAGATTCTTGAGCATTTTGAGGAGGGACATTCCCAACGTAAAGAAATAGGGTCGATAAGATCACGCTCATGATTCCTGCGAGAGTGCCATGCTGAATGGAGATCAGTAAAATGATGATCCAGAAGGGATGTAGGTAGTAGTCAACAAATCGTTTACCATCTCCCCACATGTAGCTGAGAAATACGACTAGACTCAAAAAAAGAATAGTCTCCACGTACGCTATAATAGGGATCCCCAAAAATTGCTTTTCTATCTTCTCGGACTTCATTGTGTTAAAGCTCCTTAAGAAATTTAAACGCAAAGACGCAAAGGCGCTAAGAATTCTTCTTTGCGCCTTTGCGTCTTTGCGTTTAATTTTACGTTCATACTTATTTCTCCATTAAAAAGGATATTTCAGGTTAAGGATATATTTGTCCACTGTGCCTCCACCCGCTTCTGTGCTGACGCTATGGATATAGTCAATACGCATTTGGAATTCATCAAGTTTTCCCATGATGACATTACCTCCATAAATAGGCACTATTGGGCCTCCAGCAATGCGGTCATATAAGTATCCAAAGTAGCCTTCTACTGACAGGTCCCATGGATATTTTTTACGAACAAGTAGGAAGAGGGAATGGTTTTCACGGCTAGCAAAAGGGATAGGAAAAAATTTGGTTCCATCAGGAGCAGTTTTTTCAACATCGCGCAGCTGATATTCGGAATCTAGAGTATAAGTGGGGATGACAGCTCCATCTTTTCCGAAGAGGCGTCCTATATAGCCATCAGGGGAAAATGTATAAGAAATAATGCTTTCTAACGACCAAGAAGAACAGGCATTTGTCAAAGCATTTAAGTTATATCGATAAACGGTAGCAGCACCGTAGGCATTCCATCGAGCCCAGAGCTTGGGTCGATAAGAAAACTCTACACGATCGACAGTACCTTCTTGAATAGTTGTCTGGACAAAGTCCCAGCAAGGTCTGTGGTATTCAGCCCTAAAGCCCATAATGCCGTAGACGTTGGGAGATAACCAGTGAAAGCCTCCACCCAGGATGCCATCTGCGATAAAGAAAGATTCTTTAAGTGTATGGCCGGACTCTAAATAGTGAACTAAATTGGCTTCAAAACGGTCAATCCATCCGCTGAAAGGCAATGTCTGTCCTTGAACGTTTGTAAAGGCTGGAATGGAAAGGTCATCGGCTTCATATTCCCAATCAAATTTGGTAGAGGGATGTAGATAGGCATTTCCATGCACACGACCGAACCGTTCAATTTGCGTCAGTGCAGTACGTCGGTATTCTGCTTCGAGGTAATAGAAATCTTCGTGGCTAATTAAAATACTTCTTCGTACCTTTAAGTAGCTTTCATTGAGAGGATTGAGTTCATGTGCCATATGATAGTAATTTAAAGAGCGTCTCCAACGGCCCATCCAAAATTCCCATGAAGCGACAGCTTCCCAGACTAGGGGCGAATCGGGATAATTTTCTAACATTTGCTTAGCAAGGCAAGAGCCTGCTTCAGGATGGATCGTTTCTTTAAGAAGGCGCAGATGGGCGATGTCGAAGTTAATTTCGTCAGCTCGTCTCTCTGAAGCTTCAGCTTCATCTTTAGGAGGAGGAGGCTCAAAACAGAGAACGCAAGCAGCTTCCTCATAGTATTCTAGATCCATTAAGAGATTGGCCAAGTCTGCTCGTAGGGATAGATTATTCGGATTCTGCTGCAGGAGAGTATAGAAGACCATGACAGCCATGTCTTTGACTTCTAGGCGTTCAAATATCTGGGCTGTAAGTATGCGTACAGCAAGATCTCGTTTGGGTAATGCACGGATCTGATTTATCGATAACACGTAGCGGCGTTTGGCGGTTTCAAAATCTTGGTTATTGAAGGCGATCTCGGCAGTATAGTAGTTTGTGAGATAGTCTCCTTCAGGCTTCTGGAAGTGATAGAGGGTTAGATAGTAATCTGCCAGGCTAAGGTTGCCTTTTCCAAAATAGATGGTACCCAGTTCTTTGAGTGCTCCTAGATCGTTTGGTTTATAGATTAAGAGTTTCTGATAGGCATTTAAGGCTAAATCTAGCTGATCTTCGTCTTGGGCTATTTTAGCTAGCTTTCTGATGCGCTTAGGACGTGTTTCGTTATTTAAGACAAGCGCAATGACATGTCCGGCTTCTTGGCGTTTCTTTAGGTTTGTCAATGCTCCCAGATAGGCATCTAAAATGGAGTCGGTCGAAAATTCGCTCTCATTTACCATGGCAATGATGTCTGTAGAGTCGCCTATATCAAGTAAATGTTTTAACCAATGGCCTTTTTCTTTGCCTTGTGATGCCAATGCTCTTCCTTTAATCCACTTTAAACCAGCTGGGGGTGGTTTTTCTCCCCATAAGGAGAGTAGTGTTTGGACATCCTTATTTTTGAAATTCTTCTTATCTGATAATTGAAGAAAGATAGGGATTGCTTCCTGCTTATATTCTGCATTGACCAGCGCAAAACCTAATTCACGCTGCTTCTTGCGGCTTAAAGGTTTTACTTCAAGCTCTGCTAAGACCCATTTCTTCAACTCTTCGCGCTGCTTGGGATTTTTTGAAAGTGTATAAATAATAGAGTCTATGGCTTTTAAGTACATTTCACGGGTATCTTTATCTGCAAGTTGCTGTTTATCAATTAACGCAAGGGCTTTTTTTGGAGCTCCCACATCAATCAGTTGATTCATCCATAGCAATTTTTCTTCTGGCTTAGCCTTTTGGGCACGCGTGTAGAGCCACTCAATTCCTTGATCACCGGGCTTTTCTCCCCATAGTCCTAACAGTGTTTGGACATTAGGGTTTTTAAAGGGTTTATTCTTAGCTAAATCCAAAAAGAGGGGAATCGATTCTTGTTTATAGTCGCTATCGATCAGCATATAGCCTAATTCAGCTTTACGCTTATTTTTAAGAGGGTGTGTTTGAAGCCGAGTCAACACTAAATCTTTAAGAGTCGGGCGATATTTACTATTTTTTTTAGCTGCCAACGATAACACATCGAGGTAGGCATCCAAATTGGATTTATCACTTTGGTATAACTCAGCAAATATGGTAACAGCAGCCTCATCCTGTCCAGTAGAGACTAATGCTTCACCTAAAAGCTTTTTATTTTTTAAAGAAGGATTTCGCTTTACAAGCATGTTAGCAATCTGCGTTGCGAGGACTCCTTGTTTGTTATCAGCAGCCGCATAATAAAGGTCGTAAAGTAACTGATCAGAGGGATTAGAGAGTGATTGAAGAGCTTTAGAAGCCTCTTCAGTATGTCCAGTGGCTGTGGCTAAAAGTAACCAAGCCTCCGTTATTTTAGGGTGAGTCTGTATCGCTTTCAACTTCAGGATTAAGCTGTACCCCTTATCAGCCTGTCCTAAGTTAACGTAGAAGCCTGCCAAGGAGTAGAGATCATCCAAAGGGACACTCTCGAGGGACTGGATAGATGCGATCTCTTGTTGAGTCAGCTTTGAATATTTTTTGATATTAAATAGATTTGCTAACACGGCCTTTTGATAATCGGTCGTAGCATGGAACGTAGGGTTAGCCAAAAGTTTTTGTTCTTCTTCTGCTGAGGGGGGAGTGGTTCCAAGATTAAGTGCAAAAGCCAAAAAGGCATGTTTATTTAAATAAGATAAATTCAAATTATTTTTTATTTTTTTGATCAAAGCATATTTTTGCTTTGTCATGGCTTGTTCAATCAAATTCAAAAATGTCTCCTCAGACACATTGTCCACAGGGACTTTGGCAAGCAATTGCTCGATACTTGCAAAATCATTTTGATCCAATGCTATATCAATAAATGTCTCTGCATGGTCTCTAGGAAATATTCCCTGTTTCAAATACTCTTTTAACAGGGCATAAGCTTGCGCCTGATCTTTTCTCTTCAAGTAGAGCGAAACGCGTGCCGATAGAACTTTTGGATCTTTTTGTAAATCTGCTGGAAGGGCATTTAGCACTACTAAACTCTGCTCTTTCATACCGTGCCGCATCATGGCAAAAGCTATTCCAACTGCTTTTGCGACCTTAGGATCATTTTTCAGCTGTTGAATGGCGAATTGATAGGCTTGATCCTTCTGCTGATTATCTCCTAGAAGGCTCACAACTAACTCTAAAGTATCAGAATCAAGCTTTTTATCTTTAAGAGCTGGAATCATTTTTTTAATAATATTCAACGCTTCCTGTTTTTTTCCCTCGGCAGCATATAAATAAATGAGTTGATAATATTCCTCTTCAGAGGCTTGTCCAAGATTCACGAGCTGTTGAAGTGCCCATAAATGTTCGGGAGTTTTCTGAAACTCATTATAATGGATCGCAAACTCTCGTAAGCGTTTAAGCGAGGGAGCTTCTGGGTAAATTCCTCTTTCTAGGTCCAAAGCAGAGGCATATTTTTCTGTGTCAGTATACAAATCAAAAAGATAGATTTTGGCATCAGTCGCTGCAGGATTTTGCTTTACATAACTCTCTAAGAGCTGTGTAGCCTCTTCAGTCTTAGCAAATTTTAAATAGATCCAGATCAGAGGCATAAAAGTCGATACACGTGTAATGGGTTGCTCTTCGGTATAGAGCTCCTCAAACCTTGATCTCGCCTCGTTATATTGCTTGTCGTAAAAAAGCATTAACGAAACCTGTGAATAGGTTGGATAGAAGACAAAGCCTAACGCAAAGCCTGCTAATATTAGACAGAAAATCGTTGTGTAATATGCTCTACTGTTCACTTTTGCCTATCACAATGTTAATGGGATCTAAAGCTAGTGTATCAATATCAAAGGCTAAGATTCCTCCGCGTGCCTCTTTTACCACTGCGCCTTTTCTCAATGAGGACGTAAATGCTATTTTATACATACCATCTGAAGGAACTCGCCATTCCATCGCTCCCTTGCCAAATCCTTGAGCCTGCATTCCTATCTCATTGCCTCTCGTTACATTCCAGACTTTCCAATGGCTCTTCACTAAGTAAGGAATTTTTTCGACCGGTTCATCGTGAGCCCTATCGAGATCCTTTAAAGCAATAATGGGAAACGGCTCTTTCTCGTCCAAGTAGATATAAAGGCTTCCTTGATGGTGTCTCTGGCCGATCACTCCTCTCGACTTGGCAAAATCAACCCCTAAGAATGTCGCACGATCGAAGCGAATTGTCTGCAGAGCACCTCGGTTTTTTACCAGCCATCTGCGATTGCTTAGCACATCCATTTTTGTATCATAGAACCCTCTGACAATCTCGCAGAAATGGCTAGCAGGAATAGGCACAGTCTCTTCAGAGCGGATAAATTCCAAGTTTTCTTTTACAGCATCTAGGCTGGGAAGCTTTTCTCCCGAATACATATGGTAGTACAAGTTCATGGGTTTGATGCGTAAAGGCGACTCTGTGCGTTGATAGGTAATGGGGAGTTGATTAAATCCGTAGAAGGCCTTTGTCCACATATCTGTGTACAAGTTCTCATTCGTCATAGAGGAATAAATTTGTGTCGTATGTTTTTTCTGCATACCTAACGGACTTACCCACGCATAGGAATCAGAAGAAGGATCAAAACGGGTGTTTCCTCCATTTAAGTTATTTACATTTGCTTCTTCAGTAAATAACACAGCTTCTGCAAAAGGCTCTGCATTGCCTGACCACTGGTAGAGCTTAACATTTTTACCATGTGGAGCAAGAGCCTGCACCTCCTTAATGGCTCCAAAGACCTCTAAGTGCAAATTAAAAGGTTTTAAAGCATATGCCCGGGGAGTCTCATATCCTGGATCCAGCATGTCTGGGGTATGCTGAAACCCCCCCTCATCATTCACAGAGCTATCAGCATCGAGAATCTTGATCTTTGTACCTACGATCGAATCTTTGATGACCTTAAAAAAGTTACGATTTTTCCAAACTGGAGTTGTAAAATTACTCAAATACCGAGTTTCATAATCAGGATTGTAATTTTCAAAAAATCCCCAGTCAAAGGGATGCGTAAAGGTATGACAGCCCACTTCTATGTGAGGCAAGGCAAAGATCTTTTGTGCAATTTCTCGGCCTGCCTCCAATCCAAACCAGTTTAAATCGATATCGGCAGCGATCGGTCCCACTGTCAAAGGCAGGTCGGGATAATTAAGTATAATCTCTCTTAGAATAACTTCAGAACTCAAAGTCTTATTTTGACGATACTCTTCAAGCTCAGTCACATTATTCCAACCATCCCCATCAATATGGCTATAGTAAATTCTCGACCCTGCTAACGTTGTCGTATCTGGTTTAGGCAGACCATCCGTACCAAAAGCCAATGCAAAAAATTTAAACGGATTGACATACCATTTACGAATAATCCCTAGACTAGGCGTAGGAATCGGCTTATATGCCGCATACTCTTCGGCGACATAACCACCATTAGGACTTGTGACAATTAAATTCGACTTAGTCTTTGGATCGTTTTCTAATCCGACAATTAAATGAGGAACTGCATCTTTTGAAATCACTTCCATTAAAGGATACCCAGATTTAATTCCGGAATAGTCACGCTCAAAAGGAAGCAATTCAGGATTAGTATAAATCACTTGAGTCGTATATGTTTCTGCAATATCAAAATCGGCGTCACGCAACCCCAGTTTTTTCCAAAAGCGATTTGTTAAATTCTTAGGAGTATCTCCCGCTTTAGTATTAAAACCAGGATTACCCAGAACGACATACTTCTTGCCCGCTTCAATCGCTTCGATCGACCAATCTATGAATTCTTGTGGATGCTCTATAGTCGCCGAATAGGGAAACCAGGTTAATACCCCAATTACATCAGGTCTCTCTTTAATCGATGGCAAGCCCTGCTGAATATCATGGTACTCGATCTTAAGGCCCAAGTGGTTAAGGGGCATTTCAGCGAATTGATGCAGATTGAGATACTCAACGCGTCGTTGAAATTGACTGTCATAAAGACCGATGACTACTCGTGGAACTTCTTGAGAATCAAGGCTTAGAAGGCTCAGGAATAAGAGTATCGAGATGTAGTGTCGCAACATAGGGGATAAAGCCATGAGCTCGTTGAACATTATATATTTTCTTATAACCCTCTACATCATGTGGGTCCCAGTAGTCAAGAGTAAAGATCTGTAAATTAGGATTTAATTTCTTTGCATTATTTAATAGTTTAACTTGATCATTATATTCTTTTTCAGAAACCAATTCATATTTTTTATGGTCATAATTATAAGTTGAATAGATTGATTCACCCAATTCATAATTAATAATAGACGCAACTTGAGGTAACATATAATATGCTCTATTAACCATAATTTTAATCGGAGGATAGTGCAATCGAATTGCCTTTACTAAATCAATAGCTGCTTGCTTAATCCCTTTATTTTTGACAGGATCCAAATTTTCTAAATATTCTGCATCATCCAACGTATCTAAAAATACACCATTAAATCTCTGAAATAATATCGCGGGAACTAATTCCTCTATCACACGCTTCTGCCACAACTTATTCCGCACATCCACATAAAAGCTCCCTTTCCAATGAGGGTTCTCTCCCAAAAGAAGTCCCTGCTTCTTAACATCCTCATAATAGGGCTGTTTTTTCTCAACCTCCCCAAGGCTCAAATAACCCAATGTAATAATCTCCTTATCCTGCATACCCTGCATCAAAGGATGCTCATCATAGTTAAACACTACAAGCTGATAGGGAGAAAATGCTTCCACAGGCTCCTTATTAGAATAATAAGCTGCCCATCGCTGAATCGGCTTCTCTACCGAAAATAAAGAACCCGCTATGAAGAATAATAAAATAAAAAAATACTTATAAAAGCAAGTCACTTGGGCTGCCCTTGGAGTAGCTCCGATAGCTTTTGTCTCAATCGCTTGATCTCCGTCGGCTTACTCAAATATCCATCCATTCCCGCTGCTAAACACTTCTCCTTATCACCAGCCATCGTATTCGCCGTCAACGCCAGTATCAACGTATGCTTTTTACTTCCTTCCGCTTTCCTAATTTCGTGAGTTACCTCATACCCATTCTTCAAGGGCATTTCAATATCCATCAAAATAATATCGTAATGATTCTCTTGGTAAAGCTGCAAAGCCTGTGCTCCATCTCCAGCTACATCCACCCTAAACCCCAACAGCTCAAGCATCTCCTGAAGCATCTCCTGGTTAGCTGTATAGTCATCTGCAATCAGTGCATGTTTTCCTATAAAATCAGGTTCTGCGAGCATAGTTGACTCCTTATTCACTTTTTTTGTTAAGCAAGAGATCAGAGAGAATAGATCTCAATTTCCTTATATCTGCAGGTTTCGTAAAGTATGCATCCATCCCTGCAGCGAAACATCTCTCTTTATCACCCGCCATCGCATTGGCAGTTAACGCAACTATTACAGTATGTCTTTTATTTTTTTCAATCCGTCGGATATCTTCTGTCACCTCATACCCATTTTTAATAGGCATCTTAATATCCATCAAAATCACATCATAAAAATTTTTATTGTACATTTCTAACGCACGCTCTCCGTCATCGGCTACATCTACATTGAAACCCAATAACTCCAGCATCTCCTGAAACATCTCTTGGCTAGCGGGGTAGTCATCAGCCACCAGAGCGCGCTTCCCAAAAAAATCTGGCTCTGAAATCATTTCTTTCTCCTTGAAGACTATAAACTAAATTTTTAAGATAGGTCGAATCTATTTATTTATCAAGAGCGGGTAGGTGACCAATGTTAAAAAAAATTATTATAGCATTAAGTTTTTTAATTAATCCTTTAACAGCTCAGCAAACCTCTCTGATGCAGAACGAGATAGAGCATGTCGTCATACTCATGTTCGAAAACAGATCTTTTGATAACCTCCTCGCCTGGCTCTATGAACATGATCAACCTCAGCTCTTCATCCCCGCAGATACAACTCAACAATTTATGGGACTCACTCAAAACACTCTCGACCTCTATACTAATACACTCATAAACTCTGCCGGCGAAGTCGTCTTCAGCTCCCCACCCATCAAAGGGGTACCCTCAGTAAATACCACACGCCTATTAAACTCTCCCAAGTTCAATCCTCACGAACCCTTTGACCATGTCACCAAGCAAATTTTTGGCTTCAATGGCAGCACAACTCCTACAATGACCGGATTTCTCCAAGACTACGCCTCAATGTGGAAAGAAAATGATTGGCTTAGTGACAAACAAACACTTTGCGCCGTAATGGAAACCTATACTGACCAAGAATTACCCGTTTTCTATGCCTTAGCGAAGCAGTATGCCGTCAGTGACTACTGGTTCTCTTCCGTCCCTACCCAGACCAACCCCAATCGAGGATTTGCCCTATGCGGTACCTCTGAAGGCACTATTGTCAATGACTCCTCCGGTAGGACTCGATATACTTCTGACACTATCTGGAACAGGCTCGTAGAGCAGTCTTCAGGCATTACCTGGGCTATCTTTTGGCAAACAGATATGATCCCAGGAGTTTTCTCAGGGCCCTATAGTGGAACGAATACCTTCACTAGCCTATCTAAAATCCCAAACTATCAAGACAATATTCTAAAATTAGATACCTTTCACCAGCTCGCACGCAGTGGACAGCTCCCCAACGTCTGTTTTATAGATCCTCAATGGACTCTAAGCCTCGATGTAGGATCCAAAAATAATCCCGCAGGCAATGGACCTTTCCTTGGCCTACAAGGCAACGATCTCCATCCACCTGGAGATCTCCGCCCAGGCATGAACCTCTTAGCCAACATCTATACAAGCCTTATCTCCAATCAAGAGGCATGGAATAAAACACTCTTAATAGTCACCTTTGACGAGCATGGAGGACTCCATGACCACGTACCACCACCTAATACCATTGCCCCAGACACAAATTTTCAGAAAGGCTTTAAGTTTGACCGCCTTGGCGTACGTGTCCCAGCCCTCTTTATCTCACCCCGAATTGCCCAAAGCACCGTCATACGCTCTGACGACCCTAACAATCCCTTTGACCATACCTCACTGATATCAACGATTTTATCCTGGAGAAATATCGATAAATCAGTCTGGAATATGGGCCGACGCGCAGCCATAGCCCCCACCTTTGACCAGGTGATCCAGCTCACAACACCTCGAGAAGACTGCATTGTTACCACTAACTCTACATCCATACCTGAAGTAGATAGTCCCCAAATTGTTCATGCAGGAGAGCCATTTTACCTTTGTAGCAACTCAGGAGACTATATAGTAAAAAATAAATTTGATTGGATTGACGTGGCTTTTACCGGAGATGCCAAAAATAAAGTATCCCTAAAGTTTGCCGGAGACTCCGGAAAAATCACCCACGGCTCTTTTGTGCTTATTCAAATAGATGACACTAATTTCTTAGAAAATACCCAGCTTCTAGGAGACTGCCGCTATACAGAAAATAGACACGTCCCTTCACAATGGTGGACCATAAAAAGCGTCGACAATCCAGCCCTAGGAGCAGAGATCCATTATGGAGACAGAGTCTACTTCGAAAATCATGTCTACCTAGACCCCTTCCTCTATATCCCCGCCAGACTCACCACAAAAAACATCCTGGTGGGCAATGTGTTAACCACACAGCCCATCTCGGATGCAAATAGTAATGATTGCTATTGGACGATAACTTCAGGTTCAGCGGGTGATCGCATAGCTGCAAAACGATCATGAGCTACTCTAGCTAGGGCTTGAACAGGATATGCAACTGTAAGAGCTAAAATGGGGTTTTGCAGCAGAATTGTTAACGAAAGAGTAGTTGTGATGTATAATGCAGTCATAAAGTAAGTTATCTTATACGATTTGCCATCAGAAAGGCAGTTTCGTAAAGAAATTACATGAGAGTTTATAGAAGTAACAGAGAAATTTGAAATAGCTAATGAATGCACACCGGCAATAAGACCTTTAATCGCCCACATAGAGACTGCATTGTAACCATAATTAGCGACCAAGGTAACGGCTGCAATACTTAGTATAGGTACCAATATCTTTACTTTAGAACATACTTTCTTTGCTCGGTAAGGAAGAGAGTTAGAAATAATATTGAAAATCATCGTTGGAAATTCGAGTACCTTCAGCGCATGAGGAATTTTATAAGTGTAATTAGATGCAAATCTACCAATAAAATAAAGGCAGCTACCTTGTAAAGATCCACCTGTTACAATAGTACTTTCAACCATATCGCGTAAAGTAAACACGTTGGCTTGCTCTCGTATAAAACTAGAAACTTGATTAACCATTATATGCTCCGTTAATAGGGATTAGTTGCGGATGTTACCTTTAGCTTTAGAGGTCTCTCGATCAGCTGTAAAATAATCATTAGCAACTCTAACAACAGCCGAAACGGGAGATGCAACAGTAAGAGCTAATATCGGATTTAGCGTCAATATAGTTAACGAAAGAGAAGTCGTGATGAATACTGTATTCGAAAAGATATCTACACTAGTCGAAGTACTATTAGAAACGCAGTTTCGTAAAGAAATTATTGTAGCTTTTGCGCTAACAGTAGAGAATAATCCCACTGCTATGGAATGCACACCCGCAATAATACCTTTAATCGCCCACATAGATACTGCATTGTAACCGTAGGAAGCGATCGCTGTAGAGGCCGCAATACCTACTATAGGTACCAATATCTTTACCTTAGAACATATTTTTTGTGCTGAGGTAGGAAGAGAGTTAGAAATCGTATTGTAAATGTATGAAGGGAGTTCTAACACTTTCCATGCATTAGTAATTTTCAAAGTATAAATACTTGCTAATCTACCCGCAAAATATAAGCAGCTACCTGGTAATGATCCACCCGTTACTATAGCAGCTTCAGCCGCATTATGTACATGTGGGATGATATTTTTTATAAAACTAGAAACTTGATTACTCATTCTATTCTCCGTTAGAAGGATCTCTGATGCACACCTGAAAAACATAAAGCTAGGCGCGTATAAGCTACTCTAGCTACAGCTGAGACAGGATACGCTACAGTAGCAGCTAAAATGGGGTTTTGAGTTAAAACAGTAAGAGTAAGAGAAGTAGCCACTAACGTTATATTAGAAACGACATTTGCTATTCTATCAATCTTATTATATTCCTTTCCTTCAGCATAAAACTTAGAATCAATAAACTTTCTTTCAAGATGACTACGTATCGAAATTATATTGTCTTCGTTTCGAGGGTAAAGAGAAAAGAAAGTCAAAGCTAATGCATGAATACCAACAATCGCTCCCTTTAATGCGAATAATGATGCACAGTAATTGTAAGAGATGTAGGCTACTGCTGTGAAGATCGCACTGCCTACAATAGGAACGACTAATCTGCAGTGGAATCCTCGAGATCCATGCGCTGTGCCAGATACATTACTAATATAGATTTCTGAGAATTTATCAGTAGCTATTTTGATATAAGGACACCATGCCAAACGACCGATACATTTTCCGATAAAGTAAAACGCACTAGCTGGCAACGACGCGCCACCTACTATAGCTGCTTCACCGATGTCTTTTAAAACATCCAGTTTCAAAACACCACACTTATTGAGTGGCTCTATATAAGAACTAACCATTTTTATTACCTCAGTTATTTATTAAAAAAACGTAAACAAACAATAGTTTAAAGATTTTATTAATAAAAGTCAACTAGTTTGTTCCTTAGATTTCTAATCTCTGGGCGAGCGCTGCGGAGCTCCGCTCCGCCCTATAGTTTATAGCTCAAAAAGAGGTTTTGTAAGGCGATTAAAATCACTGTAATTCATAATTTAGCTGAGTTTTATACCGTGTGCAAAAACTTAGGTTGCTAAAGCCGCGAATGCGGCACAAGCATGTAGCCACAGGCTGACGCCCAATGTCGTCAAAATGAAATTATTTGTGCAGGTTGCTTGAGCCGCGAATGCGGCAATAGCATGTAGCCACAGGCGTGAGCCTGTGGGCAAATGCAATCAAAAACGAAGCCGCGATAGCGGCGACAGGAAAAGATCTATGAGTACATTCACCAAACTAACATATCACATCGTGTTTAGCACAAAATATCGTCACTTATTAATTCAAACTGCATTGCAAAAAAGACTCTACGAATACATCGGAGGAATCATTCGTGCACAAAATGGTCATCTTATCGAAATTGGGGGAGTGGAGGATCATATCCATTTACTTGCAAATTTATCTCCTACAAAAGCAATTTCTGATTCAATCCGAGAAATCAAAGCTAACTCATCGAAATGGAGTAATGACCTTCCTGATCAAACAAATCGATTTGAGTGGCAGAAAGGATACGGAGCATTTACAGTCAGCTATTCTCAGATAGAATCAGTTCGCCACTATATTCAAAATCAGAGAGAACACCATCAAACAAAAACATTTGAAGAAGAGTACATTAGATTTCTCGAATTACACAAAATCGCATTTGAACATCGATATCTATTTGAGGCTGAGCATTATGGATGATTTCTGTCGCCGCATTCGCGGCTTCATTTTTGATTGCATTTTCCCACAGGCTGACGCCTGTGGCTACATGCTATTGCCGCATTCGCGGCTATTACTAACCTGAATTTTAGTTAGCTTGAAGTGCCGCAGGAGTATGAGTAGCAAATCGCAGATAGTCTACGTTGACTACAGCTGAAAGAGGATATGCTACAGCTGAAGCTAAAATGGGGTTTTGGGTCAAAATAGTTACGGATAGTGAAGTTATTGCCATAACAATAAAGGAAATTATTCTTGCTTTGTCGCAATCTTGTTTTGAAATCATTGCGTGATCATTTATAAACAACCGTCTAAGACACAAGTTTAAAGAAATAAACTTATCTTTTTCGGTAGCTGCCGCCCTTGAAAAAAGCAACATTGCCATCGTATGAATTCCGGCAATAGCGCCTTTTGCGGCAAATGAACCAACTGCATTGTAACCTGCGAAGGCCACGGCTGTAAAAATTGCAATGCCGGCGATAGGTGCAATAATTAAGGATTTAAAGGAGGATGTATCTTTGAGAATAGTATTTAAATTATTTTCGTTATCACCAACTATAAAGCGATAGATAGTTGAAGGGGCTTTGACAAGCTTATCGAAAGGTTGTAATGTAGTAACAAAACGTCCTGCCAATTTACAACTAAAATAAAAGACTGCTTCAGGAACAGAAGGAGCGATATATGCAGCTTCGCATATGTCTTTTAAATAGTCTATACGAGGTGTACTTATACTATAATAATGAGAGTTTTGCATAATTATATCCTTAGTTTACAACAATTTTAAAGATTTTATTAATAAAAGTCAATTAGTTTTTTTTAAACTTTAATTCTTTGTCTTTAATAGAGAATTTGATACCTTTAGCAAGATATTAAGCAGCTTAAAGAGTGGCATGAAGTACCTCGACTGGAAATCTTTTGAGAAGCATATACAAAATGCTTCTTCAGTGCATCTTTCTTCGATCTATTTACTTCTTGGTAAGGAGGAGTTTTTGTCTCACCTTGCCGAAGAATTAGTTATCAGTGCTTTTAAGCGGCAGGGGTATACGCTTCTTAATTGGGATGGCTCTCAGGTGGCAGAAGCCAGTTTAGAACAGACTCTTTTTGGGATGGACTTCTTTGCTTCATCTACCCTAGTTAAGCTTACTGCTGCAGATAAACTGGCAAAGAAAAATCAGGAACTGCTGCAGAGCTACTATCCTAAAGCTCAGTCTAAAACAGCGATTTTGCTTATGGCTCCTGCGCTCAATGCGAATACAAACTTTTACAAGCAGACCGAAAAGTATGGTGTTGTCTTTGCACCCGAGGCGCTAAAGCCTAAAAATCTAGAGGCTTTATGTGTAGAATGGTTAATTCAGCAGGCAGCAAAAGAACAAAAACAGCTTTTACCTTCTGCAGCAGACCTTCTCTATAGAAGTGTGGGGGCAAATTACGTTGCTTTAAGGAATGAATTAAATAAATTAATTGTTTTTATCGGCAACGAAAAAGCTATCCAAGATTCGCATGTCTCAGCTCTTGTAGGGGCGACTCCGCAGGCTACGACGTGGCAAATGAGTGAGGCTATTCTGCAAGGAAATTCTAGAGAGGCATTTCATTTGGCGCATGAGCTTCTTCGACAAGGAAATTCTTTAATTGGCCTAATCCGTCAGCTACGTCGTTCCATACAAACCGGATTTGAAATCTGTTCTATCTTAACTGCTGGTTTGCCTCCGCAAGAAATATCTACACGTTATCCCTATATGAAGGGATTTATTTTAGATAAAAATATTCAATTAGCTCGTCAGTATGGTCTAGAGCGGTTCCATAATGCAATCATCGCTCTAGATAGCGCCGAATTTAGCGCTAAAGATTCTCTTTCTGATGAAGAGCTGCTGATAGAACAGCTTGTGACAAAGCTAATCTATGGCGTACCTACACCTATTAACAAGTAAATAATATAATGGAAAAAAAACAGCCTAAGCCTGCCCTATTACTGCTGCCTAATTTGTTAGCAGAGACTGCTCATCCAGAGCTCTACCTACCTACTAGCGTGGGAAAAGCGGTGAATTCACTTAATGGTTTAATCGCGGAAAATCCAAATGCAGGAAAGCGTTACCTAGATCTATTTATCAAAGATCGAGACACGCGGACAATTCCTATCGCCGTTGTCAATCATTCCACGAAATTTGAAGATCTCGATTTCTTCTTGGAGCCTATCCTTAAGGGGGAGCGCTGGGGTTTTGTGAGCGATGCGGGTCTTCCTTGCATTGCTGATCCAGGCTCTTCACTCGTATTTCGTGCTCGTCAGCGCGGCATTACAATCCAATCCTTTGTAGGTCCCTCAGCCATCACGATGGGACTTATGCTATCGGGATTGCCCTCTCAACGCTTTAGTTTTCACGGGTATCTACCTAAAGCACAGGAGGAGCGCAGGATTGCTATCCTGGAGTTAGAAAAAACTTC
>JABDDJ010000038.1 GCA_013287645.1 Chlamydiota bacterium | reverse complement strand
ATTCGCTTAAAAATAAGCAGCTGTTTGCGCTGGATATGGGAAGTCTGATCGCTGGGACAAAGTATCGTGGTGAGTTTGAAGAGCGTTTAAAGTCGATTTTGCAAGAGATTGAGAAGAGCGATGGACAAATTATTCTTTTTATTGACGAAGTCCATACCTTGGTGGGCGCAGGAGCTACAGAGGGGTCAATGGACGCGGCTAACCTACTTAAACCTGCCTTAGCGAGGGGGACGCTGCACTGTATTGGTGCGACAACGCTTAATGAGTATCAAAAATATATTGAAAAAGATGCTGCGTTAGAGAGACGTTTTCAGCCTATCCTTATTGAGGAGCCCTCTGTTGAAGAGGCTATTGCCATTTTGCGTGGTTTGCGCGAGAAGTATGAGATCTATCATGGCGTACGCATCACTGAAAACGCTATCCATGCCGCCGTCCTCTTGTCTAATCGCTATATTTCGGACCGACAGCTACCCGATAAAGCCATCGACCTGATCGACGAAGCCGCTAGTATGCTCCGTATGCAGATTGGAAGCCGTCCCTTGCCCATAGACACTAAGGAACGAGAGCTCGCTGCATTAATTGTGGAACAGGAAGCCCTTCGCCGAGAGAACTCCCCTTCTGCTAAAGCAGAAAGTGAAAAACTAGCTAGTAAAATTGCGCATATCAAAGAAGAGCTTGGTGTATTGAAACAGCAGTGGGAGGGTGAAAAGAAGCTGATTCAGACTTTGAAAGAGAAGAAGGACCAGCTCGAAAGATTGCGTTTCCAAGAGGAAGAGAGCGAACGCCGTGCTGACTACAATAAAGTGGCTGAGTTGCGCTACAACATGATTCCACAGCTTCAGAAAGAGATCGAAAAGACTGAAAAGGATTTAAAAGAGAAGTCTCACCGCTTGCTTCAGGAAGAGGTGGACGAGAATTTAATCGCTCATATTGTCTCCAAATGGACAGGCATACCGGTTTCTAAGATGCTGGAGGGTGAAGCTGAGAAGCTGCTGCACCTCGAAGAAGAGCTTTCAAAACGCGTTGTGGGACAGCCTTTGGCGATTACTACTATATCTGATGCCATTCGACGCTCGCGTTCAGGCTTAGGAGATCCAGGACGTCCTATTGGAGCGTTTCTATTCTTAGGTCCCACAGGAGTCGGAAAGACCGAGCTTTGCAAGGCTTTGGCAGAGCAGCTTTTTTCGCAGGAAGAGGCGATCATTCGACTCGACATGTCTGAATATATGGAAAAACATAGTATCTCTAAGCTGATAGGCTCTCCTCCTGGCTATGTAGGCTACGATGAAGGAGGACAGCTCACAGAGGCTTTAAGGAGACGCCCCTATTCTCTCGTGCTCTTTGACGAGATCGAAAAGGCGCACCATGATGTTTTTAATATCTTGCTGCAGATTTTTGATGATGGTCGCATTACGGATAGTAAAGGTCGTACGGTCAATTGTAAAAATGCATTATTCATCATGACTTCGAACTTAGGCTCCGAACGCCTTCTTGAAAAGATGGAGCGTCATCGGGACACCATGAATAAAGACGAGATCATGAGTGTCTTGGAGCCTATTCTCAAGACACACTTTAGACCCGAGTTTTTGAATCGTTTGGACGATATCATCCCCTTCTTACCATTGCGTGAGTCCGACATGGAACAGATTGTGGATATCCAGCTACACTACCTTAAAAAAAGACTGGCTGATAGACATGTTCAGCTTATGTGGACAGAACAGGTGCGTGCCTTCTTAGCTAAGGAGGGATATGACCCTTATTTCGGTGCTCGTCCTCTAAAAAGACTGATTCAAAACTCTGTGACGAATATGCTCTCAAAAGCTATCTTGGAAGGAAAAATTCCGCACGATTGCATTGTCGAATTACAGCTGAAAAAAGATAAAATCGAGTTTACAGTAATGCAGGAGCAAGCTTCAGTAAGATAACAAATTAAACGCAAAGACGCGAAGGCGCAAAGAAACATTTTAATTCTTTGCGCCTTCGCGACTTTGCGTTTAATCATTAACGAAAAGTTGTTGAGAAGAGCCGTCTTAGCAGGTCCTGATTCAGTTTTTCGCCGATCATGAGAAAGTAGATAATAATAATCGCGAAGCCAAACGAAGGGGAAAAGGTGGCGATAAAGAGCCCAATCGTGAGCACGAGTGACTTTCGCATTAATGAGTAGCAATTGGTGAATAGGTCATCCACTCTTTTGATACGTCCGAAGGTAATTAGCTTGAGTAGACCGCAGAATAGTGTAGCTATGGTGACTACAAGAGTACTGAGAATTAATAAAAGCGAGAGTCCGAGAGAGATAATGCGTAGGGAAAGTGAGAACTTAACGTCTGATAATCCTTGAAATGGGCTATATGGTCCCTCTTTTGGCCCCTCTTCCCAGGTGCCGGCACTCCCCTTTACAAATTCATCTTCAATGATGATGAATTTGGGCTTATGGATATGAGGAGTTTCTTCACTTTTATCCATCGAGGTTAAACTCCTACTTTTTCTTCAATTTTATTTTATTAAATCCATTGAGGGCTGCTACCCGGTATCCTTCTGCATAAGTAGGGTAATTAAATATTTGATCGATAAAGTAATCAATTTTTGCTCTAAAGCCAGATGCTATCTGTCCAATATGTATCAACTCGGTAGCGCTGCGTCCAATAATATGTACGCCCAATATTTCTAATGTTTCGGCATGAAATAGTATCTTAAACATGCCTACATTGCTTCCTGTAATATGTCCACGCGCAATTTCGTAATAGTACGCGCGGCCGACTTCGTAATGGTATCCCAAGTCGCGTAACTGCGTTTCAGTATATCCACAACAGGAAATCTCAGGAATCGTATAAATACCGACCGGATAAAACGAGGGAAAATAGTGCGTCTCCTCTCCACATGCATGTAAAGAGGCTAAACGTCCCTGTTCCATACTTGTCGAAGCCAGGCTGGGACCCCCGATGACATCTCCTATAGCATAAATCGACGGTACTGCTGTTTGGAAAAGTGCATTTACGGGAATATAGCCATGTGAACCTAAGGAAAGTCCTGCATTTTCTATGTGCAGTCCATCGACATTGGCAATTCTTCCCAAAGCGTAGAGGAGAACGTCGCTCGTTATCTCTGAGCCGTCTTTGAACTTAACATAAGCCTTATTATCTATTCGCTTGATCTCTTCTGGCTCTTTATTGCCCAGAAATTTTAACCCTATATTCGTAAGAGCTGTCTGAAGATGGATTCCTATTTCATGGTCCAGGAGTGGTAAAATATGTTCACGCTTATCAATGATGGTGACTTCGCTTCCCAATGCAGCAAAAAAGCTGGCATACTCGGAACCTATAATACCTCCACCAAGCACTAGCATGGTTTCAGGGACATTGTTTATTCCTAGAAGCCTCGTGGAATCGAGTATCACCTCGTTATCGAAGGGAATATTTGTGGGGTTACGAGGTTTCGACCCTGTAGCAATAAGGACTTTTTTGGCCTTGATCTGGTAACAAATGCGGTATTCTCGGTCCATTATCAGCAACAAATTGGGGCTTTCAAAGCGAGCATTTCCCTGTACAAAACGGATGTCGTTCTTTTTGAATTGGCGATAGACCATCTTCCTTTCGTCATCGATCACGCGTGCCAGGCGGAAATTGAGCTCGCTAATTGAGACATCCTTCCGTTCGATCTCTGGGCCATAAAAAAAAGAGGTCGTTAAAGCGGGTGAGGTCAAGAATGGCTTCTCGAAGGGTTTTAGAGGGAATTGTGCCGCTAAAAAGGCAGTTACCGCCTGGTTCTGGAAGCTTTTCGATAACGACTACCGATTTATCCAGCTTTGAGGCCTGAATAGCTGCTTTTTGCCCGGCAGGACCCGACCCTATAACAGCGATATCAACTTCAAATTCTTCCATGGAAAATCTCTCATATTCCTAAGATTTAGTATAAATCATTGCTAGATTAATGCGCTCAGAATTAAAATTTTAATTAGAGGGTGATAGTATAAGGTGGGTTATTATGGGTAAAGCAAATTATGACAGAGTAGAATCCGCAGTGGATGAGGGTCTGCTAAAGATTAAGGCAGAGCATCTGTTGCACGAGTCGGAGCTTGCGTCTAAAATCCATAGTACTCCGGAGAACTTACGCTCTACGCGTGAGCATCTGGCCGAAGTGGCGAAGAAGCGTGAGCAGGAGCGCCGCTTAATTGCTGCAGCCATGCTATTTGATGTCGATAGGCATTTCCGTAAAAATAAGCAGCTCTATTCTGCACTAGGGACTTATCACGAAGAATTTACTGATTTGATCCAAAGTGCAGGTTCGATGAATGAGGAGAAATGGACCCGCTTGATGGAAATCAAATTAAAACTTGATGCTGTCAAAGAAGAGCAGAAAAAGAAAGAAAAGCCGGTATCTAACGATACAATCATCGAAGGAGAGGTCAAAAAGCATAAAACGAAACGTATTAATGTCAAAGAGACCTGGCTTCCTCTCTACTAAATTCTCTGTTAAATTTAATATTTCTTAACAATAACTTTACATTCCTTTAAACTATTTTAGATATAATAAAAATTCAACTAACAAAAACGTTGTTTTTTTTATATGAGTATTACTAATTTAATTACTAAAAATACAAGTCTATTTTCTGAAAACCTACAAAATATCCATGTCGAAGAGGAGATGTCTTCTCCTGTCAAGATATTTGTAAAAACTGTCAATGCAGAAATCTTTAATGACGACTGTATTGAAAACAGCTCCTTTTCTGCAGATTGGAAGGCAGCAGATCAAGATGCATCCGAAGCATTCAATTATTTCTTTGATTTATCTCAACGCTTTGCTTCCAACGAACCCCTTACACAAGATGAAGTTGCTACAGCTTATGCTAGGTTATATTCACCTTCTTACAAAAAATATACACAACAACTTTTAGATGACCCTAACCACCCTGTCAGTGCTATTGTGGATTTATATAAATTGTATGACTGTATTGAGAAACAAGGGCTCAATAACGTAAAAAAAAGCACTAGCGAAGATAGCTGTGGAGGAACTAATGGCAGCTACTTCTTATCGGTAAACGAAAAAAAAGCTTGGGTTTTCAAACCTTTAGATGAAGAAAAACCCGACCTTATGGTAGGCATTGTCGCTGGTGAAGGAGCATTCAGAGAGCATGCGGCTTATCTCTTACAAGCTGAGGCAAAGGAAAAAATCTATACTATTCCTTTCACCTGCCTTGTTAAAATAGGTGAGCAAGTAGGTTCTCTTCAACGTTTTATCCCAGGCTGCAAGAGCCTATTCGCTGTTAGAACTTTAGAAAACAGTGATGAAGCTATCCAATCTCTCCCGACCATTCAAGTTCAAGGAAGCTTACTCTTTGATTTACGCTTCTCTAATTGGGATCGCCATTTAGGGAATCTCGTTGTGGATCAAACCCTTTCTGTTCATATGATTGATCATGGTTGTTGTTTATCAACATCGCCTGAAGATGAATTAAAGATCGAACAGCGCTATTTGCCTCAAATGCTTAAGGGATGGGACGCAAAGATTATAAATCATATATTATCTTGGACAGACCGTTCGATCGAAAAGGAAGCGCGCATTCTGAAGGAAAGAGGCATAGGTGAACAAGCTATCTTGCGCATGAAAAATGCAGCTCAACTCCTACAAAAAGGTTCAAAATTATCAAAAGAGAGCCGCGATTTGGGCGGTAACGAGATAACTCCCTATGATTTTGGATGTATCTTTCTTCATCTGAATGTCGATGTTTGGGATTCTAATAAATGCAAAGTCATCGAACAGTATTTTGTAGATATCATTCAAGAAAAAAACAAAATTAGCGAGCTTGGGGAAGTATCTCAGAGAAAGATTGCAATAGCTAGAAATAAATTTGTAAATGCTAAAAAACCGGAAAATGCGCTATATGTTAACCTTCTTTTTGGTTCAGATCCAAATAGTGAATCCTCTAGAATTGATTATACAGTGTCTATTCTTGGAAAACATATTGAAAGTATAAAACTATCACGGGAATGATCATGCAAATACGCGGCTTACAATTGCTTCATCCTGATGATGGAGCTGTGATAGCCACTATCGATCAAGATGATATCGTATTTTCTGATCGTGGAAAGAAGATGGAAGATTTACTAAGAAATTCCGGAATTTACATCCCTTTGAATCAACAGAAACACTTTGATGGTCATAAAATCATAAAATTAAATGAATGCGATAAGAGTCTATTTTTAAAGGCCTTTAAACAAGTTTATTATCCCGATACGCTGAAAAAGTCGGGCTTTATCCTAGAATACCCTGAAGGGCCATAATTCAAGAGAGATTAAAAAATTAAACGCAAAGACGCAAAGACGCAAAGTCGCAAAGAAAATTTTCTTTCTTTGCGACTTTGCGGCTTTGCGTTTAATTTTTATTAGTGCTTAAACCTTTAAATCGGGCGAGGCCGCGGTTGCGGAGAAAGCAAGCTGGACAACGTTGGCACCCTTCCCGGGGCATTCCTTCGTAGCATGAAATGGTATTTTCCCAGAGAAAGTCGAGAATGCCTAGCTCATGAGCGAGCTGGAGGGTCTGTTCTTTACGCATATGTATAAGAGGGGTACGGATTTCAAAGTGAGGATTAGCGAGATCGATCTGTAAACTCTTTTCTTTAAGCCGAATATACTCCTCAGAGCAATCACGATAACCGATCTCTTCAGCCTCTTCTTCTAAAACTCCCATGTAGATACAACTAGCACCCAGTTCGTGAGCATGAATGCCACCAAGATGGGCCATGAGTCCGTTTCTGCCCATTACCAGGCTGGGTGGTTCCTCCCCTTCCTTCCAGTTAAGAGGGATGGATGAATCAGTGATGGCATTACTAGTGAGCAGGGCTAGGCATTTGACATCGATGAGAGCATGATCGACTCCCCATTCCCGACAAATAAAATCGGCTTGTTCGAGCTCATTAGATGCTTTTTGCTGATAGCTAAAGGAGAGGCTTAGGACACGTTGTGCAGTGAATTCACGTATTGCTAGCGCTAAACAAAGCGAAGAGTCCATCCCTCCGGAGTGGATGACGATGGCATCTTTTTTATGCATTCTGAAACACTCCCGTTGAAGAGATAATAGAGGCTTCCCACATGCTTCTAAAAGGAGGGCAGCGTTCTAGCAATTCTTCTTTAGTTCCCACATCGATAACGATACCTCTTTCTAGAAAGACGATGCGGTCGGCATGCTCTATGGTTGAGAGCCGATGGGCGATGACGAGTTGCGTGATTTCGCCATGCAGCTCTTTAAGGGCTTCTTTGATATGCCTTTCGCTGAGGGCGTCCAGAGATGAGGTGGCTTCGTCAAGAATGAGGATGGGAGCCTTCTTAATGAGTGCGCGAGCAATGGCAAGCCTCTGCTGCTGCCCGCCAGATAGGTTGCTACCTGTGTCGATAAGCATTGTTTCATAGTTCAGCGGCATTTTTTCAATAAAGTCTTGGGCATGCGCTTTGCGTGCGGCTTCAATGACTTCTTGGCGGCTGTAAGGGCGGCCAAAGGAGATGTTAGCTGCTATGGTATCTAGGAAGAGGAATGGCTTCTGCGGAACGAACCCCATGATTTCGCGTAGTGAACGCTGTTGGTAAGTTGTCAGTGGCTTTCCGTCGAGAAGGATCTCGCCTTGTTGAATGTCGTAAAGACGCGGAAGGAGCTGAGCAATGGTCGATTTTCCAGCGCCGGTAGAGCCTACGAGCGCAACCATCTCCCCTTTGTTAATAGTAAAATTAATGCCTCTAAGCACCCATTCTCCAGTTCCATAGCGGAACCAGACGTCTTTAAATTCAATTTTTTGGCTAAAGGATTTAGCCTCGATAGCTCCATCGCAATCGGTGATGAGCGGTTTCTGTTCTAGGACATCGAACATGCGTTCCGCTGCAGCGACGCCTCTTTGGATATGAGAATTCTCTTCTGCAAACTTTTTGATCGGCTCGTAAAAGACATAGAGCAGCCCGCAGTAGACAAGCGCTTCCGACACACTCATTTGGAGAACATAGAGGCCATAAAGAAGGGCGGTGGCCAGAAAAAACATGCCGATGGTGTGAATGATGGGCCGTGAAGAGAGGTCATATTTGGCACTTTTACGTTCTAAGTTAACCATCTGAGCGTTTTGGTCTTTGTACTTTTTGAGGGAAAAGTCTTCCATAGCAAAGACTTTGACAGTTTGTATACCCGCGAGAAAATCGAGTAAGACCGACGCAAAGCGCTCTTGATTAGAGAGGATCTGTTTGGAGATACGTCTGACTCTTTGGGCTAAAAAGATGATCGGATAGACAATGAGAGGAAATCCCAAAAAGATGATTAAGGAGAGATGCCAAGAGGTGGCAAAGCAGAGGATAAGTGTAGAGACAATTGTAAAGGGAGTTTGTAAATAGTTGACCATGCAGGAGTTTATCGCTTCCGCAATCGATGCCGCATCAGCAACCACACGCGAAGAGAGTGTACCAATATTATAGCGCTGATAGAACTCCATGGGTAACGACTGAATATGCTCAAAATAGCGCTGCCTCAGTTCTGCACTGACATTAATGGCTCCAAGCTTGGTCGAATAGCGATGGATAAATAGCGTGATTGCCTTGAAAATGGCGACTAAGATGATTAAGAAGGCCAAATTCATCGGATTGCCTGTCAGATGGAGCCAGCTATCTAAAAGGTTAGAAAATTTTTCAAAAATGCTAAAGCTTCTATTTTCTGCCATAAAGCGATTCGCATCTTGGCGCGAAATGGGAGCTGTTGTTGATCCGGTAATTTGCTCCCAACGCTCGCTAATATCTGACGGAGTAATCTGTTGTGTTTGCTTAAGTTCCCCGTCCTTAAGTGGTGCGAAGAGTTCGAAAGCATCTGGGCCTTTCTTTGTCATTACGCCCAATGTAAAGATTTCGATTTGCGAAGCGATCGTCTGCGCAATCATAGAAAATACGACGACAAAAATAAGCGCGCGATAGATTTTATTACGCCAAGCTGTCAAGAGGAGGGTTTTCATAGAATCGAAAAGGCACCCATTTTTCTAAATTTATTATAGCGCTGCTGAATGAGCGCGCTAGGGGAAATGGCTTTTAACTCATTCCATTGAGAGAGAATGTACGCTTTGACTGATGAGTAGGCCATTTGGGGATCGTTATGTGCACCTCCCATCGGCTCACGGATAATGTGGTCAATCATCTCATGCTGTAGCATATGCTCGGAGTTTAATTTTAGGGCTTTTGCAGCCGCATCTTTCTTTGAAGAGTCTTTCCACAAAATGGAAGCACAGCCCTCAGGAGTAATCACAGAGTAACAGGCATGCTCCAGCATACCGATCACATCACCCACTCCCATGCCGATAGCACCACCAGAATAGCCTTCACCGATGATGACAATAATGATAGGCACCCGAAACTTCGCCATCTCGCGCAGGTTAGCAGCGATAGCCCAACCCTGGCCGCGCTCTTCTGCTTCGAGGCAGGGATATGCGCCAGCTGAGTCTAGAAAGGAGACGATAGGAAGATTGAATTTTTCAGCCATTTGCATCAACCGGAGTGCCTTACGGTATCCTTCCGGATGCATCATGCCAAAATTATGCTCGACACGACTCGCTGTGTCGTTACCCTTTTCTTGTCCGATAATGAGGCAGCGCATCGAATCAATCGTTGCTAACCCTCCCACAAGTGCGCGGTCATCCCTAAAGTTGCGATCTCCGCAAAGTTCGCGGAAATTGCTACTGATATTTTGAATATAATCTTTGGAGTGGGGTCTCTTTGGGTGGCGGCTAATTTGGACACGCTCCCACGGAGTCAAGGTACTGTAAGCAACTTTTTTAAGCTGTTCTAGACGCTGCTCTAACTTGGCGGCTTCCGCCTGCATAACGGGCGAATCTTGACTCTTTTTTAGCCTTTCAATGGCTTGTAGGATCTCTTGAATCTGCTGCTCCGCCATGCGCTTCACTCCCTTTCTGCAACTGGAAATGTTGCGGCAGAAAAGTCATTCACGATTTCGACTACACACGGTTTTGTAATGACGATAGAGTATAATTCCTCCATGTCATTAGTAGACAGCCGAATACAGCCATCGCTTTGAAATTTTCCCAGGCTGGAGGTATCTTCAACAAGCTCTCCCTTTTCATTTTCTTTCCAGGGCACTCCGTGCATTCCTAAGCCCCTCGGAGAGCCAGGATTAGGGCCAAGTTCTTTAGAAAAAGGAATCCAGCGCGTTCCAAAGATACGGATGAGCTCTACCTTTGCTCCATTATGTGTACCGAATTGGCCAGGCTTATATGTAGCGATGCGGTCACCCAATAGGTACTGACCCGAAGGAGTTAGTGCTGAGCGGCCAAGTCCTACGAGATAGGTTTTAATAAGCTCTTTGCTCCCATTATCCAAGTCATTGTAGTAAAGCCACATTTTGCTGCGATTTAGGTCAATAATAGCATTAAATTGTAACTTAATGTCTGGTTTGAGGACATTAAACTTATCCCCTTCAGCTAGGTCTTGTTTGAGATAGTCGGGCTTACCATTGCGGCTACGAGCAATAAAGTGGCGTGACGTATGGTAATGCGAGGCATAGTCTGATAACCAAGCGAGCTTGCCTTTATTCCAAGGCACGTGGCTTTTGTAGACAATGGTCTCAACGATGGGTAGCTTTTTACCAGTAATATTAAAAAGCTCTTCGACACGATCGACTTCAAGAGGATCAGCTTCTTTAGGTTTTGGCTTTTCTATTGGCTTAACTACTTGAGGCTCAAGGACTTTTGGCTCGACGACACGTATAGTCTGCTCGAGAACAATCTCTTGTTCTCGCGGCTGCGAAGCGACAGGGGCTTCTAGCTGTCTATCACTTTTCCACCATGCAGCAAATGCAATAGCAGCAAAGAGTATAAACGTTAAACAGGCTAATACTTTAGGTATCGTCATGCAATTTTATCCGTAACTAACTAAACTACAAAAACTATAAAGCTAATTGAATTAATTTGCACATGATTCAATCACTTTACGCATTTTTTTTCCGGGAGAAAACTTTACAGCGTTCCGTGCAGGAATGACGATAGGTACGGCCGCATTTTTAGGATTACGCCCTATTTTCTGCTTTCTTTCCACAACTTCAAAGACGCCAAAATCGCGGAATTCCAATCTTTCGCCGTGGGCTAGACATTCGGTCATCTTGTCGAGAAATGACTGAATCACGTGGCGGACATCGTTTGGATGAATTCCTTTTTCTTGCGCAATCGAGTTGATCAGCTTCTTTTTTGTCATCGTCGACAGCTTGTCGGGATCTTCAAGTTTCGTTCCCATAAATCCAAATCTCCTCTTTGAAAAAAAATCTTTAATCCATTCTAACTAATTTATTCAACTCTCACAATCACTTTATTTTTTTTGCCTGCAGCTAATAGAAGCATGCGTCCTTCAATCAGATCTTTTTGGCTAAGGACATAGTTAGCATCGCCGATTTTCTGATTGTTAATGTAAACTCCCCCATTAAGAATCATGCGACGCGCATCCCCTTTCGAAGCAAATAGCTTAGCGTTGAAAAGACAATCGACTAATTTGCAATCAATGATTTCTGATAGAGGAAAAGCCACTGAAGGTAGATTGTTAGAGGTGGCTTCCAGTGTAGCAACATCTAAAACAGTCTCTTTTCCTGGAGCAAGGTTTACAGTGACTTCTAAAGCCGATCTTAGCCCCTCTTCACCATGCACAAACCGCGTAGCCTCTTCCGCAAGCCGCTTTTGTAATGCGTTGGGAGCACACTCTTCTCTATTGAGCTGCTGCTCCAGCTGACGAATTTCCTCAATAGGAATGAATGTCAGGACGCGGAGTAGCTTGACAACATCGTCATCACTAACGCGATAAAGATATTGGTAAAACTCATAGGGGCTCAGCTTATCAGGAGAGAGCCATATCGCACCTTTTTCCGTTTTTCCAAACTTCGTGCCATCACTTTTAGTCAATAAAGGAAAGGTAAGTCCAAAGGCTTGCTGCTCTCCATTCAGTTTGCGAATTAGGTCTGTTCCAGCGGTGATATTGCCCCATTGGTCACTGCCACCTACTTGCAGAACGACTCCATGATGTTTGAGAAGGTAGTAAAAATCGTAGCCCTGAAGAAGCTGATAGCTAAATTCTGTAAAGCTCATTCCCTCTTCAGTAATGAGGCGAGTGCGGACCATGTCCTTGGCTAGCATAACACCTAGACGAAAGTGCTTACCGACATCTCGAAGGAAATCTAGAAGTGAAAATTTAGAGATCCAGTCATAGTTATTGAGAACAGGCAGCCTCTCATTGCCATCCCTATTGAGCAAAGTGTTTAAGAGATGATCCAGGGATGCAGCATTTGCTCTAAGGGCCTCTTCCGAGAGCAGATTTCTTTCGGCCGACTTACCCGATGGATCCCCAATCATGCCTGTAGCACCCCCGACGAGTGCTATTGGGTGATGTCCAAAGCGCTTAAACCAGGCTAGAGCAATAATTCCTACAAGATTCCCTAAATGTAAACTATCTGACGTAGGATCAAATCCACAGTAGAGCTTGATGGGGTTTTCGACTATTTTTTCAATCTCTGGACTGGTCAACGCGTCGATAAAACCTCTCTCTTTCAGCACAGAGATTACATTCTGCTTCTGCATGCAACACCTCAATCTTCAAAGTGGGCGATTTTTACTGTTAAGTATTTTCCTGTCAATGAATTAGAAATGAAAATTGAGATTTGGAGTAGATACAGCTAGTGCTACTGCTGATTTTACTCTGAAAATAACCGCAGAGCCGCAGAAAACGCAGAGGAATCGCAGAGATTTTTTTTCCCAGCCTCTGAGTAAGTCATTCAAAACTTATCAACGAAAGGATTGTGTTTTTTTACTCTACTGAGTAATTCAATATCGATTTTTTGAGAATTATATTTTGAAAATACTGTTTGGAGCTTGTCAGCAGTCTCTGAAATCATTGCTGCATCCGCATGGACACGTTTATTAAGTGTATCAACTAAATGAAATACCGAATTACTGATTTCACTTTTTTTAGCATTAAAAATATCTTTTAAATTTCCCTGGTCTTCGCGAGGGCCTACGGCTTGCATATTATTCTTTACTTCTGTCAATTTGTTTGATAATTGTTCTAGGATTTCATTGTTTGTGACTGTCTTAAACTCCACTTCACGATTGATTAATGTTTTTATCCCCTCTGTAAATGGGACCTTAAAAGATTTAATTAATTTAACGGGAGTATCAGAGCGTTTTTCCGTTTGATTTTCTAATACTACTTCCGATTCAAGTGAATCGATATTTTTATTTTTAAGCTGTTTTAAAATTTGAGCTTTTATAGCACTGGAAGTTTTTTCATCAAGATTTTGGCCTTTGAGTGTTATTGTTACACCTTCCTTCGTTTTTTGATAGGAAAAGGGTATTGTTATTTTTTCTGTCTCTATACTATTGGTGATCCAATGTTCAGGATCTTCGAGAAATTGAACTTGAATTTCTTCATTGATGACTTCCAACTTTACTCTATAATTTGGATTTGAATTAGAACCATTATATGTCTTTAAAATATCATTCCACATAACCATATCTTCTGTTTTAATTGATATCGCACGTTGACTAGCGATATAATCTCTTATAGCTTTATCCTTTTCATTATTCAATTCTTTATTAAAAGAGGAGTCTTTTCTAATACTCATAAAATCAAACGCTAAATCAGCTGTTCCATGAGTACCCTTTACATATCGACTCCTTCCGTCAACCTTCTTTAATGCTTCCATAGCACTCTCTATTCTATTTTTACTTTCGGTTAGTTTTTGGTACTTATTTTTATTTTCCTCTATTTTCTCTTTCGTAGGTGGATCCATTTTCTTTAGAGAAGCTAGTGTATCTGCAAGATAATGATCGACATCCGTTGTCAATTTATTTATTATTTCGGAATATTTATGATTTTTATTGTAATAATGATAATAGATTCCAAAGGTAATAATGCTTAGAAATATAGTCATTCCCTTGCTTTTAGAATGCACTGTGTAATCTGTATCAATTAGAGTATTTTCCTTCTCTAACTCTTCAGCGGCTTGCTCCAGTTTGTGGGCATCTAAACGAGCTGCTTCCCCACTTGTACTAGTAACGCTCATAGAAACCTCCAATCGTAGAATCTTTAACTAGTTATTATTATAATTAAAAACTTTTATTGCACTTTTTATAATACAATTTAGTTATTATTATAGCAAATCTTGTCGGGCAGGAGCTGGGGCAAGGGAACGGGCATAAGTTAATTCTTTATCCTTGGAGTAAATTTAAAAAATTGGGAATATGCTATACTACATATTATAAAGTTGAAACGGGAGTAGCAGTATGCTGAAAGCAAAAGAGAGTCCGCAAGTAGAGAGAGCTCGTAAAAAAATTCAGCAAAAACTCACAGAAGAGACGCAAAAAATCACACCTGAAGCGATAAAGAATGCATCTAATGTGATTCGTAGCTGGATTGAGCGTCACAACGATGTAAGAGTTTCTTTAAAGAATAAAGTGGGGTTCTTTGATCAGAATCAATCATCCGCTACAGTAAAAAGCAAATTTGTCATTCACAAAATGCAGCAGCTTCAAAAAACTCCAAAAGTAGGAAGACAGCCCTCCAAAGCTCTCGGTGGGCGTGTTAAAATGGATTAGGCTCTTCAATAAAGGTATGTTGCAGGCTGAACCGGTCTGCAATATGCTGTCCAAGTGACTTAACACCAATCACTTCCGACGCTGCATGTCCAACTGCAAAAAAATTAATCCCATTTTCAAAAGCCTGGTGCCAGGTCGGTTCATCCCGCGTCCCCGTCACATAGCAATCTACTCCTTCCTGTATAGCATCCACGATCATCTTATGAGCGCCACCCGATACCAGAGCGGCTGAAGAGACCCACTCATTTCCTCCCTCTACCCATTCGACTCTATTTCCATAGTAGTTTTGCAGGTCTGTCCTAAATTGATCGCGCGACCGCCGAGTAAAATTTCCCTTTACCCCAATAGGTTGTTTATCTTTGCTAGGAAAAGGCGCTAGGTTATTCCAGCCAAGGTCCATAGCAGCCTTCCAGTTATTGCCGAGAGAAGGGTGAGCATCTAAGGGAAGATGGTAGGCAATTAAGGAGATATCGTTGGTTAATAAAAATTTTAATTTAACCTTTACAGCCCCGTAGATATCGTAGGAATCCCTCTGCCAAAATAAGCCATGATGCACGAGTAACGCATCCGCGCCTAGCTCTACCGCCCGCGAAATCGCCTGTACGCTCGCAGAAACAGCGGTACAGAGGTGCCTAATTTCCGGTTTGCCTTCTAACTGAATGCCATTTGTGCAATAATCAGAAAAAAGCGATGGTTGTAGAAGTTCTACAAGATAGGTATTAAGTTCTTTTAGTGTAGCCATGTCAATTACAGTAACTCGGAGTAGCAATTTGTGGATACAGCAAAAAAAGCCGCCGGAAAAGCCGCTGTAGAGTATATTCAGCCAGACATGCGCGTTGGGTTAGGTACTGGATCTACTGTCGCTTACTTTTTAGAGCATCTCGGTCAGCGCTGCAGAGAAGGATTAAACATTATAGCTGTGGCTAGCTCTATCGATACAGCCAAAAAAGCGAAGCAGCTTGGAATTCCCCTAGAAGAAGGCGACTGGAAAGAGACTCTTGACATTACTGTCGATGGCGCTGACGAAGTTGATCCGCATAAAAGATTGATTAAAGGTGGCGGAGGTGCACTTCTCCGTGAGAAAATGATCGCTTACCACTCCAATCGCACACTCATTATTGTTGACGAGAACAAGCTCGTTCATCAATTGGGTGGTTTTAAACTGCCTGTCGAGGTCGCTCCCTTTGGACATTTAGCCACACAACACTCTATTCAAACGCTAGGAGTAGATGCCGAGCTTAGGCTTAGTGAGCATAAACCGTATATTACAGACAATGGAAACTATATTTTAGATCTCAATATACGCAATTATCCTGCTATTGATCTGCTGGACGAACGATTGCATAAAATCCCAGGCGTTGTAGAAACGGGGCTCTTCCTAGACTTAGCGTCTTTGGTGCTTGTAGGCTACGCTGATGGTACTGTCAAGCTTGTGTAATAACATGTGAATATCGACAGCCGAGTGAAGCCCGAAGGGCGCTTTCTTTGTATAGCCCAGGCCGAGTGCGAGGGAGCTTGCGACCGAGACACGTAGGCCTGGGGAAAGATACAAACAAAAATTATTAGGCCTGGAAGGCCGCATCTTTATTTAGACTGAGTCGGCCTTTCAGGCCTTATAAAATATTGATCGTCATTTACCCCAGGCCTACGTGTCTCGGTCGCAAGCTCCCTCGCACTCGGCCTGGGCTATACAAAGAAAGCGCCCTTCGGGCTTCGACTTGCACACGGTCTTGGGTTATACAAGGATCCGACCTTCGCGCTTAAAATTATTTCAAAGTTCGTGGGAAAGGCACCCTTCTAGCTCAGGATAGCTGAATGCGAACCCGCTATCGAGTAGCTTCTTGGGTGCAACGCGTGTGCTGCACAGAATGGTCTCGTTGGCCATTTCGCCAAATGCTAATTGAGCTAGGAACTTGGGCATTGCAAAGAAAGTGGGTCGATGCAAGACCTTTCCAAGCGCCTTTGTAAACTCTCTATTGGTCACAGGAGTAGGCGTCACGGCATTGACTGCTCCTTGTAGACTGGCAGTGTTTAAAGCATATTCAAATACTTTAACGAGATCGTCAATGCCTATCCAGCTGATGTACTGATTTCCGCTTCCTATCACTCCTCCTAAACCAAACTTGAAGGGGCCTAACATCTTGCCTAAGGCTCCTCCTTTAGGTGAAAGGACAACTCCTAAGCGTAGGCGTACTTTACGTATATCTGGACGGTCTAATTCGGCGACTGCGGCTTCCCATTGATCGCAGACGTCGGCTAAAAATCCTGTGCCTCTGGGTGAGGATTCTGTGACTTCGACATCGCCTCTATCGCCATAATATCCTGTGGCTGAGGTATTTATGAACACACCTGGTGGAGAATTTATCTCAGACAACGCCCTACAAAGTGTTTGAGTAGATTGCACGCGGCTGGCCAGTATGCGCCTCTTTTTATCCGCTGTCCATCTGCCTGAAGAGATGTTCTCTCCTGATAAGTTAATTAATGCGTCGCTGTTTTCAAGATCGCTTGGATCGAGCAATCCCTCTTCAGGATTCCAAGGAATATCATTGGGGGAAGGGTCATGTCTTACTAGGCGTTTGATGGTATGGCCTTGTGAGGTTAGATAAGCTACAAGTGCCTCTCCTACTAGTCCTGTAGAACCTGCTATGAGAATCTTCATACTAGATCGCAAGCCTCTTCGGGCATCCAGTGCGCATCTTTTCCTTCCCATTTGACGTTGCATCCTATCGGGTTGGTCAATGGTATCGAAATCTGTTTTCCTGCGACATGCTCATTAAGGGCATTCTCAAGATCATTGACCTTCATCCTGGATGTATCTCGAGGACTGTCGACGCCTCGACCCGTGTAAATCAGTTTGCGGTTGCGGTCGAATACATAGAAGTGGGGTGTTCTTAACGCGCCATATTTTATTGCTGTCTGTTGGGATGGATCGTGAAGGTAGTGCCAAGGAAAATGGTGTTTTTGCATGCGGTCTACCATATGTTCAAAAGAGTCTTCTTCATAGGTATTAGCGCTATTCGAATTAATTCCTACAAAATGAACGCCTTTGTTCTTGAATTTATCTGCTGTCGCACGAGTCACTTCATCTGATCCAAGAACATAGGGGCAGTGATTACAGGTAAAAAAAATCACAAGCACAGGCACATCTTTAAAACTATCTAATGTATAAATTTTTCCGTCTGTTCCTTTTAATGCAAAATCAGGTGCCTTGTGCCCTATTTGTAAAGTAAATGGCTTGGATTTTTCATTCATATTCATTCTCCATTAATCACGCATACATTATCAAAATTCTTCTAGTATTGCAAAGATTATTACTCTAGTCTAAGCTTGTGCCGAATGATCTTATATTATACGTGAGAATTAATCATGGCTCAAATCAACCGCGACACAATTAAGTTGCTAAAACAGCTGTGTCGCATTGACTATACCGAAGAAGAAGAGACTAAGCTACTTCACGATCTTGAGAAAATTCTCGCCTACTTCGAACAGCTTAAAGAAATCAATACTGATGGAGTGCCTCCCTGTAATCACGTTTTGGAAGATATCGCTAACGTCATGCGCGAAGATGAAGTCAAAGAGGTCATGCCGCGCGATGTTTTCTTAAGCAATGTCCCCTCTCACACAGGCGGCATGGTTAAGGTACCTCCTGTCATTAAAGGAAGATAAATACGCATGCATCAACTTTCTGCCCGAGAGCTACGCCAACGCTTTTTAAAGGGTGAAACTACCGCCGAAAATATAGTAAAGTATTTTCTTGAACGCATCGACAGGCTCGACAAGGATATCGGCGCTTTCCTGGCCGTTTTCCACCAGTCTGCTCTGGCCAAAGCGCGCCATCTTGATGAAAAAAAAGCGCAAGGGGCACCTCTCGGCAAATTGGCTGGAGTCCCTGTCGCTTTCAAAGACAACATCCATGTGCGCGGTGAAATTTCGTCCTGCGGATCCAAGTTTCTCACCAACTACCGTGCTCCATTTAACTCAACTGTCACTGACCTCATAGAGGCCGAAGACGCCATTGTGATTGGCAAGACCAACTGCGACGAATTTGCGATGGGCTCTTCCACCGAAAATTCGGCTCTACAAGTCACTCACAATCCTTGGAATCTTAACGTTGTTCCCGGTGGCTCTTCCGGGGGTTCTGCAGCAGCTGTCGCAGCACGTCTCTGTCCTATCGCATTTGGAAGTGATACGGGCGGATCGATCCGTCAACCGGCCGCGCTTTGTGGAATTGTGGGCTTTAAACCTACCTATGGGCGTGTCTCACGTTACGGCTTAGTCGCTTTCGGTTCTTCGCTCGATCAAATTGGCCCTCTGACAACTAACGTCGAGGATGCTGCGCTTGTTATGGAAATCATCGGCAGGCAGTGCGAAAAAGATTCGACCAGCCTCTCTGCACCTCCTGAGTCCTATCTGGAGACCTTTACAAACGGAATCGCCGGCATGCGCATTGGCGTGCCATGGGACTTCCTCAAAGGATTACGCCCAGAGGTGCTAGCTAACTTCCAAGCCTCTATTGATATGCTAAAAGAGCAAGGCGCCGAGATCGTCGATGTTGACTTGTCGATCATGAAGCACGCCATACCGGTCTACTACATTATCGCTACAGCCGAAGCCTCGACAAACCTTGCCCGCTTTGATGGGATTCGCTATGGCGTACGTTCAGCACGTGCAAAGACTCTCGATGAGGTCTACGACTACTCTAAAGAAGAGGGCTATGGCCCCGAAGTCAAACGACGCATTCTATTAGGCACCTATGTCCTCTCTGCAGGTTACCAAGATGCCTACTACAAGAAAGCGCAGAAGGTCCGCACTCTGATGATCCGTCGTTTCAAAGAGATTTTCCACGACTGTCACCTGGTGGCTACGCCTGTTTCACCCATTGAAGCCTTTGGCATTGGAGCCATCAAAGATCCTTTAGAAATGTACCTAGCGGATATCTTTACTATCCCTGTTAACCTATGCGGCCTACCCGCCGTCAGCGTCCCTAGCGGCTTCTCACCAGCAGGCCTGCCTCTGGGTTTACAGCTGATCGGCCCGCAGAAACATGACAAAAATGTCCTACACGCTGCCTATACCTTTGATCAGGCAGCTAAATTCTCGTCCAAGATGCCACCACTCGCTAAGCAAGGTTGAAGAAATGAGCGATTACCCAGAATGGGAAACTGTTATCGGCCTCGAAATCCACGCCGAACTCAATACCAAGAGCAAACTGTTTAGCACAGCACCCAACCGCTTTGGCGATGAACCCAACACCAATATCACCGAAGTCTGCACAGGCCAACCAGGCGCTCTGCCTGTCCTAAACAAAGAAGCTGTGCGCAAAGCGGTCCAGTTAGGCTGCGCCATCAATGGACAAGTTGCAAAATTCAGCAAATTTGACCGAAAATCCTACTTCTACCCCGACTCACCACGCAATTTCCAAATCACGCAGTATGACCAGCCTATCGTCATTGGCGGAACCGTCATCGCCGAAGTCGATGGCGTCGAAAAGAGCTTTGCAGTCAATCGCGTCCACCTAGAAGACGATGCAGGCATGCTCAAGCACTTCTCTAACTTTGCTGGAGTCGACTACAACCGCGCCGGCGTCCCGCTCGTCGAAATCGTTTCTGAGCCCTGCATCCACTCCCCCAAAGAAGCCGTCGCCTATGCCATGGCTATCCGCGCCATCCTCATGTATATCGATGCCTCGGACTGTAATATGGAAGAGGGCTCATTACGCATGGACGCAAACATCTCTGTCCGAAAAAAAGGTGAAACAGGCTTACGCAATAAGATTGAAATCAAAAACATGAACAGCTTCTCCAATATGGAGCTAGCCCTTCATGCCGAAATCGCCCGTCAAGTGCGAGCTTATGAGAACAACCCCTCTGCACCCATCCACACAGTCATTGCACAAGCCACCTACCGCTGGGATCCGGACAAAAAAGAGACTGTCATGATGCGCCGCAAAGAGCATGCTGACGACTACCGCTACTTTCCTGAGCCCGACCTAGTTCCCATCATCCTTACCGACCAGTACATCGAAGAAATGCGGCAAAGCCTTCCTGAGTTACCCCTACAACGCGAACGTCGCTATGTCCGCGAACTCAACCTCTCTCCCGATAGCTCCTTCCACCTCGTCAGCGATAAGCCCACTGTCGAATACTTTGAAAAAGCTCTCAATGTATGCGGAAATGCCCGCAGCCTCTGCAACTGGATTCTCGTCGAATTTGCAGGCCGCTTCCGCGAAAGCTCTGCAAACCTTGTCACCTCCGGCATCTTACCCGAACACCTAGCTCATCTCGTCAATATGATCGATGATGGAACCATCACCGGAAAGATCGCTAAACAAGTTGCCGACGATATGGTCAGCCATCCCGGAAAAGACAGCCGAAAAATCGTCTCCGAAAATCCCGATTATCAGCCCGTGGGAGATAGAGCTTCTTTAGAAGCCTTTGTATTAGAAGTCATCAGCGAAAACCCACAGTCCCTTGCCGACTATAAAGCTGGCAAAGACCGTGCTTTTGGCTTTTTAGTGGGACAAGTTATGAAGAAAACAAAAGGAAAAGCTAATCCTGCAATAGTTAATGAATTGTTAACAGAAAAGATAAAAAATTTTTAACTTCTTAACAATTTCTTAATATTTAATTGCTATGTTTATTAGCACAATAACAACTACACGTTAAAAGGAGTTACACCATGTCATCTATTACAGATACCCTAAGGCATTATGCTTCAATTGAAAAAGGCTATATTGAACAAAATGTTCAAAATTTTGCAGAAAGAGTAAAAGCTACATTTAATCACGATAAACCTACCGCAGCTTTCACTGCATTTTCAGCAATCATTTTAGCTGCCACAAGCTTCTATGGAGCAGGTCTTGGTTTTGTCGTTCCTTTTTTAGGTGCACAGCTAGTTCCAATGGCAAAAGATAAACTCAACGAATCTTCGAGAAAAACTTTGGACCAAGCTATAGAAAAGTTTGCAAACCATGAGTCCGTTCATAAAGCAATCGGCCTCGCTGTTGCTTCTGGCGTTCTTTTGGTAGCTTATCCAAGCTTCTTTGTTACAGCTCTTATCGCGGGCGCAGTCACCTACAGTTATATCCATGGAAGAGTTCCAGTTCCAGTTCTAGCAGAAAATTCTAAGGAAAGTACTTCTCAGTCACAAAGAAAACTTAGAGTTGAGACTCAAT
>JABDDJ010000037.1 GCA_013287645.1 Chlamydiota bacterium | reverse complement strand
GGCATAAGCCCCTTTTGGAGCGCTATAGGAGAACGGTTATGGAAATGCTCTTATCAAGAAATATTACAAAAACTAGATAGAGAGGAGATCTCGCTTTGTAAACTAATACCCAATTACCCTATCCATTGGAACTTACTCCCCATAGAAGCACAGCAGTATGCAGGCAAAATTCATCCTAATACCCAAGCTGCCTATCATCTTCTCACTAAAGAAGGCCTAAGCTACCAAGGCGAGATCAGCATCCTTGACGGAGGGCCAATTATTACAGCCAACACAAAAGCCATTAGAACTATCGCTCATTCTATAAAAGGATTTGTTGACACCATAGTCGATGAATTAGAAGAGACCGGGATAGACATTCTCCTCAGCAATGAGAGAGATATCGATTTTCGCTGCTGCCATACAAGATTAGAAAAAGCCGGTGATCAAGGAATAATCATCGACCAAGCCACAGCAAAAGCCCTACACATAACCCCTGAAGATCCCATTCGTTATATCAAACTTTGAGAGGCTTATATTTAGACACAAAACCATGAACTGCTGCAATTTGAGAAGATTGTAAATTAGTTTGAGGGCGTTTAGAAACTACAAATGCCAAGGCCTCTTCTACAGAATACTTATACAACACAACAAGTAAAGCAGTGATTAAAGAAGCGCTACGCCCTACACCTCCTTTACAATGTGCAAAAACAGGGAGACCATTATTAATACACTCTAGAATATACTCAACTCCCCGAACAAAATGAGAATATTCTAAAGGTTCATTATCTTTAGCCGGAAGAATAATTTGTTTAATGTCTTTTTCTATCCAATCGAAATCGGGTGTAAAAAAATAGGAATGAGTAAATTCCTTTTCTCTCACTAACGAAATGACGCGCTTAATTCCCAAATTTTTAAGTTGCTCGCCATGATTATAGTAACGCAGAGGAATCGCCCCTAAATATACATTAGGTATAATCTCATTCCAATGAGTTCGGCCAGTGTAGTAATTTCTAACAAGAGTGCATATTAAAGAAGCATTAAAATGTAAAACATACAGGTATGTCCACTGCTCGAATAGACACTTATCGTGCAAATATTCTTTGAGCATTAATAATGCTTCAATGTTTGGATGAAGTTTTTCCTTATACAGAGCTTTCCCAGCGAAGTCTAGTTCTACATCACACTTAATATCATACCAACTACAACTAACTTCAAAAGAAGGACTAGCCATGAATTCCTCAAAAAAAATGAAATTCCCCGCATTATGCAAACCGCTTATATTATTACAATTAGATTTTGAATACACTCCTAATCCTTGTGCAAAGTTATACCGCAGAGCCGCAGAGAGCGCAAAGATAACGCAGAGATTTTTTTTTAATCTCAGCGTTATCTTTGCGCTCTCTGCGGCTCTGCGGTATAACCCCTCCGTTTTTTACTAGTGATTGTGATTTGTTTGATTTATAGGCCATTTCTTAGTATGACAAAATTATAAGTCATATCTTTTTTGATCACGTCATATCATTCACATTCAATACGTTGTCTAACTATGCAAACTGACTCCTTATATAAGATCTTTGATAAAGCCATCGAGGGTGAGGCTCGTTTCGACGAAATCTCCAGGACAATCTATAGCACTGACGCATCGATCTATGAGGTAACTCCTGCTGGAGTGATATTTCCCAAGAATCGTGACGATGTCATTAAAACTGTCCGACTAGCACATGCAAACGAAATTGCTATTATACCAAGAGGTGGTGCGACAGGCATCACGGGTGGCTGTCTGGGCGAGGGGCTAGTCTTAGACACAACTAAATATTTTAATCGCATTTTGCATATCGACCCTGAAGGAAAATTCGCTATCTGCGAACCTGGTGTCATTCAAGATGATTTAAATAAAGCTGTAAGCAGCTATGGATTGCGCCTTGGGCCGGACACATCTACCGGAAATCGAGCAACTATCGGTGGCATGGTAGCCAACAACGCTGCTGGCGCTCGCTCTTTGCGCTATGGCTGCATGGCTGAACATGTGGAAAAAATCGAAATGGTCTTGGACAAGGGTCGTTTGGAGTCTTTCTCCGCTATATCGCTTGAATCTTGGAAAAGGCTCAGTAGTTCTTCAAATATTTATTCTGTCTGCTGGGATCTTCGAAACTCTTTAAAGGAAGAAATTATTAAGCACTTTCCTTCCATCCCTAGACATGTGTCAGGTTACAATTTTCCCCACTTACTGACTGAAGAACAGTTTAACCCCTGTCGTCTGATTGCTGGCTCTGAGGGAACTTTAGGCGTTATGACGCAAATTACAGTCCGCCTCTCCCCTCTTCCCCAAAAACAACTTTTATGTTTAATCCCCTGTACGTCCCTTTCAGAAGCCTTCGATCAGACTCTGGAAATATTAAGCTTAAAACCATTAACTCTTGAGGTCATTGATCACCGCATTATCGAAGCTGGGCGAAATGCACCGGCATTTAAAAATGCGCTACATTGGTTACCAGCAGGATCTCTTCCTGCTCTTCTAGTTGTGGAGTTTGACGGGCCTGAGGGTATGGAAAAAGCTAAATCGCTGGAAAAAAGAGGTGCTACCATTATCTCTGCTCCTGATGTGATGAAGCAGGTTTGGGAACTCCGAAAAGCTGGTCTAGGACTTCTTTTGTCAAAGCGTGGATTTACAAGGGCCATCGCTTTTTTGGAGGATATTTCCATTCCACCCAAGCATTTAGGGCCCTTTATGATGGAATTTATCAAGCTTTTAGAAGTAGCTGGAAAACAAGCTGGCATCTATGGTCATGCAGGTGCGGGATGCATGCATATCCGACCCTATATCGACCTACAATCTCCAGAGGATCGGAAGGCAATGGTAGCGTTGATGCACGCAACGACACAGCTGCTGCTTAAGTATGGGGGTGTTTTAAGCGGTGAACATGGCGATGGGTTGATACGTTCTTGGCTAAATGAGGTGCTTTTTGGCCCTAAGATTTACAAGGGTTTCGTCGAATTTAAAGAGGCATTTGATCCACTAAACTTAATGAACCCTAACAAAATTGTACGCGGACCGCCTGTTTTGGAGAATTTGCGGAAGCGTGCGAAAGATGTAAAAACTTTTCTTGATTTCTCGCGCGATGGCGGCATTGGTCTGGCAGTAGATATGTGCAATGGAAACGGGCTTTGCAGAAAAAAGGAGGGCACAATGTGCCCCTCTTTTCAGGCTACAGGAGATGAGAAAGATAGCACACGCGCTCGTGCCAACGCCCTTAGAGCAGTTCTTACAGGTGAATCCTCTTTTAAAGACTTTACCGATCAAGGCATCCATGACATTTTAGACCTCTGCATCTCTTGTAAAGGCTGCAAAACAGAGTGCCCTTCACAAGTTGATATGGCAAAATTGAAAGCTGAGGCGCTTTATCAGTATCAAGAAAAGCATGGTGTACCACTACGTTCAAGGCTATTCGGGCATATTGGAAAAGTTTTTTATTGGGCAAAGCCCTTCGCTAGTTTCATTAATTATTTGGGGCGTTCCCGACTTGGTAAAAAGGGTATGTCTCTTTTTGGAATTAGCTCAAAACGGACTTTACCAGCCCTTGCCAAAGAGACTTTTGAGTCATGGGTCAAACGTCAGCGTCCTTATCAGTCTGAGAAAGAGGTGATTCTTTTCAACGATACCTTTACCAACTTTTGCCATCCTGAAATAGGCATGGCGGCATATAAATTGCTGCATACGTTAGGTTACAAAGTCATTGTCCCCTCTTGGAACTGTTGTGGACGTACAGCATTATCAAAAGGACTTTTACCGACTGCCAAAGGTTTGGCTCAAAAACTTTTCTCTGTATTAAAAACCCTTCCGGAAGTGCCCATCGTCGTGCTAGAACCCAGTTGTTTAAGCGCATTGATTGATGATTATGCTGATTTATCTGAATCCGTAATCCCGCGCGCATGCACACTAGAAGAGTTTTTATTGCAGCCAGCCAACTTGGAAAAATTAAAAAATAATTTTTATCCTTTAAGCGCGGAAATTGCTGTCCACATCCATTGCCATCAGAAATCCTTATTAGGGTACAAACCTACTCTGACACTTCTGAAAAGCCTTCCAAATGTCAAGCCTACCTACCTACCAACTGGCTGCTGTGGGATGGCAGGTTCTTTTGGCTTTGAAAAAGAACACGCGGAAATATCACTTCAGATAGGCGAACTCACCCTATTTCCAGCAATACGCTCCACTTATCCACACATTCCGATCATCTCAAATGGGACCTCCTGCCGTTCTCAAATACTGCAAGGAACTGAACGTAAACCGCTTCACCTTGCTGAGTATCTCTATTTTAATCTTAAACATGGAGATGGGGTATGAGCTTGCCAAATTTATCTTTAGATTTGAGTAAAGTATCTTCTTCCAGTTCAAGTTCAAGCACTAGTGTGACATCTGTTGGTCCTAACACAACAAGAATCTCAAAACATTCACAAAATCTTAGAACGATCGTTTTTGCGCTTTTAGAAAAAGATCCCAATGAAACTCAACAAAACACCTCTTTATTCCAACGAAAAGTAAAAAAGAATTTGAAAACTCAACAAAACTTAGAACCAATTAGTCCACGTACGGCTGAGATGGTTGCTTTACAAAAAAAAAGAGCTTCACATCTTAATGAAATTACTAAACTTTTGGCGATATTTTTGAATCCATCGCTCTATACTCCTATGAAAAAGGGGCTGATAAATTCAAGTACAACACCACAGAAACTTAAGGATAAAGATTCTGCATATAACGCTGCAAAAGCGATATTTAAAGGATTTAAATCGATCGAGATAAATAAAGAATTCTCATTGAAGCTTGGAAATAAAAGAATTTCTCTTGATCTGGCACTTATACAAATAAGGAAGCAAAGATGGTGTGAAAAAACTCTATTAATTAACAATTATCTAAATACCTGCTGGGATCAACTTATATACAAATCTGGAAATAATCGTAAAATTTTTATTGAATCAATAAATCAATCAAAAATTTTATTTGTTGAAGGAGAGTCTTTAGATTCAAAGATAATAAAATTAATAAGTAAAATAACCTTACATGCAACAGATGAAGAACTAAATACACTTTCAATCATATCTCCCGAAGTATTCCTTAATACCTATCGAATATTTGCAACTCCTGAAGAGTTATTAGAATCATTCTCAAGAAGCCTAAATTCAAAACTTGAGGCTACTCAAAAACGTATGATTTTATATTTGTGTAGAAAGTGGTTAAAATCTCCTCAAAACATTGATTTATATTATTCAGATAAAATCTCTAAATATATAATTAAAATTATTTCAATAACTAAACTCAATTCCGATCCTTTTATCAATGAAGAGAGTCGACGTTTAGAAAACCTCTATTTTAGAATAGAAAAAGAGCAATCTCAAAAAGAAAAAGTTAACCGATTTCCTTATGCTATTTATCGAGCTAATAATGATGGAATTGCATTTATGCCATTTCTCTTACCTACAAGCCTAAATGAATATAGATTCAAAGAACGTGCAAAAAAATATCAAGAAAATTTATTTGAAATTTCTTCCTCCGCATACTTAGGAATTTATCCTGTCGAATTCATTAATAATCAACAAAAATCAGAACAAACGAATTATTATCCAAACTTAAAATATGCACTTAAAGTTTTTGAAAAAATTTCTGGTCATATCGCATCTCAAACTTTAGCTTCAAAGCTAATGCCTGAAGAAATTTATGCGCGTTATTGCTTCTTTATACAAGTAGGATTAAATTGTCTTAATAATGATCTTAATAATGATCTTAATAATGATTTTTTTACTGCAATGGCTATTCTTGCCGGACTTACAAAGGGAGAAGTTTCACAAGTCATTACAAGATATACAGCAACTAAAAATGATTATGAAACTTTTCATCATAAATTGGATTTTTTGAACGATAAATTAACTCCCGGAAAAAATTATTCAACTCTCAGAACTGCTGTTGATGCATCTAATAATAAGCCAGTAGTTCCATACATAGGAATTTACACACATGATTTTGAAATGTTTATTCCTTTTGCTAAGGAAAAACTATGGGTAACTCCTATAGAAATTTTAAATCAGTTAAATAAAATGTTGATGCAAACAGAAAAACATAAAGATCTACTATGTAAACGTGAACGATCTCCAAATTCAGAACTTCAAAATTCAATTGTCTCATCTCCTTCAATTAGTAGTGTTATACCCGACCTTATTAAGAGAAATTCTGAAATTCTTGAAACACTTAAGAAACCACCCAATCTAAGTAAGTCTCAATCTCTTGTTGAACCGACAAAACATTACCTAATTCAACATTCTGATAGCACTTAACTCTCCTTACGCAAAACTTATTTAACGCGAAAATTAAACGCAAAGGTGCAAAGCCGCAAAGAAAAAAAATAAATTTCTTTGCGACTTTGCGCCTTTGCGTTTAAATAAGTTTAACAAAGGCGTGGGTCGGTTTTGCGTATGATAAAGCTCACATTTTTTTGGTTAAAACCTTTGTAGCCTTCTCTACGCTGTAGATTCTCTAAGTGGCTACCGATGGCTCCATCACGGATAAAGCGTTCTGCATCCTCTTTTGAAAGCAGGCGCTTTTCAATTAATTTCTCTACAACTTGCCTCTCCACAGGCCAACGCTCACCCACTGTAAAGGCCTGTTTGAGATAAGCAAAATCACTGAAGGGTTGCATCATATGTACTTTTTTCTCTTCGAGATCACTGCGTAGGAGATCAAACTGAAATTGTGCCTCTAAATGGTGCATACCTGCCTTTAGGATAGAGTCTCCATGCAGTGCACACCAGAGTCCCACCGTACCTAAAGTTTTAGTTTCTGGAAGTGGATGGTGCGCAAAATCGATTCCAATCTCATCCGGTTGAAGATCAACATCAAGAAAGAGCACTAAGCCGCAACTGCGGTTTTCCATGATTTGTGCGCCCCAGCCTGCTTCTGCGCCCGCATAATAGCGTTCGCGGCAATGGAAGCCTAGCATTTCAAAGAGCCTGACAAGCGAGGGAAAATGACGTCGAGAAGAGCGGAAAGTATGGTGGTCATGGTTAGCCCAACCCATCCCTAGCTTATCTTGACGCGCTTTTTGAATCTGTCCTGCCGTATTGCGCGATTGCCAGTACCTTCTCTCTACATCTAGGACAATCCAAGCCGCCATGTCTTTTCCAACCATCTGCACAAGCCGATCAGCTAGAGCAAGAGTGCGTGACATTAATCCATCTTCATCATCAGAACAGCGAGGACGCGTTTGCCATAGTTCTTGTGCGGCTAGATAGTGACGTAGATGCGATTCCTCGAGGTAGACAGGTTCCATGCCTCTGGAGGTGCGGCGTTCGATGATCCAAAATGAGACGCCATTATCAGCGGAGATACAGACACGGCGTAGGTCACTGAGAGGGCTTCCCTCAATATGTCCACCTTTGGCGCGCACCATGAGGAAATCGTCAATGGATTCGACTTTTATAGCTAACGCATAGGTATCTACAGAGCTATCTTGAACGACAACTTTGGGAAGTTGAGCTCCAGGATGCTCGAAGATACGGTAGCGTGCCGCAGCAGCATCAGCGACAAAGCCGATCGATTCTAACTCGTCATCGGTGGTAGGAGCGCTGGGCACTGCGACATGATCAACCCAGTCGAATAGCCGTGTGCTGGTCTCTTTTTCTAGAGCGTGAGCAAAAGATGCGAGCTCTTCGTTGCATTCAACGCAGTGCTCGACAATGGACTCTACCCAATGGGCGGCTTCAGGTTGGCATTGCCATTGAAAAGTAGATTCTTTATTCTCAAAGCTTTTTGTCGTCATTTTTAACCTATTGATTCAATATAGTTCTTTTTTTAACAAAATAGGATAAACTTGAAAACATGACACTATTACTTGACGGTAACAGCCTTACACTAAAGGACATTACAGCGATTACGCAGAGAATTCCTATTGCCATCGCTCCGGAATGCAAAAAAAAATTGCATGCAAGTCGGATAATTGTAGAAAAAATGGCAGAGGGAGACCAGCCTGTTTATGGAGTCAATACCGGGTTTGGCTGGTTGGCAAATAAACGCGTTCCAAAGTCAAAACTTAAAGAATTGCAGCGCAATGTTTTAATTAGCCATGCTAGCGGTATGGGAGATCTTTTGTCCCTCGAAGAGACGCGACTAGCGATGGTATTAAGGTTGAATGTCCTTTTGAAGGGGTATACGGGGGTTCGCTTCCTTCTGTGCGAAAAACTATGCGATCTCATTAATGCCGGCATTTATCCACGCATTCCTGAGTATGGATCATTGGGAGCTAGTGGTGATTTAATCCCGCTCGCTCATCTGGCTCTACCTTTAATTGGCGAAGGGGAGGTCTACTATGAAGGGAAATACTTAGCAGCAAAAGCAGCGCTTAAAAAGGCAGGATTGACCCCTATTATATTGGAGGCTAAAGAAGGGCTGTCGCTAGTCAATGGAACGCAGATCATGCTTTCAGTAGGAGGGTTGGCGATTGTACACGCTCTACAGTTAGCAGAACAGGTCGATAAAATTGCTGCGTTATCGTATGAAGGCGTTTGTGCACACTTGGAGCCTCTAAATCCTTTGATACATTCATTAAGAATACAACCTGGACAGATTCTAAGCGCTAAAACACTATTGAATGAGTTAAAAGGCTCATATCTTCATGATAAGAAAACTGTCCGAAAAAGAGTGCAAGACCCTTATTCTCTCAGATGTGCACCACAGGTCCATGGAGCAAGTCGAGATGTGCTAAACTTTGCTGCAGAGGTTGTTTCAAGGGAACTTAACGCTGCTACAGACAATCCTCTCGTCGATATCGAAGCTAAACAAATAATTAGCGGAGGCAATTTCCATGGTCAGCCATTAGCCTTAGCCTATGATGCGGCGTCGATGGCTGTGGCAGAGTTTGGCAATATATCAGAGAGACGAATAGAAGCGTTGATTAATCCCCATATCAGCGGGTTGCCTGCATTTTTGACACCTGAAGAGGGCGTTAATTCCGGATATATGTCTCTTCAATATCTTGCAGGATCCTACGTTAATGAAAATAAAATCTTGTCACATCCTGCAAGCACAGACTCAATTCCTGGAAATGTAGGCATTGAAGATTTTGTATCGATGGGCATGACTTCTGCGAGAAAGTTGCGTAAAATTATTTCTAATACAAAAAATATCCTTTCTGCAGAGATGCTGGTTGCAGCCCAAGCGGTCGATTTAAGAAAAAATGTTAAGTTAGGAAAAGGGACACAATACACTTACAATGCACTGAGAGCAAAAGTTAAAACACTGAAAGAAGATCGAATTCTCGAAAATGATCTCATGGAAGCGTTAAACACCCTGGATGAAATCGTATGAACTTTGAAGAGTTTTGGAAGGAGTTTGCTTCTAATGGATATAGAGCACCGCGTGGGACTACACTGCATGCAAAAAGCTGGCAGACAGAAGCTCCATTGCGGATGCTGCTCAACAACTTGGATAAAGAAGTTGCAGAAGATCCTTCGCACCTTGTGGTCTACGGGGGGATGGGACAGGCAGCCAGAAATGTGGAAGCTCTCAAAAATATTATTAAAGCGCTCCTCCGCCTTAATGATGATGAGTCTCTATTAATCCAATCGGGCAAAGCAGTTGGCATACTACCTACACAAGCTGAAGCACCTAGAGTGTTGATCGCTAACAGCAATCTTGTCCCTCGCTGGGCCACATGGGAACATTTCTATGATCTCCAAAAGCGCGGCCTCATTATGTTTGGGCAGATGACTGCAGGGAGCTGGATTTATATAGGCACTCAGGGCATTGTTCAGGGCACCTACGAGACCTTTGCATCGGCCGCAAGACGTCATTTTGGTGGTAGCCTGAAAGGCCGCCTGGTAGTTTCGGGCGGATTAGGTGGAATGGGAGGAGCTCAACCTCTTGCCGTTAAGCTGAATAACGGAGTGTTTTTAGGAGTGGATATAGATCCCCAACGCATTGACCGCAGAGTAGCTACTCGCTATTTAGATAAAAAGGCCAAAGACTATGCTGAAGCTGTGAGTTTGATTAAAGAGGCGAAGTCTAAGGGAGAAGCTCTCTCAGTAGGACTTGTGGGTGATATAGGAACGGTTTTATGGCAACTCATAAAGGACAACATTATCCCAGATTTAGCAACCGATCAGACTTCGGCACACGACCCTATTAATGGTTATATCCCCGCAGGACACACTGTGGAAACTGCAGCCGAATTAAGAAAGCAAGACACTAAGCTCTACAAAGAAAAAGCGCTGGCAAGCATGGTCCACCACATAGACGCACTCTTGACTATGAAGGATCGTGGATCGATTGTATTCGATTATGGCAATAACTTAAGAGCATTTGCTGCTGAGGGTGGATCTAAAAGAGCTTTTGAAATTCCTGGATTTGTCCCGGAATATATCCGACCCCTCTTTTGTGATGGTAAAGGGCCTTTTCGTTGGGCTGCCTTGTCGGGTGACCCAGAAGATATCGCTGTTACTGATCAAGCTTTAATGGAACTCTTTCCCAACGACCAGCACCTGATCCATTGGCTAAAAGCAGCTAAACAATCAGTAGAATTTCAGGGCCTGCCTGCACGCATCTGCTGGCTAGGACTGGGTGAGCGAGAAAAGGCAGGCTTATGTTTCAATGAGCTTGTCCGTACAAAACGTCTCAAAGCTCCTATCGTCATCGGACGTGACCACTTAGATTGTGGCTCTGTCGCCTCCCCTTACCGCGAAACAGAAGGAATGCGAGATGGATCAGATGCTATCTCCGATTGGCCTTTGCTCAATGCTATGGTGAATACAGCTTCAGGTGCTACATGGGTCTCTTTTCATCATGGCGGAGGCGTAGGAATGGGCTATTCCCAGCATGCAGGCATGGTTATCGTGGCAGATGGTACAGAGCGTTCCGCCCGCTGTTTAAAAAGAGTGCTTCACAACGATCCTGCAACAGGTGTCATCCGTCATGCTGACGCTGGCTATCCCGAAGCAATTCAAACAGCCCGCACACATCATCTAGAGTTATAATAATGGCAGTGCTATTAGGTCCATTTACCCAGTTAGTAACTATGAGAGGCTTGCCTCTCGAAGGCCCTATTGCAGATAGTGCTCTCGAAATCATTGCTGACGCCGGAGTGCTCTGTAAAGGAAAGAAAATTGTTTCTGTAGGAAAATATCAGGATCTTGCTCAATCAGGAATTGAAATCTGGCCCATTTCAGAATCTGCAGTGGCTTTTCCAGGACTTGTAGACGCTCACACACATCTTTGCTGGGCTGGAGATCGCTCACAGGAGTACTGCGCTAGGTTAAGTGGAAAACGTTATGAAGGCGGCGGAATTTTAAGTACTGTAAAAGCCACTCGGAGCGCCTCTAAAGCATTGCTTTTAGAACTCGTTCTAAATAGGCTAAAACAGCACTTAAAACAAGGTGTAACCACATGCGAAATAAAAAGCGGCTATGGGCTTGATGTCGAAAATGAATTAAAGATTTTGCAAGTCATTTCCGAGGCATCCAAATTGCAACCTATTTATCTCGTTTCAACTTGTTTAGCAGCTCATACGCTACCTACAGAATTTACCGACCATACCGCCTACCTAAAATATATTTGCGAAGTACTATGGCCCACTATCTTAAAAGAAAAACTTTCCAAAAGAATCGATATTTTTGTGGATGATCATGGTTTTCCTAGCGATGTTGCCCGCAATTATCTCCAAGCTGCCATAAATCAGGGCTTTGAAATTACCCTGCATGCAGACCAGTTTTCTAAAGGCGGTGGAACTTTAGCAGCCGAACTCCATGCACGCAGCGCCGACCATCTCGAACTAACAGATAAAAATACTGCGCAAGAATTAGCTAAATCTAAAGTTGTCACAGTAGCTCTTCCCGGGGCCACTCTAGGACTTGGAATATCCTTTCCCCCTGCCCGTATGCTCCTAGATACTGGAAATTGCCTAGCCATTGCCAGCGACTGGAATCCTGGAACTGCCCCTATGGGTGATCTCCTTACACAAGCGGCACTCCTAGGAGCTGCAGAACATCTATCTATGAGCGAAACTTGGGCTGGAATCACCTTTCGAGCTGCCAAAGCTCTAGGTTTAAATGATCGAGGACGCATCATCCCAGATACAGCGGCCGATCTAGCAATCTTTGCTTGCAAAGACTGGCGAGAAGTGCTCTATTATCAAGGTGCATTAAAACCAACAGAAACGGTCTGCGGAGGCAAGAGATGGTAACTTTGCACGGCTATCAACCTCCTAAACGAACACTCTGGCAAGGGCGCAGAGATGGTGGAGGAGTATTGCGTGTCCATGAAGCCATTCAATGTATCAATGTCCATGCAGGTCTCGCTCTAGCACCTCGTTCTGTCGTTTTAATAGGGTTTTGCTGTGATGAAGGAATTCGGCGTAATTCTGGGCGTCCGGGTGCAAAAGAGGGACCGGATGCATGGCGTAAAGCCTTGGCTGACATGCCCCTACCAGAGTATTTTCAAAGGCCCTTGATCGATGTGGGAGATATTACCTGTCCAGATGGTAATTTAGAAAACGCTCAAAAAGCTCTAGGAGAACTCGTTGCATTAGTCTTAACAAACCATGCTTTTCCAATTGTTTGTGGAGGGGGTCACGAAGTCGCTTGGGGACAGTTTCAAGGGATTAGCCAAGTAGGTCGAGCGGATAATCTCGCTATTGTCAATTTTGATGCCCATTACGATTTACGTCCGCTGCTCTCAGGAAATTTAGGTAGCTCAGGTACCTCCTTTACTCAGATAGCTGCCGATCAAAAACAGCACGGAAAACCCTTTTATTATGCATGCATTGGATTACAGCCCCTAAGTAATACAGCAGCTCTGCACCTCAAAGCGCGCGAATGCGAGGCGTTAGTTATCGATGCAGAAGATATTAATCATGCTTTCGAAGAGCTTCAGCATTTACTAGAGATGACAGAAAATCATTATTTGACAATTTGTATGGATGTCTTTGCAGCGCCCTACGCTCCAGGAGTATCAGCTCCACAGCCCCTAGGTATCACCCCACATGAATTTGTCCCTATTTTGCGACACTTAGCAAGCGACGAAAAATTAATAGCATGCAACTTCGCTGAGTTATCCCCCGTCTTAGACCGCGACGGACTCACTGCACGCCTAGTCGCCGCCCTAACTTTAGAGTTGATTTCTCACTTACCAAATTAGTTACTTTGTAAATTAAAAGTTTAACTATTATAATAACTATTAGTTATTGGATAACTATAGGTTATTATGAGCACGGATGCTAATATTAAAACTGTTGGAGATCTAACTATCCGACATCCTAGTTTTTCGGATGAATCTACAGTAACACAAAACGCTTATTTAAATGGAAAATTGATTTCTATTACCCTATTCTACCCAACTAAAAACATTACAAAACAACAAGCAGAAAATGCAATAAGAGATGTTTTAATTAAAACAAATGAATTTGTAAAATCTAGCTTAAAAAGTGACCCTTATGAGTTTACTATCGTCAATAAAAAGAATATTAAAGGTAAAATTCCACAACCAGAAAAAATAATCATCAAAGAAGTTCATATCCCTCCTGAACAAGCTAGTGCAGAAGTAGCCAAAACAGCTTTAGCCTTCATTAATAAGAACTCACCTGTAAATGAACTGCACGGAGTAAAAACTTGGGAAATGACGATTGATGGTCAAAAACATCAAATCAATGAATTTTCTCCAGGCAGCTATAATGGACCTAAAACTGAAGACTTTATTGATAGACAAAGCCTGCTCTATGAAGCCGCTCTTGAGCACATAAATACGATTAAGAATAATGATAAAGCTGTTAAAGCATTAGAAAAACTAAATCAAGCCTATATTGATGCCTTTAGTAAATCTGAGTATCAAGTCGATATAGAAATTATGCGTAAGGCAGACAAAGGGACTGATAAGCATTTTAAAGAAAAACATACCGCTGCAGAAAAGCTTTTAGCTCAATTTGCAGTAGATATCAAAGAACTCATTCGCAAGACAACTCCCCCACGACCCAATGGCAGCCTCTTTAATTTAAATGATTTGAAACAGTTGGAGAAAGAAGTTGTTACCAAGCGAGGCCGCCCCACTATCATCAATTTTTATGAGGTAGATGGAGAAAAGTTTGTGAGTATGCAAGAACCTGCAAAGAAGGGAGAATTCTTGCCAAGTACGGTCAGAAACCGAGAAGGATTACCCAATTACGTCCTAAGCTCTTTTGGCGTAGTCAACAAAAACTCAGAAATCACGATTGAATATCAAGGCATTCGTCACAGCAGCTTACCACCCATTGCTGAAAAAGACTCTACGAAGCGCCAAGCCATCGCTTGCAGAAACGAAAAACAACTTGTACTTGATCTTGCTATCCGAGAAAAGGGTGAAAAAGCTGTTAAAAAATCGTCAGAAAATAATCCTGTAAAAGTTTCTCTTCGTACCATGATGTTACTCACTCCAAAAATGGGAGACTCACTGTTACAAAATAGAGATCTTAAAACGGGAGAATGGAAAGGAGAGAGCGAAACAGTCCAGCTCCACGAATCAGCCTTAGCCATAAATATGTTTCGCAATCGCGTGTTCAAAGCTGAGTTGGAAGGACAAACTGTATATCTGGAAGCCGACCTCTCATTTATGAATCTAGGTGCCAATACACTAGCTGCCAGAATGGGACTAGAAGGCAAAGTCCCCGCTCCCGCATTAGAACGTGAAATTAATGCTAGAGGTTTTGAAGAGTTTAACGACGACTGCATGACATATTTTAACACAACTGCCATGTCCAATGCCCATTTATATCAACTACAAAATCAACTTAAAGAAGCCTGGAATACACCTCGAGTACAGAAAGCAAAAAAGCAAATTAAATCACTTGAAGACAACTACCGCACAAAATTGAATCAAAAATATGACAAATTAGAAAAATTGCACGACCAGTATATTAAAACAAATAAAGGCAAAGCAGAAATCGCGCAGTGTCAAAAAGAAATTGCAGAGTTGGAGAAACATTTTACTAAAGCTTATGTGGAACTCTCTGCAGCTAAGAAAGAGGCATACAAAAAAGTAGCAAATCTAGAACTTAAGATCAGAAGCGAATCCTCTAAAATAGATCATGCTGTCTCAGAGACATATGGCTCCTATTTTCAAGCACTTGATCTCTTCTACAATGATAAAACAAGTCAAAAAGAGACCCTGATGAGCCTACAAACGATCTATTTGGATCTGAACAACAAAATGAAAAAACCTGTCAGCAAAGGCTGCAAAAGTGCTGAAGATCGAACAGGTAGGGTAAACAATCTTATCGAAGAGTTAAGAATCTTGCGACTCCTGATAAAAAAATATAGCTATAAACTACCCAATGGAATCCAGAAAGAGATTGCACGTATAGTAGCACAAGCATCCGCTAGCAGAAATAACACACGAGAAAACTCCAATGCAACAGGCCTACAAATAAGTGGAGATATCAACCCGCCAGAGACCCTAGCTGCAAGTAATCGCTTGACAGCTAGATTAGCAAAAAAGATTTACGACAGAGCCAGAAAAATAAAACACCCCTCCCCTATCTTGTTAAATATCTTATCAACTCACACCTGAAAGGTGTAAAGCCGCGAATGCGGCAAAAGCATGTAGCCACAGGCGTGAGCCTGTGGGCAAATGCAATCAAAAACGAAGCCGTGCTAGCGGCGACAGATATGTAAATTTAGTTTATGTGCCTGTAAGCCTTTTCCTGTCGACGCTAGCGCGGCTCATGTTTAATTTCTGCTTTTTCCACAGGCTCACGCCTGTGGCTACATGCTTTTGCCGCGTTCGCGGCTCTACAGAATTTATGTATCTTGGATAGAATTGATGATTGACACTAGTGAACTTTCATTAAAGCGAGGGATGAGGCTGGGACGCGCTCTAGCAATAAGTGCAGAAAAATTGGCTAAAAGTTCCTCTTTAGTTTTTCCTGTCGAAGCTAAAATTTCTTTTATTGTTTCGCTATCCTCTTTTTTATAATCTATTTCCCCGTTACATAATCTGGTATAAAGAACTGATTTATTAAAGGCCTTTTTAAATTCTGGATTTGATTCTAAAACAGGAGATTCATATCCTCGATCGATTTGACCATTTGTATAGTTATAGTTAAAGCAATAGAATCCACGAGAAACCAACTTTTCTGGAGTAAATTGCTTGCTATCGTGATGTGAAAGAATTAATTGAACAATTTTGTTGTTTACCTCGTCGATGATAAAGAGAGTGCGGTGAACCATTAGATCGATTTCTTGTGTATGATCTAAAACTTCTGTGAGTCCATGATTAATCAGATTGGGTTGAGCAATGATAGCTCCAAAAAGGTTGCTAGAAACATACTGATACGTCTTAATATCTCCTTCGATTGCTGGTAATGTATCGTTAAAAAATGCATTTTGAATATTCTCAAGGGATAAAGGTTGATAAAAAAATCTTCTCTGGTTGGCCTCCATTGATTGCTGTTGTTGCTGTTGCTGTTGTTGCTGCTGCTGCTGCTGTTGTTGTTGCTGCTGTTGTTTCTGTTGTTGTACCTGCTCACTCTGTTGTAAGGCACCTAGACTTGTAGAGACGCCCACTTTTTCAGGATAGTATTTTTTTCTTTCTGTAAGGCTCCTTTCTTTTTCGTCCAAGAAGCTCTGTGCTGAGACTAGCTCCATCATCACTTCTTCTGGGGAATTTGGAGGCAGGTTTTCAACAATTTTATCAAGTATTTCATTTTGTTTTTGAATAACTAACTTTAATTGCTCTTCGACATCTATTTCTCCATGTAGGGCAGCAGCCTCCTCTGCGCTTGAAGTAGAAGGTAGAATAAGAAGCTTCCTAGATAATTTATACAGTTCAAGTCGCAGCTGGCGTTTTTCTTCTTGTGTCAACTGACTATTATTAATTTGGTCAAAGGCTTTGTAGACTCCATGACGAGCGACTGCTTTGATGCGGATCATTTCTGCTTTATAATTGGTTTTTCGAAAAGCTGCAGCTTCATTCATTGCTAAATGACCAATGAGTTTATCTTCAACGTCGATCGTACTTTTCATAGATTCTGGAAGGATATACTGTACCTTTGCTTTTCCTTTTGTAACGCCTCTTTCTCGCATTACACCTTGTTCAAAATTGGTCCAGGTTGTGTCATGAGAAACTGTGACATAAATTGTTACGTCATCAGCAGAGGGTCTTTCAATACCTCGGGTATGCACATCGTCAAATAGGGTGACTAATTGCTTTCTATCTCCGCGAAAGCTCTCTCCATCTGTAATGGTATTGTCAGGATGAAGAATTTTCCAACGATCAGACCTATCCATAAATTGGATGGCTAATTTTTCTTTACCTTGTCTCTTAAGATTTTCTTGTAGTTTTTTAGCGATATCTAAGGCTGATATTCCCGGAAAAGAAATCCCTACATCTGAAACGGAATCTCCTCCTTTCAAGTTTTCTGCTAAGAGTTTCAAAGTGTCGTCTGCACCTCCTTTGGAGTATAAGAAGGGTGCTTCATGACGAGCAGTAGTCAGGAGGGCATGAAGGACTTTTCCATGTACTCCTCGGCTGGCTACGGCAGAAACGTCTACATTATCTGGCAAAGAATGTTTGGCTCCATCCGTTCCGGAAGCTCCTCCATAAGTTGCAACAAAGAAAGGAACATCTGTGGCATCACTGATAATTTTTTCTTCAGAAAAGCGAAATTCCGGTAAAATGGCACTATAAATAAAGTCTAGAAGGGCATCTGGAGTATCAAATTTAGCTTTGAATTCTTGATAGTGTTCCTTTTCAAATTTAGAAAGTTCGATTCCTGATAAAGCTAAAAACTTTTTAGCAGTTTCTGTTTGGTCGAGGAGGATGGGAGGATTGGCATTGTCTATTTCAGCATAGGCTTTTTCTAGTTGTATTGTATGAAACTGCGCGATTTGAGCAGGACTTAGTCCCCCTTCCTTACGGAAATACTCGAGAGTAGTAAACCAGATAATTTCGTGTGTGTTACTAAAGTCGGCATCGTATCTAGGGCGGTCGCTGCCTTCAAAAGGCTTCACAAATACACCATCAAAGGATCGTCCAAAATTAACGCCACCCTTCATGTTTAATGCATTGGGTAATTGATCTGCTAAGAAGCGATGGAGAAAACCGATTTCTTGGAATTTTGGGTCTCCTGACAGAATTTTTGCATTAAGTGTGAGAATAAAGGGATTTTTTTCTAAGGCTTTGACATCTTCTTGAGAAAGAGGTTCTCCTAATGCATTACTTTCCGTTAGATAATTTACAAATATTTCTTTATCGTCTTCTGCTACAAAATAGTTATCAAATATTTCTTTTGCATACTCCCTTGCAGCTAAGCGAGCTTCTTTTGGAGAAACAGGTGGAGCTTCTGCTACAAGGAGTGAAGATTTGATTTTTTCAAAATATTTTTTATTAAAAATTCCTTCAAATACCTTTTTAGCAGCGGTAAGCTCTTGTGCATCCAGAGACATTTTTTGTCCATAAGCTGAATTTTTTTCGATATTGGGATCAGTATCTTTATCGAGTTCATCGCTGAGGACATGCATATATTCTGAAGTTATGGAAAGAATGTCATCCATGACATCAACTTCAGCCTGTAGTGCATTTATTTTTTGAATTATTTCTGGGGTCTTATCAAGGGTTTGGTCAAGCTGAAAAATCTCTTCTAACTTTTCATTTCTTTTAATAATGAAAGCTTGCATATCTCCACGTGCCATGTCTACTCTGTGTTTCTGCTGAATAGAAGAGAGAAACTTATTTTCTAACTGCAGTAATGCATTCAGATCTGAAGGAGAATTTCGACTGAATTTAAATTCAAAAACTCTTTTATGATAAGCTTCTAAATTTGTTTTCGAAAAGAGTGAGCCATGCTCCTCTCGCATAGGATCGAGAGTACTTACTGTAGCCAATGCTTTGCCATTGGCGGTGAGCTCACTGATCACATTACGAATAACCGTTGTTTTACCCCCTCCAGCAATCTCTTGCTTAAATATCGAAGGATTCTTTAATAGAGCCTCTATGACCTCTACTTGGCTTTTGCGGAGGATAACACCCAATTGATACTCTAAAATTAAAAAGCTAGATGCATTGGGATGTGCTAAATCATAATGCCGTTTCTGTGTTAAAATTTCGGCAGCTTGCGCAGCCTTAGCTTCAAATCGAGGATCATTATCGGAAATTTCATTCAGAGCTTTATCGGCTTTTTCGAGTTGTTGTAATTCTGTTGAAAGAGTTAGATATTTAGACATTTCTTTTTTAAAGTTATCGAAATCAGATACCAAGCTCTCATCATTATCGACATATGCTTTTAGAGCCATATCAAATAAAATAGCCTCCTCGTATCCTTTCTTTGCATGCATTTTATCTAGAAGTTTTTGAACATCATCCGTAACTTTTTCGTCCTTTTTGATTAAGCCTAAAATAGCTTTTCTAGCTTTATTTTTTTGATCAGAAATAATAGATGACTCTTTTTGAACATTTTCCTTAACTTTTGATAAATTACTTGATTCTATTGTCCATACTTTTTCTGTAGAAACATCTTGATTATATTCATCCAAGCTTACATTTAATTCAGACAGTATTTCTGCAGCATACTCATCACCTAACTCAAGAGGCGACAACCTTGGATTCTCTGTTTTGGCGCTATCCTCAGACAAAGTTAATACTTCTTCGAATTTAGATGGAATAACCTCTGTAGATTCAGTTAATAAAATCTTCTTAGAATTATCCTCCGAGGTTGTTTTATCTCGCTCTGTCATTGTTTTTAAAACATCAATACGTAACCTCAACCAATTGTTATGGCTTTCTATTTTTGAATTTATATCTTCTTGACTTGGTATAGGGGGGGATATTTGCGTCAGAAACACAAATTCATCAAGCAATAGTAGCTCATTCTGACTTAGAAGATTTAGGGCCTTTAATTGTAAAACTTGCATTGTATGAATGGATAAAGGATGTTCAGTTCTTGCTTGCAGAAGAGTGACATAGCTCTGGATAAAATTTAGTTCTTTATTTTTTTCAATAGCCAACTTTGATCTTGTGGTTTCTTTTTGATCTTGCTTGGTAACAACATACTGTTGAATGTCTGAAATGTTTTTTAATATCAGTGTTGTATCGGCATCAAAAGATCTTGTTGTGTCTATATTGCGCAGTACTTTTAAGGCTTGTTCATTTTGTCCTTGTAATGCAAATAAATACCCTAAATAAGCGATATCTGCATTTCCTCTCTTCGTGCTTTTCAGTCCATCTGCAGTGATGCTATATAAATGAAAACTTTTTTGAGGATCATCAGAAGCCAATGCAGCTTTCAAATGACGCACATCCTTGCTTTTGCCTGGTTGAACAGTAAATGTTTCATGTGGCATTCCCACAAAGGGTTCTCCCTTCTCATTTTCTAACAGAAGATAATGGCTAAAAGCAGGACCGAAAATGGGCTGATAAGTAGCATGGCTGTTATGAATTAAAGGAAGATCACCCATGCGCTGGTTGGAGCTGAGAAAGAGTTTTGGCTCGCTGCCTTCTAAAATCCAACGTTGTGTTTTAATATCTTTAACAAAAGTCATTCCAAGGCGAGGCATGGAAACATGATCTATTTCACCATGCGTTGCCGACATTAAAATGTAGCTAGGATCTTCTATACGGCTAAACAAGACCCCTAAAGGATAATCTTTCCATCCTTGAAGTATGGGACGATTGTCAACATCCCGCCAATGAGTAAGCTTCTGGTTAGAAGAAAGTTGAGCTGTAAATAAAGTCTTGCCATTCTGCTTGGCGAATAGTGTACCCTCTTCCGACTTCCAACAATCGCAATATTGGAAGAGTTTCATCCCTTCGACAGTAGGAACAATAGCTTCTCGATTTACTGACAATACTGCCTTTGTAGCAGCCTTTAAAGCTTTATAATTAAAGCCCAATTCAAGCGCCTTTGCTTCCGCAGCAGGGAGATATTCCTCTAATTTTCCTTCAGGTGTTTTTAGGTAAAAATGGCTTGTTCCATCTTCTTCCATAGCAATAGACAGATCATGTGCTTTGCCCGTCTCATCGACAGCTTGCTGTGAATATACCATTATTGTTTCTCTTTGCCTTGTCTTAGGATTATCAACAGTTTTTACCTCCACGGTATAAGGAAGATCAGTGTTTATCTGTATATTTTGTTTTTCTAGAGCTTTGAAAAAGGATTTTAAATTTTCTTGGTTTGCAATCGTTTCCGGTAAGCGCGTTGTTCTCTTTCCATTTATCCAAGTACTACCCGTTGTTAAATCTATTGAAAACACTTGCTGATTTGAAATTTTCTTTAGTTCATTTTTATTAGGGTCATACGTATATTCTTTTAGGCCTAGTTCATCAAGAGAAGGGCCTACGGACTTTGTAAGATTCATTTGAAGAGTCTGCATCGCCATATAAATATACTGTTCGACAGCCTGCTTCTCATGACTTTGTAGAGTGGAATCGTTATCTGCCATTTGTCGATATTTTTGAATGTCAACTAAAAGCTGCTTGTTCAAAGTTAAAACGCTTTGAGACTTGTCGCTAGATACTTGATGTGCTTGTAAAAGTAGCCGATGTTCTGCACTCTTGGATGCAGTATATGATTTATTAATCACAGCCTGCATTTCTTTTAGTCCATCAACATGTTTTTTGGGTCATATTGTAAACGAACACAAACAGCGCTCACCAAACGCGTCAGTTTTTCTGCCTTCTCAAAATCTCCAAGAACCATTGCTTTATTAATAGCTTCTGACATGTAGTCGGAAAATTGTTGAAGAAAAAAAGGATTAGAGTCAGCCAGCTGATTAATCTGATTATCTCTAAGCAAAAGCGAATGGAAATAGGCCGTAAATAAATGCCCTCTAGTAGGATCCTTCAATAAATCAGCATATTTAATTAAAACAGGGTAAGCTTCCAAAACCCTATCGTCATTATTTTGAAGAGCAAGTAATTCTTTCAAAACATCTGATGGTATGCCTGGAAATGAAGGTACAGAATA
>JABDDJ010000036.1 GCA_013287645.1 Chlamydiota bacterium | reverse complement strand
TAATGAGTCCTTTAGGTCCAGAAGATTATTTTTCAGATATTACTGATCTATTTTTTAATGATACTGTTGCTCAAAAAGTTGAAAACTTACCGCATGAACTGCTTCTTCATATTTTTTCTTATCTCAACGACCCTAGAGATTTAATCAATGCAGGGTTAGCTTGTAAGAAATTTATGAGTTCTTCTGAAGATACTTCATTATGGGTAGTTTTTTATAATAAAATTTTAGATAATAATAATAATAATAATAAAGATGTAACTCAAGTAAAAGCATTTAGTCTAATAAACAATTTTCTTACCTTTACAAAAAAGAATCCTGAACATGCTATACATGCTCATATAATGTTGAGCCGTATAGGAATGAGCACATTAGATAATGCCATTGAGTCTATAAAAATAACATTTAGAAAGAGTCTTTTGTATTACTCATTTTATGATAAATGTTATCCGATTGCCTTAGAATTTCTTAAAAATGATAATTTACTTAAAGCTGAAGAAATACTGATAAATATGGTCCGAAATAGTTGGGACCAATCTAATCTTGCTTTTAAAATAATGGATAGATACTTAATGCTACAGAAATTTGATCGACCTCTGGAGATTATGCGTAATTATATTGATTTCGATAGTTTCGAAACAATTCCAACTTTAAGCAGATTTATATGGGCAACAAAAGGTGCTAAAAACAGTGCTGCAGCTTTCGAAGCTTTAGAGATAGATTTTCGTAAAATTCAATATGGTTGCGTTAGAGATCTAAATGAGTATTTTTTGGAAAATGAAGAGCTGGAAAACTCGCAAAAATTGCATTCTAAGTTTCCCGAGGCATTTGATGAAAAACAAGAGGAGGTAAATCAATTATGCGACGTACGCTATTACGCATGCAATAAACAAATAGATCGAGCAATTAAGATAGCAAATTTATTTTCAAAATCAAAAAAAAGATTAAATGCTCTTAAAGAAATTAAAAAAATCATTAAATATCTTGATGGAAAGGAAAATGATCTCAAAAAAGTAAAGGATGAGCTAATCCGTTATAAATAAACCTCTTGATTTTTATCTTAAAATAGTATATGATGTTTATTTAATGTGGTTATATTATGCTGAAAGTAGATTATTCTTTTGTTAATCAATCTCATTTACTATTGTCTTATGAATGGGCGGAAAAAACTAAATTCCAGCGCCATATCGATTATATTAATACACCTATTTATAAAGTATTGGGCGGTAAAGAGATCCATGTTCTTAGCGAAAGCCCACTAAAAATTACAGTAGATCCTCTAGAAGCAAAAGGTTATAAGAAATGCTTTTGGACCCTCGTAGCTCTAACTGCTACTCCTATATTAGCCATCACATTTTTTATCAAATGGTTAGATCACTCATATCACGATAATATTGTTAATAATATTCGGGATGCAGCTGCCACGAAAATTCAACCAGTTTATAGAGGCTATATTGTAAGAAAAAGGATTAGAAAAGCGAAAGAACTTCAAAAAGAGTGGGAAAATTCTGTATTAGGTCAACTCAGTCTGGGGATTTCACTTTTGGGTCAATTCGTACAAAAGAATTTTAATTTCACAGCTACGGTTGCAAAGGCAGCTTACAATCATCCAAAGGCAGCTGGCGTTGTTGCCTTAGGAAAAATTTATGAAGTCTTATTGTTGCATCCTAAAGAATCGGCTAAAGGAATTGAATGTGTAATGAAAATGGCGGGGTTAGCATAAAATGACTATATTAAATAAATTATTTTATTTTGTTTTCTTCGCTGCAGCTTTATTTGTTGAGTTAGGAGCTATTGAAAACTCCGTAGTTCCCTTGATGGAACAGTTTGAACAGATCGAAAACCTTCCTAAAAGTAAGTATTCTTCCACACAATACCAAGAAATCGTCCAAGCCTTAAAGCATAAAGATCAGCGTATACGTCTGATGAGTTATAACGTACTATTTGACCTTTATGATCATAACCTGGAAGAAGTGAACCGTTGGCCAGCGCGTCTACCACGCATTGTGGAAATGATCCTTGATAGCAAACCCGATATTATTGGCGTTCAAGAGCTCTATAAGCATCAGTTCAAAGATCTCTCTCCCTACATGTCAGACTATGAGTTTTATGCAAGAGAATGCAAAGATGGTGAACTCAATGGCATTTTTTACCGAAAAGACCGCTTTAAACTAATTGGACACGATCTCTTGTACATGACAACTACAGAGACTATTAGTTCAGAATCATTAACATCGCTATTTTTGAAAGACTTGAAAACAGGCCGTGAATTAGTGGTATATAATACACATTTAGCCTTCTCAAATATAAACAAAAGAGACTTTCAGGCACGTTACATTGCAGAGATGGTAAAGAAAATCAATCCAAAAATACCTGTGATTCTTACAGGAGATCTCAATACGTTTCCTAATCGCCTGGATCTAGACAAACTCCCCTTTTATGATGGAGATTATATCCACCGTATTTTAACCAGCGGCCCATTAAAAGCTTCGCAAGAACAGTCTCTGTTGGGCCATTTGGGACCTATCTCAACCTTCACAAATGAGGGAGAAGATCCTACGCCTTTTAAGGGCATAGGAACTCCAGGTGTGATTCTAGACCACATTTACATTTCGAAAGGCGTGACAGTTCTTATGCACGCTGTTCAACAGGCCACCATCGAAGGACATTTTCCTTCTGACCACATGCCTGTACTAGTTGATTTTATTCTTCAATAGTTCTGCAAAATTGTCTGTGGCTCGTACGAGCGCATCAGTCATCTCTGGGCTATAGGGTGTATGTGCTCCATGTTCCACTTCGTTAAAAGTCACTTTACTTCCTGCAGCCGATAGTTCGCTCACTAATTTTTGCGCGATCTCTTTTGGACAGAGTGTATCTAAAGCCCCTTGAACAATTTGGATAGGCATGCCTTTTAAATTATCCATGCGCTCTTTGTTTAGTAAATTGATTGTTTTAGCTACGCTGTCGAACATCAATGTCTCCCAAACTGCTTTGCAGCGATCTTCAGGTAATAATCCAACTCTACTATTTCTACATAGTACAGCGGAAAAGAGTTGCTCGTTGGAAGGGTTATCGATGTAATTTTCATAAGCTACCCACTTGCGGGCTGCGACGAGATCGTTTTTATCAACGACAAGCTCTCTATATGCGCTATAAAGTGTGCGATGGTCGTTCATATCTATTGTACAACCCTGCTCTTTTGCATAGTTGGCCATCTCTTCCAATGCTTTTGGATTCCAATGATCTTGAAGCCTTTCTCTTAGATCTTTATCACAAAAAAAGCTGCGGTTTTCTTCATCTGTGCCTAAATAGACGCCTCTTAATACAAGCCCAGAACAACTAATAGGATAATTTTGGGCATAGAAGAGAGAAAGCGTTGAGCCCCAAGAACCTCCAAACACGAGCCACTTATCAATATTTAATTTTTTTCTTAACACTTCCATGTCTTCTGCAAGCGTTTGGATAGTCACATCCTTAAATATTGATGCGTCAGTATGAATATCAGCGGCTGAAGGCTGACAATGCACCGTTCCACGCTGTTGAAAGACGATAATGCGGTATAAGTCAGGATTAAACCAACCATCACCCTTTGCTTCAATGCCTGGACCTCCGTGAACAAAGACAACGGGAATGCCGTGGGGATTTCCAGACTCTTCTACATAAATGGAACATCCCTCTTCAACTTCGACTTTAGAAATCGTTTTTCCTGAAGGAAAATAGAGATTTTTTAAGTCATATAATTTTGAAACAGTATCTGTTGCCGTTTGATAATAGTTAATGCGAGGATTAACTTCTGGGAACCTGATTGCACCGTTGCTTTCTACAGTCGTCATGATCAACCTCCGAAAAATACATTAATTTACGCATGGGTAAGTTATTTAAATGCATGATTTTCGGGAAGTGTTTGTTGCTGGAAAACCTGGAAGCGTTTTTGTTCCTCTTGCGTAAATTGTATGGTATATCATACAATGATCAATAAGAGGTGAGAGTGATTTATTCGATTTTTCCAATGCCCCAATATGAAGAATGGCTTCAGACACAGACTGAAAAATCTAGGCTTCAAATTGAAAAAAGACTAGATAAAGTAAAAGAGGGTTATTTTGGACATATTCGAGACCTTGATGACGGTCTAATAGAGTTAAAATTTAATGATGGAAGACGTATTTACTATACAATCATTCCTGTGAATAATGTAATTTTGTTGCTAGGAGGGGGTAAAAATGGTCAAAACAGTGATATCAAAAAGGCGAAAAACATTATCGAGAAGGCCAAAGATAAAGCAAAAAAACGAGGTGGTCTTACGTCTTGAGGATTTTGAAGGAATTGGCAAAGAACATAATCCTTCAGATTATCTTACAAATCCCGAAAATATCGGAAAAGCTATCGTAGAGTGTTTAGAAAATAATGATCCTGAAGGCGTCATGGAGGTCATTGCTATTTATCTTGAAGCCGTGAATAAAACAAAGCTATCTCAATCTAATGACTTGCATAGACAAACCGTATATTCTGCTTTAAAACACAGAAATCCTACAGTTAAGACTTTAGCTAAACTCATGTACAGCTATGCTCATTAACTTCTTGTTGTAATCGATCGAATTGGGCGTAGCTATCTAAGTCCTATATAACTCAATCTGAAGGCAATCTAAAACTTTATCGTGTAATAACCTGAGTTTTGGTTTTTTTCAACCTTTGACGCAGCCCAAAAATTGAAAAAAACCAAAACTCAGGTTAATATTGTTAATTGCAAAAAATAATGTTTTTCAGATAAAATTTTTTCACCATGAACGAAATTAAATACATCATACTAACAATTATCATATTTATTGCTGTGGGTATTGAAACAGATATCTATCTGCCAGCATTTATAGATATGATGAGTTATTTTTCCGTTTCCGAAGAGCAGATTCAAAGTCTTCTCACTTGGAACTTCATAGGAATCTTTTTTGTTTGTCCTTTGTATGGGCCTGTCTCCGATTCGTTTGGCCGTAGAAAACCGATGATGGTGGCGCTTGGCTTGTTCTTCTTGGGCAGTATTATCACTATCATTGCCGAGAGTTTTCAATGGATGCTCTTTGGACGCCTTCTTCAGGGACTTGGAAGCGGTGGCTGCTTAACCTTGGGAACTGCCTGCTTTTTTGACGTATTTAAAGCTGAAAAAGCTGTAAAGGCGCTAAGTACTATAAATTCTATCTTCCCGTTTATCATGGCTGCGGCTCCTTTAATCGGGGGGTATCTCAACCATACATTTGGTTTTCGCTCAAATTTCATTGCTATCGCTCTGTTGGTATTAATTAGTTTATTTGTATTCATTTTCTTCTTTGACGAGACCTTGCCAAAAGAAAAGCGGAAGGCATTTCACACTAAAAAAATCCTTAACGACTTTAAAATGGCTTTAACAAGCGTACCCTTCTGGCAAACGATTATCATTGTATGCCTTCCTTTTGCAGCTTATCTGGTTTTTCTTTCAGGGATTTCTATCCTATTTGTGCTTGAATTTGGCGTCGAAAAGCTATCCTTGCCCTATTTTCAAGTCGCAATTCTCTCTGCCTGGCTGATAGGTAGCTTGTCCTGCAGTAAGGCGATCAAGTTATGGGGAATTCCGACAATGAAGGTTGTAGGAACAGCTTCGCTGGTGATTGGGGCTGTTTCGTTGGGGATTGTGGCGCTTATTGCTCCAGAAAACCCTTATCTTCTAACCGGAACCACGCTGTTTTATACGTTTGGTGCTAACTGGTCACAAGGGGTCTATTTTCCAGAGGGAATGGAAATCTTGCCCGAGATCAAGGGAGTCACTTCAAGTATATTGCAGAGCGCGCGTTTATTACTTACAGCGGTGATCGTCGCGATAGGTAGTATGGCTTATAATGGGACAATCTACCCCATTGTTGTCTTAATCGTGGGAATTACAGCCGTCGTGCTGCTAACTACTATACTTTACGAAAGAAAAAAGTTAGTATTAGCGAAAACGGGTAATGAAGATGCCGCAGCTAGCCTATAGTGTTATCGAAAAGCTTTGGAGATTGAATCGCATATTCTGTTCATCAGATTATGATGCTAGCTTGGAAATTTTAAAAAAATATTTACCTTTTAAAATACATGAATACCGCTCCAATGTGCCCCATAAAGGATGGGAAATTCCTCCAAAATGGGATCTTGTTAAAGGTATTATTCGTTTTGAGGGTAAAACTATTTATGAAGTCGACCATCCTCTGAAGATCATAGGCTTATCTAGAACCGTTAAAGATTCTGTTTCAAGAGATGAGTTAAGAAAACATCTTTTCTATGACCGACGCGATCCTAACAACATTCCTTATCATTTTCGTCAACATTACCGCCCATGGGACCGCGATTGGGGATTTTGTGTCCCGCAAAATTTTTACGATTCTCTCCAAGAGGGTCAGTATGAGGTCGAAATAGATGCAAAGGAGTCTGAAGGCTATTTAAAGGTCGCAGAATATGTTAAAGAAGGCCAATATCCTTTTGGTTTTGCCTTTGTAGCTCATTTAGACCATCCTGGCATGGCTAACGATGATTTAGCGGGGGTCGCTGTAGGCGTTGATTTGCTGCATCGCCTCTCGCAGATAGAGACAAAATTCACCTACAGGTTAGTGCTAGTTCAAGAAATTTTAGGATCGGTCTTCTATTTTGACAAAACTTATTCTAAAGGCCCACCCATTATAGAGTCGTGCTTTCTAGAGATGCTGGGAACTAAAACTCCTTTAGCGTTACAGTATAGCCGTTTAGGAAAAAGCTGTTTGGAGCATACTCTTGAGCAAGTATTAAAGAAGAGTTCCTTAAATTATCGCACAGGTCCTTTTAGAAGCGTTATTTGTAATGACGAAGTCGTTTGGGAGAGCTTTCAGATACCTATGTGCAGCTTGTCCCGCTACCCCTATCCAGAATACCACTCCGATAAAGATAATCCCTCAATTATTGATCGACAAATCCTGGAAGAGACCGTTGAGTTGCTCTATCAGACCGTGCTTGAACTAGATAAAAAAATCATGATGGAAAAACACTTTGAGGGTGTCTACTCTTTGGCACATCCCAACTATAATCTATATATTGATCCAGGCCAGCCAGCGTTTAGTGCCCTTCCTTCAGAGTCTACGATGAAGTTACGTAGCCTGATGGACGAGATGCCTCTATTGCCTCAATTCACATGTGTCAATACTCTTGCTGATCAAATACAGCTCCCCTTTGAGGAAGTCTATAATTATCTCCAACTCTGGAAAGACAAAGGCCTTATTTCTTTAACATGAACCTTCCTGAAACCCTACAAAAAGCCATCGAGAAAGAGGCTAGCCGCTATTCCTTGCAAGAAGTTTCCGATGCACGCGAAGAGCTAACGCAAAAGTACCGCGAACGTGCTAAAAACAGATCTTTTATGACCACCGAAGCTGAGCGCTGTGCCTATCTACTGGCGCGCTTACCAGCCACCTATGCAGTTATCCAACGAGTTCTTCAAGAAATTCCTTTAGATACTGTGGAAACACTTTTGGACTTAGGAGCTGGTCCTGGCACTGCCATGTGGGCAGCAGGAGATCACTTTTCTCAGCTCAAACAAATGACGCTGATAGAAAATGATCCCTTGCTTATCTCTTTAGGAAAGAGATTAGCTCAAGATAGCCCCTATAGCAATGCAGAGTGGCTACAGCAGGATATGGAACAGCTCAAAATCGAGATTCCGCATGATATAGTTATACTATCCTACTCTGTAGGAGAGTTAACGCCCTCTTCTATTCCTGGACTAATAGAGAAATGCTGGAATTTAACCCGACAGTATCTTGTGGTTATTGAGCCAGGAACACCTTTGGGATTTGAGCGTATAAGGTCTATTCGCAGCCAGTTAATTGCCATGAAGGCTCATATGGTCGCACCTTGTCCGCATGCGCTTGAGTGTCCTATGAGCGGAGGAGATTGGTGCCATTTTTCGGAGAGAGTAGAGCGCTCATCACTGCATCGGCGTATTAAGAAGGGGGCATTGGGATATGAAGATGAAAAATTTTCTTACCTTGTATTTTCCAAAATGCCAACTGAATTACCTTCAAGTAGAGTCCTGCGCCATCCACAGAAACATTCAGGACATATTTCATTGACGCTCTGCACAGACCAAGGCCTCAAACAAGAAATCGTCTCTAAGCGTACCCCAGAAACCTACAAACAAGCCCGTAAACTCGACTGGGGTGATAAATTTGAACGTCCATAGCAGTCCATAAAAGTCCGTGAATGTCCGCTCGTTAAAACCGTCAAATTGGTAATAAATTAAAAAATTTTGTAAAATGGGTAAAATTTGCGTTAGTGATACTATTAGACAAAGCTTAATATACGAATTTGATGTTTGAGGAAAGATGAAGCCAGTAGAGTCAATTCCAGGCATAAAAAAGAAAGCTTTGCCCATTTTAAAACAGCATGCTGTGAAGCGAGCTTCAATTTTCGGATCTTTTGCACACGGTAACCCTAAATCCAACAGTGATATAGACCTTCTCATCGAGTTTAAAACAAAAGATAAAAGTCTTTTCGACCTAGTTGATCTAAAGTCTGAATTAGAAGAAGTATTAGGACGTAAAGTGGATATTGTCACCTATAATTCGATCTATTGGAGATTGCGTGATCAAATTCTAGCAGAACAGGTCGTGATTTTGTGAAGAAGGATCCAAAAATTTTTATCGAACATATTTTAGAGTCCATCCAACATATCGAAAATTATTCCCGACATCTGACAGAAGAACAATTTAACACAGACCATGCTATGCAGGATGCTATTATTAGACGTCTTGAGATTATAGGCGAGGCAGTGAAAAACATAGCTATCTTTTTTAAGGATAAGCATCCTAATATTCCATGGAAGCAAATGGCAGGCATGCGAGATATATTAATTCATGAGTATTTTGACATCGACTTAGCACTGACTTGGAAAGTTGTACAACGTGAATTGCCTTCTATCAAAGAAAAATTACTGGCGATTTTGGCTCTTTAAATATAAGCCTCCAAACTCATCTAAAAATTGGTAATAAATTAAAAAATTGAGTATTAGGAAGATAAGTCTATGCGGATGAGTCGGATGTATTATGGCGCAAAAAAATGGCAATCTTCAGAATCTACCTATTCATCTAGAGAATATTTGGGAAATTTCTAAGCAGCTTAACTTAGCTTCCCCGGTTGAGCTTGCTGATTTAATCGAATCTAAAGACGATAAAGAACAAATTTTAATTTTTAATGCGCTTTCTCCTGAAAAAGCTGTCACTGTCTTTGAATATCTTCCCTTTAAAATTCAAAAACACCTACTGCACGCTCTTCCTACGGAGCAAAAAGCCTTTCTACTTAATGCGCTTTCTCCTGACGATCGTACTTCATTTTTAGAAGAACTTCCTAGCGATCAAGTTACTCAACTTTTAAAATATTTATCTCCTGCTGAAAAAACACTTTCGCTCAAGCTACTTGGCTATCCAGAATATAGTGTCGGTCGTTTGATGACACCAGACTACATCTCTATCAAGATGGACTGGACTGTCAAAGAAGTTCTTGATTTCATCCGCACTAACGGGCGGGACACAGAAACTGTCAATGTGATTTACGCTGTGGATGACCAGGGTGTTCTTATCGATGACTTTAGGATTCGCCAGTTTTTGTTTGCTTCTTTAACAACAAAAGTCAGTGATTTAGCCGACTATAAATTTGTGGCTCTGAATGTAGATGATGATGAGGAAAAAGCAATTAAAATTTTTAGAAGATATGATCGCGTGGCTCTTCCGGTAATAGACGCCAATAAAGTCCTTCTAGGCATTGTCACCATCGACGACATTATCGACATTGCAGTGGAAGAAGATACCGAAGACATCCACATGATTGGTGGTGTGGAAGGCCTATCCGAAACGTACATGCAGACCCCTTTTTTTCAGCTGATACGAAAAAGAATCGGCTGGTTGATCATTCTATTTTTAGGTGAAATGTTGACAGCATCTGCTATGGGTTACTTTCAGGACGAGATTTCTAAAGCAGTCGTTTTGGCCCTTTTTGTCCCTTTAATTATCTCTAGCGGTGGTAACGCAGGTTCACAAGCATCTACACTTGTCATCAGAGCATTAGCTCTTGACGAAGTAAAATTGAGAGACTGGTGGAAAATCATGCGTCGTGAAGTGTTTTCAGGGCTATTGCTAGGTACTGTGTTAGGGGTGATCGGATTTTTTCGAGTTTCGCTCTGGAGTCAATTTTCAAATATCTATGGAGCTCATTGGTTACTTATCGCCATCACTGTTTTTTTAGCCCTCATTGGAGTAGTCCTCTGGGGAACTATCATCGGTTCTATGCTACCCATAATATTAAAGCGCTGCGGATTTGATCCTGCCGTCTCATCAACTCCATTTGTGGCTACACTTGTGGATGTCACGGGGTTGATCATATATTTTTCAATTGCTATCGTGGTTTTACAAGGAACTTTATTATGAATGATACACAACCTCGTCCTCTCATCCCAACAAAGGTGTTCGTTAAAAAATTTGGTCGCAATCTATTTTATGGGTTGATAATTATCCTTTTCTGCTTAGGTATTGGCATGCTGGGGTATCATCATACTGAAAAAATGAGCTGGATTGACGCGTATGTTAATGCGGCAATGATTTTGTCTGGGATGGGACCTGTCACTAATTTACAGACGGATGAGGGAAAGATTTTTGCTGGAACATATGCGCTCTTTAGCGGGATTGGATTTCTAGTCATCATGGCCATTGTCTTTGCTCCAGTTGTGCGTCGCTTTTTACACAAATTTCATCTAGAAGATACTAAAACGAAATAATTATGAATAATGCATCAAATCTTGAATCGAAATTACAGCAGGCATTTCAAAGGTCTTTAAATCTGTCTACAGGTACGGAATACAATACTTTAGAATTTGCCAAATCATCGGGCTGGGACTCTATCGCCCATTTACAGCTGATTGCTGCAATTGAAGAAGAGTTTAGTATTATGATCGACACGAATGATATGCTGGCGATGAGCTCTTATCCCAAAGCTGTGGAAATTGTGAGAAAGTATGCCCCAAGCCTTACTTGAAGGAAAGATTGCTTTGATCACAGGCTCTTCGCGCGGGATAGGGTGGAGCACGGCGCAAGTTTTTGCAGAAAATGGTGCTACCGTCATTCTGAATGGCCATTCTGACTCAGATCTTTTACAATCTAGGGTAAAAACTTTAAAAGATGACTTTGGAATCACCGCGAGTTGTATTAAAGCTGATTTTTCTGATCCTAAGCAGATCTGGGACTGCTATCGTGAAGTTACAACCACCTACGGAACGGTTGATATCGTTGTCAATAATGCAGGAGTGATGAAGCCGGCTCTATTGGGTATGATCTCGGATGAGATCATCCACGATTCTTTTAATCTAAATGCCATTGCTCTTATCTACAGTATGCAGGCAGCGACAAAGATCATGATGCGAAAGAAGAGCGGTTCAATTATTAACTTGTCATCCATTCTGGGAATTCAGGGAACTGCTGGACAAGTTGTCTATGCAGGTACAAAATCGGCTGTGATCGGTATGAGCAAAGCAGCTGCAAAAGAGCTTGCTCCACACCATATCCGCGTGAACTGTGTGGCACCTGGCTTTATAGAAACAGATCTTACTGCCACTCAATCAAAAGACATTGTCCAAAGTATCAAGATGGGGCGCTTAGGCAACCCTAAAGAAGTGGCCAATGCGATTTTATTTTTTGCCTCTTCTCTCTCTGAATATGTCACGGGCCAGGTGCTGGGAGTAGATGGGGGGATGGTTATTTAATGTTTCCTCTGGAACAATTTGTTAATTCCCCCGCCCTCATCGATGGAGACGAGGAGCGAGTTGTCACTTATGGTGAGCTCAAAAGCTCGTCAGAAAATATGCGTTCTCTCGCTATACCTCATCGATCGCTTATCTTTATCTTCTGTAGTAACCGCATTGAAGAAGTCATCACCTATGTAGGAGCAATTAACGCTGGGCATGTTGTTTGTCTTCTAGACTCAAATATGCATGAGGCGTTTAAGCAACAGCTAGGAGAGCTCTATTCTCCTCAATATATATTTGATAGTTCTGATACGCCGTGGAAAGGATATGATAAAATCGACTCGCCATGGGAACCAGTTAAAGCCTATAAAAATCGCTCTCAAGCTATACCCAAGCTACATGCAAAGCTGCAACTTTTATTAACTACGTCTGGTACAACAGGCAACCCAAAACTTATTCGACTCAGTCGTAACAATATTTTAAGCAATGCCAAATCCATTATTGAGTACCTAAAAATTGATTCCTCTGAAAGAGCTATCGCTACACTCCCCTTTCACTATTCTTATGGGCTCTCGGTACTGAATACACATCTATTAGCAGGAGCTTCCATCGTTGTCACGCAAAGCAGTGTAGCGCAGAAGCCGCTTTGGGAGATATTTCAACGGTATGAATGCACATCCCTCGCAGGAGTACCCTATACCTATAAGATTATGGATCGGCTGGGATTTGACCAACTCTCACTGCCATCGTTGCGTACATTAACACAAGCTGGAGGTCGCTTAGATAGTTCATTAGTTGTTAAATTTCATAAACTTATGCATAGCAAGGGAAAGTCTTTTTTTGTAATGTATGGACAAACTGAGGCTACGGCAAGAATCGCTTATTTGCCGCCTAAGTATTTGCCAGAAAAATCAGAAGCGATTGGAATAGCGATCCCAAATGGTAAATTAAAAATTTATAATGATAATAAAGAGATGACCTCCTCCTTTGAAGAGGGCGAACTTGTCTACGAAGGACCCAATGTAATGCTTGGTTATGCTGCTTCTATTGAAGACTTAAACAAAGATGATGAGCTGCATGGCGTCTTAAGAACGGGCGACTTAGGTTATTTCGATGATGCTGGAATTTTCTTTGTCTCGGGACGACTCAAGCGTATCTCTAAAGTGTATGGATTAAGGATAAATCTGGACGATATCGAAAAAGAATTAAGCCGGTATGGCATTGTAGCTGTAACAACTACAGATACACTGATTACTATCTATTTAGAGGGAGGAACTCTAGAGGATTGCGACCGTTGCGTACAACATCTGGTGGAGGTTTATGAGTTACATCCTTCAACCTTTCGTTGCCTCTCGATCCCCAAATTGCCCAGACTCTCTTCGGGAAAAATCGATTACCAGCAGCTGATATGACAGATAACCTATTTGTTCCAAATCCCTATTCCATGCCACAGAAGGAGAAAGAGGCTAGCTTACTCCAGAGGCTGATCTCTTTGACACACCATCATCGCAAGCAGTGCATAAAATATGCGCGCTTAATGGATCTTTTTTATGAAGGGATAACAGGCTTTACAAAGCTCTCTGAGATCCCTCACTTTACTGTTAACCTATTCAAAACACAGAAGCTGCTGAGTATCCCTGATGCTGAAATCTTTAAAGTGCTGCAATCTAGCGGCACAACATCGACACATCCCAGTAAGATCTATCTAGATTCTCCTACCGCTCAAAGACAGACAATGGCTTTGGCAAATATCATGACATCACTCCTGGGGCCGCAACGACTTCCCATGCTCGTCATAGACCATCCACATGTTATTCATGACCGCCATAGTTATAGTGCAAGGGGCGCTGCCATTGTAGGCATGCTCACATTTGGTCGTAATGTCTTCTATGCTATGGATGACAACATGCAGTTAGACCGTAAAGGCATTAAAGAGTGGTTGGAGAAGCATCAAAATCAACCCATTCTTTTATTTGGCCTTACCTTTGTAATTTGGGAACATTTTTTATCAAAACTTTTAGATAATGAATTTACACTTCCAGAGGCTATTTTAATGCATACGGGAGGATGGAAGAAGCTTCAAGAACAGGCTGTCAGCAATGATAATTTCAAAGAAAAACTTGCTCAATTGCTAGGAATTCAACGCTGCCATAACTTCTACGGTATGGTCGAACAGATCGGAAGCGTCTTCATTGAATGTGAGAAGGGACATTTTCATCCTCCACATTTTGCTGATATCATCATACGCCATCCAAAAACATGGCAAGAGTGCCCTATCAATGAATCTGGAGTCATCCAAGTGTTGAGTGCACTCCCCACCAGCTATCCAGGGCACTCACTTCTCACCGAAGATTTAGGAATCCTCTTAGGCATTGACGACTGCCCCTGTGGGCGCAAAGGAAAATATTTTCTTGTCACTGGTCGCGTCCCCCAAGCTGAAATACGCGGCTGCAGCGATACCTACCCTTTCGTGAGTGAAGCATGAAAAAATTAACCCTAAACTCTCACGATGAGGCTAAAAAGCTGCTTTCTCCATTTTTTGCACAGAATTTTCATGTATTTCCTCCCTTTCATCCCGATCTCCTTCTATTTTGTGAGGACTTTTCAAAAGCACTTTTTCAACTTAAAGAAGCTAAGGAATATCCCGATTTTGTTGCTTTAGCATTCTGGTTAAGAAAGGGTAATATTCTTAAACTTCAGGAAACTTTTCAGAAAAAATACCGCTCAGATCTGCTTTTAGTTCCTAGAGGTTTAGTCTTTCACATTCCCCCTGGTAATATAGATGTGATGTTGGTTTACTCATGGATCTGCTCGCTGCTTGTCGGAAATGGAAATATCATCCGGATTCCTGGTAATCGAGACCCGCGCTTTGACAAGCTCTTAGAGGTTATCTTTCATCTCCTATCACAAGCTGCACACCAACCCATCAACGCGATTACAAGCTTTGTACAGTATGGCCATGAAGAGGCCATTACCGCATATATCTCAACTCATATCGACCTACGCGTCATCTGGGGAGGCAATGAGACTGTCTCCACAATTAAAAAAATACCTACACAGCCCCATGCCAAAGACATCGCATTTCCAGACCGGTTCTCCTATTCAGCAATCCATGCCCAAACCTATCTAGATGCAACACCTCAAGAACAGGAACAGACTATCAACCATTTCTTTAATGACACCTATTGGTTCGATCAGTCTGCCTGTTCGTCGCCAAGAGTTTTATTTTGGGTGGGAGATTCTGCAACGATCCAAAAAGTCAGTCAATCATTCTACAAAGCCCTCCAAGAGACCATTAAAAAACGTCATTATGAAGTTACCTTAGGCGGAGCCCTCTTAAAACGCACCTACATGTATGACAGAGCCCTCTCACTGCCTGTAGATAAGATTTTGCAACTCAGCAATGAGCTAGGCATTCTCTACCTTGAAAAGCCCGACGAGCAATGCCGCGTCCATTGTGGACAGGGGTTGCTTTACCATATTCCACTCACAACCATTGAAGAGATCATTCCCTTTGTTAACCAGCATGATCAAACACTCACTTATTACGGATTTTCTAAAGAAGCCCTTCAACAATTGATTTTAAAACTAAATGGCAAAGGACTAAACCGCATCGTCCCCTTTGGACAAGCCCTTAACTTTGAACCAGTCTGGGATGGACAAGATCTTTTTGATGAATTCACACAGCATATTAAACTTCACGGAGCCTCTCCATGAATGCCCTTACTGAACATGAACTCCTCCAAGCATTATCTAAAATAGGCATATCTAGTGGAGATATCCTTTTGGTCCATAGTGATCTCAGAGGCTTCCGCATCCCCGCCCAAACTAAAACACGCAATGATATCCTACAGTTTTATTACGACACTTTTGAAAAAATCCTAGGAAAAGAGGGCACCCTGGCAGTCCCCGCCTACTTTTATGAGTACGCCCGATTTGGACTCCCCTTTGATGTAGACAAATCCCCTGTGTCCGATCCACTAGGCTCCTTTAGCCAATGGTTTATTAACCTTCCACAACGCGTACGCAGCTGCAATCCCTTACAGAGCATAGCTGCAGTGGGAAAGCATGCTCACGAACTTTCAGGAAGCAATTCCCTATCGGGATATGGAGTGACCTCTCCCTGGCATAAACTTCGCAAACTAAAAGGAAAGATTGTCTTTTTAGGAGCACCCGTGCAGTCGATGACCTATGTCCATTATGTTGAACAGCACTATGGAGTGCCCCATCTCTATTTTAAAATATATCCTTACCCTGTCATCAAAAAAGGAAAAGAACTTTCCACACATACTATCAGCGCTGTGCGCTATTTAGACTATGCCATCACTTATGATCTTGCAGCCTACAAACAACAACTCGAAAAAGAGGGCGTCTTACATACTCACCATGTTCAAGGAGTACCTATCAGCGCAGTCGATGCAGAAGCTGCCTATCAAATAGGCATCTCACAGCTAGACCAGAACCCCTACTTCTTCCTAAAACAACCCCCACAGTTCATCCCAGGCAAAATCCCCACCGACGGCATCACCGGCCCTAGTTGACCAATGTAAATCACTTTCATTCAAGACAGTCGAAAAATCGCTAGAGCCGCGAATGCGGCAAAAGCATGTAGCCATAGGCGTCAGCCTATGGGCAAGTGCAATCAAAAATAAAGCCGCGTTAGCGCCGACAGAAACCAGCAATGGATCTTTTCCTGTCGCCACTAACGTGGCTCTAATGTTTTATTTTGAACCTTCCACAGGCTAACGCCTGTGGCTACATGCTTTTGCCGCATTCGCGGCTCTAGTAATCTTTCGATCACCGAGGCTTTGACGAGGCGCAAAAGTCCGAAAAAACCCAAAACTCAGGTAACTAGAACTGCAGCTAATCAGCTGGGAATGGGATTGAGGAGGAGAGTGAGACATCATCTCCGCAGCCTTGGTTAGAATAGAAAAGTATTTTACAAAAGCCACCGTTCAAGGCGCTTTTTTTCTCGCTTTTACGGGCGATTTGATCGAGCTTAACTGCTGATTCACCGTAATCCTCTATTAGTTTTTCTGTGCTGGTTTCAAATGCTGCTTTACCATTTGCAAATAGGACTTTTCCTTGATCATTTACTAATTGAAGTCTGTTATCTTCTAAAGATGTGAGATAAGTTTCAACTGATCTTGTAACTGGAGGTAATATGTTCGTTCTTATTCCGTCTGGATCTAAGTTTAAATCTTTTATTGCTCTAAGCTGTTCTGGAGTGAGTTCATTTACTCTATAAGCAAATGTTTCTTTTACTTCTTCAATCGGAAGTCTCCCCTCAAAATAGAGAATAGCTTTGTTTCTAATAAAAGTTTCTATGTCTTCATTGAACTTACTAAAGTCTTTGCAGTCTTGAACTAAAAATGTCCATTCATTTGGAGTAACAAATTCAGCATATCCATCAGAGTAACTGATGACTCTATCACCAGGCTCAATATCTATCACTTTAATTTTTGGTACTAGAACGTCTTGTTTTTCAGCATAATTACCTTCTACCATGTCAAAATGTCCCCAATTCATATTTCCACGACTTTCATGCTTCAAACCTAATCCTGTAGCAAGTTCATCGCCAAAGTAATTTCCTTTTAGTTTTCCATCTTTGCCTACCACAGAAAAGCCTGAATCTGCAATTTGAGTGCTAAATAATTTTGGCTTGCCATCGATTTTCCAGGCTAAGTTAAAGCTAAACCCTGGATAATCTTTTCCTAGTTTTTCAGGACCTATGTTTTGAAACTTCTTTCCAAGGTCAACCATATGCTTATGAATAAGCTCTTGAACATCATCTTCCGTTTTTAAATTATGCCCGTTTAGAACGAGATCTTTTTCTAAGTTTCTATTAAATTCTAAAATTGGTCCTTTCATTCTTTCTTTTACTTCCGGAAGATCATGCCCAGGGCCATCAATGCATACTTGAAAGCCGAGTGGTGAGGCGTAAGCAAAATCGATATTTCCTTTGCGGTCTCCAGGACGGTTTTCGCCTTTGTAGTTATACACTTCTTGGGTACGGGGAAAGGGCAGTTCGTTAAGTTTACTTTTTACATCTTCTGCTGTGAGATTTGTGGAACCTGTGACTAACTGTGCGAGGGGGCGAATCTCTGAATGCTCTACCCTTTCTTTTTCAGGTACTTTTGAAGAATCCCAAACTGTACGCAACCATAGTTTTTGTAGGGACTGCAAAAGTGCCTTATCTTCTGGTGTGGTTACTCGTAGCTGAGTGAGTAAATCACTTACCATGTTTATGCCTATTTTGTAGTCATTACTATTTCCTGTTTTGGCTCCTCCGTAAATTTTGTCATAAGCAAGTCGCAATTGGGTGATTGCCTCTTTATTTTGAGGCATAGCGGTTTTGTCATTCGACCGTTCACAAAGTTCTTTTAGTTGAGCACCCATTCCGCTAACGATGAATTGAACACCGGGATCATTTTTTTGGACAAATGGACTATCTGGAGGGAAATCATTTTCAAAAAATTCATGAGCCAATTCATCATGGGTTGTAGAAGAAATGCCTAAATGATTTTTTTGGGTTTCTGAAAAGGCTTTATCTGCTTCATTAGAAGCGATTTTATTAAAGTTATCCCAAAATGAGTAGAGTTTTCCAAAAACGAGCTGTTCTTTTAAAAAGTTCAAGTCTTTAGAAAACTTTTTGGCATCTTCTTTGGATAAATTATTTTGAAATTCAAGGAACTTTGATTTTGCCGTGCGCCATTCGGGTGAATCCCTTGGAGATCCCGGAGCTGGTTCTTTTTCAAATTCTTGCCTAACTTTAAAGTTAATATCGCCTTCTTTTGATTGAATTAACTCTTTTGCATGTTCTTTTGTTTTAACTTTGTCTCTGGATTGAGACATAAAGGAGGGTAAAATCTTACTTTTTTACTTTCTGTAAAGTAGTTAATTTAAAATCAGGATTATCTATAAGTGATTTTATATTATTGTTTATTCTTTGTTCCTGATCTAAAGGAATGTTACCAAGACTCATATGCTGTGTAACAATATCAATCATTTTATTAATTTGCGGGCGAGATAAATCTTCTAAATGAACACGGGTACCCGCATCAGTAGTAGCAAAACCTTTATCAGCAAGCTGTAAATAGTTGGCATTAGTTAAATTAAGATCACTGGCTTGCATAGCTACCTCCTTTAATTAACACTCAAAACTACTCTTATTATAGTTATATGTTAATTTTTTAGTGAATTATTCTATAATAATATTATGGAATAATATAATTATCGGATTAATATGCATGTCTCATCTAGGCCGTTCAGACCTTTAGCTGCTTCAGAAGGAGCCGTTGTCGAAGTAAAAACTAAGGAAAAGCTAAGTCTTAAAAGATCTATTTTATCTATTTCAACTAAGAGTTTTAGACAGGAAATAAAGCGTCCTACTAAAGAGGCAAATGAAATACCGGTTGTTAAGCTGGAAACTGTTCCTAAAACAAACTCGATGGGAAAGCTAATTAATGCTGTAGTTAGTAAAAAGAATCCTTTAAATACCTCCGCCTCTACTAAGGACATGGGATTAGGTGTAGACGAAGAGCTAAATCTTAGATATTCTCGTTTAGAAATCCAACAGAGTAAGATCTCTACGAATGGATCAAAAAACGCTACACTGGCTGAGTTTACGAGTGTCGAACCGGAAAAGGCTCAAGCTAAGATAGATGCATTTATTTCAAGGGAACTTATAGATCAAAAAAATATTGACTCTCAGAGTGCTGCAATCTGTAAGCTTGTCGAAGAGATTATTCCCGATAGCCCAAATTTAAAAAAATTAAAAGAACTAGTGAGCGCAAATCAGGATAAAATAAACGATCTTTGTGAAAAGGGATGGAAGGGTAAAACGGATGAAATTGGTAGAAGTATGCGCTCCAATGGATATGAAGATCTACGTAGCGATTTAGTAATGACTACAGGTGCAGTTTTAAAAGATCTTTCTGTAGCCTTAGGGCATGAAAAACCGTATCAATTTTTTTCCGATGGTACTCCTGGATACAAGTCAGATATTGACGTAGCTTGTGCAGGATTTAAAATGGATCAGAAGACTCAAGGATTCTTCCACGCAGCTGCTAACGCTCTCATCATGCATAACGTGAAATCGGACAAACCTGATGCTGTTGTAAAGACTCCAGGATTTACATTAGACACTGAATTTTATACCCAACATACTGACCTTGCACGCCCTGTAAAACTTGAAACGAATGAAGGAAAAAAGGCTGTTTCGCGCACTAATACCGATGCTCTTTTGTTTTCTGCCATGAATCAGCGAAGGGGCTTGCAAATCACCCCTGAAGGTCAAGCAGCCTTTAAAAAGTCTTGGGACGTCTATAAACAAAATAAATTAAAGACCTGTCATAATAGCGAAAGAGCTGCTTTAGAAGCGGGCTTTAAAGACATTGCAACCGTCAAAAATCAAGTTGAAAAGGGCATCATCCGAACATTAAATGAGGGAAATTATTCCAAGGATGATCCTCATGCTGAAGTGAAGGCAAAAATGCAGTTTAGGTCTGCATTACTCCCTCAACTTTCTGCCGAGATGGACAAACAAATGGAAGTTGCCAATGATCCTAAAACAACTCCTGAAGAGAGAGACCAGGCAGAGACAAAAGTCAAGAGACTTGACCTACTGCGTAACTTCCTCTATGACGAGGGATATTTAAGTGGTAATACTCTAGCTGTTGTCCTAAAATCTAACATGGGACAAAGTATACAGCGCAGAATTGAAGAACATCGGTCGATAGTTGCTAAGGAGCTACAAGAGCAGCGCAAACTACTCCAAGGTAAAGAGATCGGCTGGTTAGCAGGATATACCACAGTAAGTGTAGCATCAGCCACTCCAGATAAACTCCTATCGGCGTTAGATGAAAACGTAGAAATGCATGGAAGCGCCGAAAGCGGCCATTTTAAAACGAAAGCTGACCATAAGTATGAAGAACTAGTCGAAGAGCACAAAACGCCTCTAGATGACAAAACTAAGACCAAATTTAAAGAAGAAGCGAATCAGTACTCTTTGATTGAAAACTCTAAGTATAGCCAAAGAATAATCAATTGTGCAGGATCTCTGCTAGGTACGATCGCAAAGGAAAACCCTAAGGCAGTTCCTCACTTAGAAGCCTTACAATCTGAATATAAAGAATTGAAAACAAAGGCGGATGAGCTGGAACTGCTAAAAAGAGGTAAAATACTTCCCAGAGCAAGTTTTGAAGCCGAACTTAGAGCCCATTTTAATGCTAAAGGAAAAAAAGGCTCCAAACTTGAAGAAAAAATCCGTATCTGCGGACAGAGGGCAGATGAAATCTATGCTAAATGCGCCAATGATGAGAGCATCCTACCCGAAACACAGTATGCAATGCTTTTAAGCGTCCTCGACGAGGTAGGGTTTATTCAGAAGAAGGGACTCTTTCGCGAAGATGGAGTTATTTTAAACACTGATGGTCTCGCTATAAGCAGAGATAAAAATTTGCATACCATTTTGCAAGCACGCTGCGGAATTTCAGATGAGAACAGTCCTAATGTAGACAAATGCTTAGACCGCGCCCATAATGATAAACCAACCTTAGATGCTTATCAATTAAGGACTTCTGAACAAATAGCAAACTTTAATCAAAAACTGGAAAATTTTGCAATAAAGGTCCATAATGCTACTATTGATGCTGCAACAAATCCTCCTTCAAATGCTGTAGGACTCAGTACTATTTCTACTCCCTCAGTAGATACAGAGTTTGTCAGCCCTTTAAAGGGTTTATTACATACAGCGATAGAAACAACTTGGCCATCTTAATAAGGAGAGACACGGATGTCTACCCCCATAACCCCCATACGCACTGGCCCTACACTTGGTGAAGTCGTAGGCAATTTAGGCAAATTCAGTAACTTAGGTAGAAAGGATGCCAAAGAATCACTTCATGCTCTTGGCCGAGGATGGGTGCATTTAAAAGACGTGAAAGATGTAGAAATGGCGCGCTTTAAAGCCTTGCCTCAAGAAGTCAGAAATGTGTACCTTTCAGGAGCATTAGCCCATATCAATGAAAAAACCCTTAGCGAAGATCAAAAGCATCAGTGTTATAAAAAGCTCTCAAACTACTTAGATGAGCCCACTGCTGCTGAGCTCTTTAAATCTGCACCACAGCTTCTCTGGCGTAACTTTGCTAAGTGGGATGATAAAGAACAAACTTTACACTTGAGCACAACCTTTTTATCCAACGAAGATATCAAGCTCCTCATGCAGCATGTTCCAGATGAGTGGAAAAATCAGGCTAAAATGATAGCGCTTGATCACCTTCCAACTGAAGACCTACAATTTTTAAATTCAATGAACCTGCCCATCGAAAAGCTACGCATAAGCTCCTGCGACCAATTAAAAAATTTAAAGGGTGCCGAAAGCTTTAAAAAGCTGACCCATCTAGAGCTTGTGGATACTAGCATCGAATCTCTCACAGGAGTTGAAAATTTACATACCGTGCGAGAGGTACGCATAAAAAATTGCGACGATTTAATCGACTTAAGTGCCTTAAAAGGAAAGAAGTTAGAGACTCTTGCCTTAGAGAGTAGCGTATCCATTAAAGACTTTAGCTTATTAAACGATGAAACAGTTAAAAATTCTTTAAAAAGTTTAAGCCTGGCAAACATGTCAAGAATTAATAATTTTGAACTGATAATGCCGTTACCTCAACTAAATAAGTTAGATATTAGTGGAACTAGAATCAGCGATTTAAAGCCTCTAAATAACTTCATAAATCCGTCACTCACAGTGTTTGCTACACAAAATCAAATTAACACTCTACCTAAAGATAAACTAGAAAATAGTACACTAAAAGTACTAGAAAAACGATCTAATTTATAGTTAATAAAATAATTATTTGATGCTATTATATAATAGGACATAAATAAGGATATTTATGCATACCGATTATAGTGGCGATAGTCAAGTTAATAAATATTATCAACAAATCAAAGAGACTCGTTCTAAAAAAAATGCTCCTAAAATAGAAAAGCATGAATTAAAAGGAATTATTAATGAATCTTTAAATCATCTCCAAAATACGGATGATAAATCTGTTCAGTTTAAATATAATGGCGTTGAATATAAAGCCTATTTCAAAGGCAAAAATGGAAAAAATCAGTTACATATCCTTAAATCTACGGGTACAAAACTAGGACAAGGTGCATATGGCATTGTTACAAAATGGGAAAAGATCCATTCCGTAGGTTACAAAGCTGTCAAAAAGGCTCAATCACAAGATCAAGCAAAAGCTCAAAATGATCTAAAAAAAGAAATAAATTTTCTTCAAATGATCCATGGGAACGCAAGGAATCCCAGAGTCGTCAAAAAACCCTACGACTTAGGTAATCATGAAATTGCCATGCATATGTATAGCAACGAAGTAACTAGCCCTGGAGCTGAAGCCTTAGATAAGATAATTTTAAATACTTCTAGAGCTCTCGACGAAGTCCATGAAAAGGGTATTTTCCACCGTGATATTAAACCGGATAACATGTTTAACGATAAAGGTGAGTTAGTTTTAGCAGACTTTGGAGGCGCCATTCACAAAGATGAACTTAAAGAAAATGAACTTAAAAAAAAAGATTCACTCGGTGCTCGCACTGCAGAATTCATCCCGATGAAAGAGTATATGGATTTTAACGATAGCTCAGCGACAAAAGAAGTTAAGTCGGCAAGGCTTGATAAATATGCATTAGGGTTAAGCCAATTTATGATAGCCTGCAACATTAAAGATGCAAATAGTTTAAAAGCCTTTTACAGAGAGTCTGGAAGTACACCCGGACTTTTAAATGTTAACATAAAAGACGAGAAAAGGTTATTAGAAACAGCTGAAAGGTATCTTGATAATGCAAAAGTGCTTCCAAATCAAAAGAAAGCCATCTTAGGTTTAATGCATCCAGATCCAACCAAACGTATCAACCTGAAAGATATTCCTAAAATCATAAAACCTAAAACAGACTCAAAAGTACGTCGCATTATGGAATTTACTGCCTCTGCTGCTGCAAATATTGCAAAATCTAGTCCTCGCTCCCTTATTAACCGAGCTACAATTGCAATTAAGTTTAAAATGTAGTAAATTGCTTCCATGTTAAAATCCAAAAAATTTGATTCTCCCATCGGGCCTATGATTGCAATTGCAGATGATCAGGCTCTCTATCTTTTAGAATTCGTTGAACGAAAAGGGTTAGATCCTGAAATCGAACGCTTAGAGCAAAAAACAGGATTGACTATCACTTCAGGGCATACTGTGCCTATACTGTCTATTGAAAATGAGCTGAAAGACTACTTTAAGGGTAAATTGATTCAATTTAAGACACCTATGCATCTATTTGGAACACCCTTCCAAAAATGCGTTTGGGGAGAATTAATGAATATTCCTTTTGGGGAGACACGCTCCTATTCAGATTTAGCGACGACGCTAGGAAAGCCCACTGCCTACCGAGCAGTAGCTCTTGCTAATAGCATGAATCAGCTAGCCATTATTGTTCCCTGTCACCGAGTGATAAGTGCTACCGGAAGCCTTAGCGGCTATGCTGGAGGCGTTGAACGAAAAAAATGGCTATTGGATTTAGAAGCTTCAGTGATCAAGAGAAGGCCGCTGCCTTAAGTGCTTTTTCTGCGAAGTTTTGGCCTTTTTAAGACTATTTTCTTTCTTTACTGAATAGGGCATCTTTGTCGCGATGCGCCTAGGCTTTCTGTAATTGAGTTTTTCAACCACTTTACGCAACTTTGCAATGCAATCCATTTTATTCGCATATTGGCTGCGCTCTTTTTGACTTGTTACAACAATTCCGGATGGAATATGAGTCAAACGCACAGCGCTATCGGTCACATTCACATGCTGACCTCCGCTGCCACTAGAGCGATACGTCTCTATTTTACACTCGGTTAAGAGCTCATCATCAGAATCCGGTAAGATAATTTTAGACATGCTATTCCTAGTACTTAATTTGCCATGAGTCTGCCCAACGACCACTTTTACGTACAGCAACACTAAACTGCTCATCTTGTATATTAACTACAAAATAGCTTTTTTTGTCTTTTACTGAAGGAGCATTAAATACATTGATACCCTTCCACACATAGTGCTGTGTATGATGCGTGTGCCCTACGAATATGGCGATGACGTTGTAATCCTTGATAACATCATAAAATTTTTCTTGATCTTCAGAACTAAACCAACGCTTAGGATCCCAATAAAATTCGTAATGATGAAATAAAATAATCGGTTGACCAGTATCGCCTACACGCTCTTGAAGATCTTGTTTTAAAAATTCTAGGCTATTATTAGCATCCCCTTCACCACCAGGAAAGAGATTAAGCTGAACTAAGTGCACACCATCCCAATCCCAGGAGTAGTGAAGACCCTCAGAGCTTATGTGAATAGGAGCTGCACGCGCCTGGTTACGCAGTTTTATACCATTTAGGACAGATGTATAGCCACTATGAATGTCATGATTGCCATACCCTTCGTAAACGGGATAGTGCAGCCGGCCGTTTCCATTGACTTCATAGTCCTGATCAAAACCTGTCACAGAGCTAAATCCAGTATAGTACCCATTCCAGTGAAAGTAATTGCCGTCACCTGTTAAGTCTCCTGTGACAACAACGCCTTCCGGTTTTTTAACAGAAT
>JABDDJ010000035.1 GCA_013287645.1 Chlamydiota bacterium | reverse complement strand
TGGGCGGGTTCGAGGTTTGTGGCTGAGGCATTTTTGGTATGGTCTAGATGGACATTGAGCCAGGCGAGGCCTTCGATGATTTTTTGTCGGATGGTAGGGGCATTTTCGCCTATTCCACCGCTAAAGAGGATGGCATCAGCACCTTTCAGGACGGTTAGGTATGCGCCGACATATTTGAGAGCTCGATAGCAGAAAATCTCGATAGCCAGCTTAGCTGAAGGTGTATTTAAGAGGGTTTTCATATCTGAAGATACGTTTGAAACGCCCAGAAGACCTGACTTTGTATTAAGAATATCAGTGACTTGTGCAGGAGTGAGTTTTTCTACTTTGCAGAGGTATTCGATAATGCCTGGATCGATGTCTCCACTGCGTGTGGCCATGAGTAGTCCTTCTAAGGGAGTGAATCCCATAGAAGTATCGAGTGAGCGTCCATTTTGGATAGCTGCGGCGGAGCAGCCGTTGCCTAGATGTAAAGTAATGATTTTTCCAGAGGGCTTACCGTAGGCTTTCCATAGGTATGCATGGGCAATGCCATGGAATCCATAGCGCTTGATTTGATGTTTTTTGGCTAGATCGATAGGGATGCCATAGGTAGACGCTACGGGTGGTATAGTATGGTGGAAGGCAGTGTCGAATACGGCGACTTGAATAGCCTTGGGAAAGAGTTTTTGTGCGGCCTCGATGCTCTCTATGGCTGGAGGATTATGTAAGGGGGCTAGTTCTGATAGTTTTTTTAAATTGGCAATGACGGTCGGATCTATGATCACGCTGGTATTGTAGATATCTCCACCATGCACAACACGGTGACCGACTAAGTCGACTTGAGTTAGGTCGCATTGAGATGTAATGAGTGTGAGGCCTTTTTGAAAATCGAGGGCTGTTTTTTGTTGTAGAGAGGTTTTTTTTCCATCGCGTTCGATTTCGAGAATGGGTGTACTACTGAGCATGTTTTTAAGATGCGCATTCCAGAGTACTTTTAAAGAAGCATCGTATAACGATACTTTCAGTGATGAGCTACCACTGTTGATGACTAATATGGCCATTTCCAATTTTGGATCTCTGGCATGTCTTCTCCATGCTCTCTGATATAGTTGTAGTGGTCAATGTGCTTGTTGTTCACGAAATCGCGCATATAGGCGCACATCTTCTCAAAGCGCGGTATGCGCTCAAGTGCATCCATAGCTAAGTGAAAGCGGTCTAACTGGTTTAAGACTACCATGTCGAAGGGTGTTGTAGTGGTTCCTTCCTCTTTATAGCCTCTGACATGGAAATTGTCATGGTTTGTTCTACGGTATGTTAGGCGGTGGATTAACCATGGATAGCCATGGAAGGCAAAGACGACGGGTTTATCTTTGGTAAATAGGTCGTCGAACTCTCGATCAGGAAGTCCATGAGGATGCTCTGTGGATGGCTGTAATGTCATCAGGTCTACGACGTTGATCATGCGAATTTTTATTTTGGGGACATGCTTCCGCAAAATGTCGATGGCAGCGAGTGTCTCCATCGTCGGGACATCTCCACAACAGGCCATGATGACATCTGGCTCGTCTCCAAAATCGTTACTTGCCCATTTCCATATCCCGATTCCTTTGGTGCAGTGCTTGATGGCATCATCCATAGTGAGATATTGAAGGGCTGGCTGTTTTCCGGCGATGATGACATTGATGTAATTGCGGCTGCTGAGGCAGTGTTCTGCGACAGAAAGGAGGGTATTTGCATCGGGTGGAAGATAGACGCGTACGACTTCGGCTTTTTTATTGACTACGTGGTCGATGAAGCCTGGGTCTTGATGAGAAAAGCCGTTGTGGTCTTGTCTCCAAACATGAGATGTCAATAAATAATTTAATGAGGCTATGGGCCTACGCCAGGGGATATGATGGCAGGTCTTTAACCACTTAGCGTGCTGGTTAAACATGGAGTCGATGATATGGATGAAGGCTTCATAGCAGGAGAAAAATCCGTGTCTTCCTGTGAGTAAATAACCCTCTAACCATCCTTGGCAAAGATGTTCGCTAAGGACTTCCATCACTCTTCCTTCGGGGGAGAGGTTCTCATCTGTAGGCAAAATTTCGGCCATAAATCGCTTTCCAGAAACTTCGTAGATGGCATCTAAACGATTCGATGCCGTTTCGTCAGGTCCCATCACCCTAAAATCGCGTCTCTCTAAATTAAGTTTCATGGTGTCGCGCAGAAACTGTCCTAGAACGCGTGTGGCTTCGGCGTTCTCTTTTCCGGGAGATTTTACATCCACTGCAAACTTGCGGAAATCGGGTAGTAACAAGTTTTGTAGAAGGATACCTCCATTTGCATGTGGGTTAGCGCCCATTCTGCGGTTGCCTTTAGGAGCTAGCTCTGCAAGCTCTGGAATGAGTCTTCCATTGGCGTCAAAGAGCTCTTCTGGGCGGTAGCTCTTCATCCACTGTTCTAACATTTTCAGATGGCCTGGCTTTGTCGCGAGTTCTGAAAGGGGAACTTGATGCGAACGCCATGATCCTTCAACTTGTTTGCCATCGACTTCTTTAGGTCCTGTCCAGCCTTTGGGGGATTTGAGAATGATCATCGGCCAGCGTGGGCGGTGGGTGTTGTTGTTGGTTCTGGCTTCATACTGGATGGCTTTGATCTCTTTGATGACTGTCTCCAGTGTTTCAGCCATCCATTGATGCATTTCCATCGGGTCTGAGCCTTCCACGAAGTAGGGTTTATAGCCATAACCGACAAATAGGCTAGTGAGCTCTTCTTTGGGGATGCGTGCAAGGAGAGTCGGGTTGGCAATTTTGTAACCATTGAGGTGTAGGATAGGTAGTACAGCTCCATCTGTGATAGGATTCAAAAATTTATTTGAATGCCAGCTAGTTGCTAAAGGGCCTGTTTCAGCCTCACCATCTCCCACAACGCAGCAGGCGATAAGATCAGGATTATCAAAGACAGCCCCATATGCATGCGCGATCACATACCCTAATTCTCCGCCTTCATTAATGGATCCTGGGGTTTCGGGGGCGACATGACTGGGGATTCCTCCTGGAAACGAGAACTGCTTGAAGAGTTTTTGCATTCCTTCCGTGTCCTGAGTGATTTCGGGATAAAATTCTGTGTAGGTGCCTTCAAGGTAGACATTGGCAACTAGTGCTGGACCGCCATGGCCAGGGCCAGCGAGGTAAATGACGTCAAGGTCGTAGGCTTTGATTAAGCGGTTGAAATGGACGTAGATAAAGTTTAGGCCAGGAGTGGTACCCCAATGGCCGAGTAGCCTTGGTTTGATATCTTCTAGTTTTAGAGGTGTTTTGAGAAGGGGGTTATTCATTAGATAGATTTGGCCGACGGAGAGGTAATTGGCAGCACGCCAGTAGGCATCCATTTTGCGAATCTCTTCGAGAGAGGGCTTACGAGTAGAGGGGGACTGTTTTTTTTCTAAAGTGGATTGTGCGTGCATGATGAACCTCTCTTCTTTTTAAAGTGATATATAATAAAAATTTAATTTTTTTGCTATGAGAGAGCATTTTGATACTATTTAACAAATTATTTAATTTTATAAATATATTGAATTGTGCTAAATTTCTATAAATTTTGATTTTTCTATAGAGCTTTAATGAATCCGGTAAGCGAGGCAGCTAGATCTCTTAAAAGTAGTGGTATTGGCTTATCATCTAAAGCCGATATTAATCATTTAAATGAATACCTATTAAGTCAATTTACATTTAATGTTGTTCCCTATTCAGATATTACAATTCAGCAAATTTGTAATGCAATTAAAGTTAAGCGAGATATTACTGGAATTTATTATTTTGAAAAAGATGATCATGGTAGAAAACGACTTGTCATTGAAGTTAAGCGAACTCAAGAGGCTTTAGAAGCTCTAAAGCCTGAATTATTGGGCACCTCTGACACTTGGAGAAAAGGGGAGGAGTCCACGATTTGGACATCAATTAAGACTGGAAAGCATAGTTATTCTTTAGGAGTAACAATTGCTCATGAGTTAACTTTTTCACAATTTGAAAGCTGTATCGATAAATCTTCATTATGGGACATTGAAAAAAATCCTACTGACTGGTTAGCGCATTGGGAAGAGGTTATTCACGGAAAAGAGATTGATCCTAAGAGATCCTTTAGCTGTCGAGTCATTAAAGGTGTTTATCAGGAAGATTTCTTGAATTACTTCAAGAGACTATTAGTAAGAACCTATCCCACTAAAGCAGCTCTTTTTGGAATGCAAATTTGTGCTGCATTATTGGAGATACGTCCGACGGTTGAGGTAAATCGTTTATGGAAGCTGGTCATCAAACAGTTATCAGATTATAAAATTCATTTTTCCTTTCTATTAGATAGTCAAAAATTTACTTTTGCTGAATTAGTTGCACTTTATAAAGTGCTTTGGAAGTTTACTCTTACTGTTAATCCTCATCCTGAAAATAGAATATTAAACATTTCTAGGCAGTTAAATAGGATAGACCTCTCTCAATTGCAAAACTTGGCTCAAAGTGAAAAAGAAAAAGATACACGAGAATTTTTAAAACTTTTAATTGACTCTTTCTTTGCTAATATTTGGCCACAAATGCCTCTTTACTCCGTTCGAGTAAAAATAACAAATGCCTACTCTCCAGCGACTTTGCCTTGCGTTATTAAAAAATGGATTTGTCAGGAGATCATTCAGCACTACCTCAGTATTTCCACAAAAGGTTTTTATTACCTAACTATTGAAGAACTCTCTGATTATCTGATCACCCACTGCCAAAAAGACAAAGACAAATTACCGCACAATATATCTAAAGTAGCTCGTGAGTTGGCATTAAAATTTCAAAATAGAATTAAAAATTTGCCTGAGGAGAATGATCCCGTATTTCAAAGAACGGTTTTTCCTCTCATGTTTCTTTTAAAGCCTCTCGATACGTTTGATTTCCTACTATTTTTAATTCGTTATGGCCGGATTCCTATTACCTCTACAGCAAGTATTCGAAAGCCGCTCATTCTAAATGCATTTAAAAAGGTACGTCAACTGCAAGTTCATGAATTTCGGTTTCTTGGCTATCGCTGGGAGCTAGCATCTAATATTCAGGATGAAAATTTTCGAGAAAAAATTTTAAAAATGACACCCTTACTTATCAAAAGGATAAAAAAGATATCGCCTGAAATAGTGAATCAATTTAAGAATAGCTATATTGAAGTAACACGAATAGTTCAAGAAGATCCCAGTGCGTGGATTCCCAATTTATATAATGTATTGCACCGAAGAAAGCCTTTTCAAGAAGAGTTAAAGTCCTTTCAAAAATTTCCAACATTGTCTCAGTTAGCTTTGAGGCAATTAAGGAAAACTTCACCTGAGTTAGCAAAGCAATTTCAGCCTTCATACTTCAACAGTTCTTTTTTCCTGCCAGGGTCGGCGGCTACTCAATGGCCTGAGCTAGTAGATGCTGAGAAGATGAATACTGAGCAGGATGGAAACGAATTCAAAGTCAATCGATTCTTTGAAACAGCCTATATTTTTCATCTTGAAGAGAGTGCTTTAGGCCAAACTCTGCTTTATCTAGTATTCATTTTTAACAATTCTGATGCTAATGAAAGACAGATTTTGATTTTTTTTGAAAAATTGACTCAATTTAAGTATTTTGACTTATTTAGCAATCCTGTAGATCACATTATCTTTATACGAAGTCTATTGAAACTCTTCAGAACTGCTCTTATGAAGGTAACTGATGCTTCAAAGTTAGTTGAGCATGCTTGTAATGTGTTTATGTCTGTCTTTTGCAAACATTCTCTTTCAAAAAATATCTTGGCGAAAGAATGGCAAGAACTTATAAATTTTAATTTTATTCTCATTAAACACTCTCGCTTAGAAAAGAAAAACTATTTTTCAGAATGGCTGATCAGAATCACTCCTTACATATTTGATCTAACATTTGATCCTTCTTTAATGGATTATTGGCACGAGTGGTTGCAGATTTTGCAAAAAGAAAATGCTTCTTCTGAATGTATACTAAGCCTCGATTATAAATCTCAGGGATGTATATTCCATGAAAGGAAAGGTTATGAAGATGTAGAAATTGACTCATTTACAACTGCTTTACTAAACTTTTCTCAATTATCTGAGCTAGAAAAGAAGATCCTAAAAAAGAGGTTAACTCTTTGGGTAGGAGATAGAGAGGCTTGTCTAAAGGTTGCTCTTTTATGGAATTGGGCGCTAATTTTTGGTTGCATTGATCTCTCTACATGGAAGTCAGGCCTTTCAAATATATTTCAGAGATGTTATGAAAAAAAAGAATTTCGAATACTTCTCGACATTTTTCAAATTTTTCAGTTCGAAACAGTTACAGAAATAGTAAAGACGCATATTTCTGAATTGTTAAAGAAGTATTCAGCTGATAGTACATCCGATCATTTAGAAATTGAGTTGTTTAGCTATCTTCTTAAAAATGATTCTAATTACTCTTTGGAGAATACTAAAAAAATCCTCACGATGACCATTCAACAGGGGAGTAAAGTACAAGTTGAAAGCATTTTTGATCTTTTATGTTATGATCAATTGCCTGGAATAGTCCGTTTTGAGGCATTATGGCACACTTTTTGGGGAGAGATTCTAGAGAAATCATTTACTTTTTTACGGCCGAAATTATTTTATCTTATTTCTGTAGACCCAGCTTGGAAGGCTCTTCGATGTCAAGAGTATATTACTAATTATGAAGAATTGCTTAAAATCCTCTTTCAAGGCTGTGAAAAGGAAGAATTTTCGATTATATGGAATTTCTTTTATGATAAAGAAGGAAAGGAGCGCTTAACTTTTTCAAAGAATACGAATGATCTAATATTAGAGACTTTTATTAAAAAAATTGATTTTGTAGAGGAATCTCAACTCAGTTTATTTATTCTCTATTTTTCTGCTAATTACACTCTATTCTCAAACGAAGAGAATACTAAACGATTGAAGCGCATCGTTTCTGCGACTCGTAATAAAAAATGGTATGATAGTGTTATAGGATCTCTTCATCACTATTTTGAACAGAGTTTCGAGAGCTGTCCAAAGCTATGGGATTTGAAAAAATTAAAATTTTTCAATAAAACTTTATTCAAAACGGACCTAGAGCATACACGTAAAGCCGTTTGGTATCTTTTGGTTCGCTCTATGTGGATGAGTGAAGTTAATAAGTTCAAAAATTCTTTAAGTGAGCAAGATAATAAAAATCTCGTTAAAAACTATATTATGAGTTTAAATTTTTCTGAAATAAAATCTTATTTAGGTGAATTTTTAAATTTAAAAAAAGGAGCTATAAATTACCATATTTCTATTTTAATTTATTTGCTATTTCAGGGCATTTTTAAAATAGAAGCATCCGATCCAGAGATATCCTCAGAGGAGATCGCATCATGTATCTCTCTCTACAAAGAGTTGATAGGTCTCAAAGAGAATAACAATAGTTTCTGTCTACCTCACATTGATACCTGTAAAGAGACGTTTATCAATTTTGGTCAATTAAGTCCTTCGCTCTTTCTCTCGAATGATACTAAAAAACAAAGTTTGGCGAATGACGTCCATTCATTATATCTAATGATTTATACCTCTGCCCTGATGGCCAAAAAGGAGTGTGAATGGATCCTTTTGCCTCTACTGAAGAATTATCAAGAGCAAATCACAAAGCTAAGTATACTACCACCAAGATTCTTCACGATGGTTGGAACTACCTTGTCGAAGGTTATTGAGCGTCGTAATTTGCTGAATTCAAAGCAATTGTCAAATCTATTTTCTAATATCTGCTCTTTTTTTGAAAATCTGGTTCCAGAAGGTAGTGAAGAGTATTTACAATTTATTAAATTCTGTGAAACATTATTTTCGGCATATAGCATTAATGGATTCGATTTATCCGATTATGATGTTCTTACAAATGTCTTAAAATTGTATTTTCATTTCAACACTCTGAAAATGAACAACCCTGAGCCTAAACTTTTGGTACCTATTATCCTGCAGTTTGAATATTTATTAAAAAGAGGGCTTGATATTCCTAACAATCCCACAGAAAGTCAATCAATTACTGCAAGGTACTGTTATTACTCCTATTGTAAAATGGCTAAATCATATTCTGATCGAATCCATGCTCAGAAACCTGAAGAATCGATTCATAATTATTTCGTTGCTGTTAGTACTATAATAGAAAATAAAGATTATGCATTTTGGTTCTCTCAAGTGCTTGAGAAACCTCTTGTTGGTCATGCTTTAGAGACTATTGTAAAAGTTGATAAGTCTCCAGAGGCTATGGCTGATCATGGTTTAGTACTCTTAAAAAAACTACTTCAGCAAATCAAAAATAGAGATGGAGCAAGCCATTTATCTTGTGAACAATGGGAAGTTTTAACAACGTATTTAACTCCTGCTTTTACAACTTTGTCGAAGATAACACCAATAAATAAATTGGCTTTAGTCTTAGATTTAAGAGAACAATTTGACCGTCTCGCTAGGTGATTTAGGCCAAGGGTACCCTTTTGGAAGGGCATTAGAATGATCTATCTTTTCTTTTAGCTTTATATGCAGTCTTTTTGCTTCCGCCATAGTATCAGGAGTTACGCTCCCATGCATGAGATTGACAAGCTGTCCGGGGTCTTTTTTTATGTTGTACATTTCATATTCAAACTGGCTGGCGTCATCTAAATAGTAGACGGCATAGGTCCAATCTCCTTCTCGTATGGCCCTGATGTGCCATCGCTTAGCATCTAACGTTGAGAAAAACACATCGTCATAGGTAAAGAGGATGGAATCTTGCACAGAGGCCGAAGGATTTTTAATGATAGGGACAATACTGAGCCCTTTTCCATATTGAGAAAAGTTGGGGACCTGTGTTAGCTCTGCAAGGGTTGGCAGTAGGTCAAGATGGCAATAGAAAGAGTCTGTGGTCTGTGGCGTAGGGTACATTTTTGGATTAGACACGACAAAAGGGATGTGGATCATCTCTTCATAAGCTGTAAATGCCTTCTCACGCATTCCATGCGAAAGACCAGCTTCACCATGATCTGCAGTCCTGATAATGATAGTACTCTCGGTCAGACCGGCATCATCTAAAGCGTTTAAAATAGTCTCTATATGGCTATCGGCTAGTTTATTCAAGTGGGCATAAAAGTTCACATACCCTAACTCTGTTTCTTTATCATTGATAGGGGAGACTTCATTATAGCCTTCTCGCGTTTGCCGTTGTGCGATGGGTTTAGTGGTAAGATCATCCTCATAGTTACTTGGAAGATCTATGCCTAAATTTGCAAAATCTTCTTTCTTATATCCTGCCTGTTCCCAAAGGGTAGGATATACCCAGGCATCATGCGGATTCACGAGAGAGATAAATAGACAAAACGGTTTACGCTGATCTTTATCGGTTGCTGCTACCTTTTTGATGTATTCTAAAATACTTTCTCCATACCCTTGTGTCTCTTTGGGCTTATCTTTTAAATTTCCGCGCACATATCTTCCATCGTTGTTCGCAGTTCCCCCACCTAGTGTAGAGAGGCCTGAAAATACATTGTCGTTTCTAGTAAATTCAAAATGGGTGATGGCGTTCCCAGCATCAGGGGGGTTCCATCCTGCTAGATCATACTTTTTTTGGAAGTCACTAATATCTTTCTCAGACCAGAGAAAGCCTCCCTCTTCAGGAAGGCTTAGATGCCATTTACCTTTCCATACCACATCGTAGCCAGCTTTTTCTGTCAGCAGCGACCCAATGTCCATTAATTCCTTAGCTGGGGGTAGTGGTGACAGCGGCGAAGTACGGTCTACCTTGTTGACAGGATAATGTTCGCTCGTTGTAAGTACTCCACGGCTGGGAGTGCATTCGCAAGCTGCTGTATAAGCACGTCGAAAAGAGAGCCCATGTTTTTTTAAGCGTTCGGTAGCGGTCAGATTTTTTTCAGCCCATCCTTCAGGCCAATGCATGGGGTAGCGTTCTTGGTCTGTCAAGATAACGATGATATTGGGCTTTTTTGGGACCGTGACTTCTTTTAATTGCGAGTTTTTGCCATCGTTTGTTGAACAGCTTGTAAGTGCAAGTATCGATGAACAGATCGCGAGAAAGTACAACCAATTTTTTGACATAGTGCCTCTAAATAAAATATTTACTTATCATACCATCATTGGATTTTTTGGACTATTTGGACTTGAACCTATCCCTTAAATTACTCATCTTACGTAAAACTTACTTAACGCGAAGGTCGCGAAGAAGGCGAAGAGAAGAGCTTCGCGTTAAATAAGTTTTACGTAAGGTGAATTAAATTACTACGGAATAAGATTTCCTAATTATGCGATAATGTGGTAAAATTTCAGCAATTTTTTAACTGTAGAAGTAATGTATCCAATACACAATAATATAACTAAGTTATCTACACAGAATAATGACTGTGAAAATTTGCTCACAGTTGACTTTGTTTTTAATGTTATACCTTATAAACCTGTAACAATTGAAGCTATCCGTAAGGCCATTCTTGATGCGAACCGCGAAATTTCGAGTGTCTATTTAGAAAAAGTCACATTCAGCAAAAATCATTGCATTATCATAGAAGTTTTAACTACAGAAGAACCGCTTGATTCTCTTAAGAAAATACTTCCTGGCGTACCAGGAAGTTGGAGTGATGGGCAATCTTCTTATTACATTTGCACTTCTGTGCAGCGTAATTTTGGTAAAGATGTCTTTGAAATTAAAATCGTTGAAAAAAAAAGAATCAACTTCTTGAGTAGCCTGTATGATGCAATAAAGGGTGAGGAGGTCGATCTCAAGAAATTTTGTGGTAATAGGATTTATCAACATGAAATTTTGATCTATTTCCATCAACTCTTAGCAGAAGATTCAAGTAAAGCGGCCGTTTTTGCAGTGCAGGCTTGCGCTACATTGATGAGAGTATTTGCGACGAATGAAGTAAATAATTTATGGCGTTTAATGCGCAAAGTATTAGCTTATCACACAGATGCAAAGCAGCTTTTTCCCTATTTATTTTGCCATTTTGAACAGACTTTAAGTTTTGAAGAGGTCTATGCATTAATTAGAGTCTGTTGGGATTTTACCCTTTCCATTAATCCTAAACCCGTAGAAGTAGAAAGCAGGACTTTAAAAATATTTTTTTGGAGATCAGATCGCACTTGGAATTCTACTCTAGAATATCTTATCAAGAAAAAAAGAGAGAGTGAAGTTCGCGAAACTCTTCATTGCCTTATAAGCTCAATTTTTGGTGAGCTCTGGCCTAAAATTGATTATAAGGATGTAAATAATAATATAGAGAATGCACTTACTCCTTTGGCATTACCCACTCTATTTAAAGAACAACTTAAGTTGGAGATTGTTGAACATTATCTTGATATATCTACTAAAGAGAAAATTCCTTTTGCTAAAGAAGATTGGTTTTGTGAATCTAACCTTCCGATTTGCAGCCTATTTTCGCTCATTAAAATATTTTGGAATATAACCTTTCATCTATCGACAAAGAGTGATTATTCCGAAAAAAGAGTATTGATTCTGTTTATTGATCAGATCGGATTTAATGTGCAGATTGCCCTTGAAAGCATAGCTAGGGCAAGATACACCATTCAAGCTCGCAGGACCATTGAGTTATTAATTAAATCTATCTTTTCAGATCTATGGTCCACCATTTCTCTACACTCAATACGGGACGCTTTTACAAATGCTAACATACCCGATCTAGTAAAAAAATGGATACTGCAAGAAATCGCTTATTACTATCTTAGCCATTCCTTAGAAGATACAGCCTTTTTTTCAAATGAGGATCTTGCCTATTATCTATTGACAACGAAAGAGTGTCCAAATCATTGCCATATAGTTAAAACTCTAGCTTTAAGATTTGAAAAGCAGATCAAATTAAATCCCAATGAAATTGATCCTAATGCCAAACGCACCATACACAGTCTCATAAGGTATTTAGAGCCTAGCTACTCTTCAGATTTCTTTTTATTATTATTTAAACATAAATGGATATCTGAAAATGCTTTAGCTTATTACCTTCTATACCAAAATGAGCTACCAAAGAAGCAGATCGCTCCTAAACTAGATCGTATCGCAAAAATTTTAACTCTTTGCTCACCACCCTGTTCTAAGAGATTTCTCTATCCCATTATTCGTTTTTTAGAGCCCTATGATGCAATTCATTTCTTTATATCACTGTTAAAAGAGGATTTAGTCTCCGATCAACATCGTGAAGCTACCTATAGATTGGTAATAGGAAAGGTGAAAAGACTGAGTATTCATGAAGTGGTAGATTTAGGAAAAAATTTGAATGAGTACATAAGAACTACTGATGAACTCCTTCAATTAAAACTAATAAAATTATCAAATCTTGTTGTGAATAAACTCAAAAAGGATTCACCCGGTTTAGAAAAGCATTTTGATCATTCTTATTTTGATGAAGTTTTTCAAGATGAAGAAGATAAAAAACCTATTGATTGGAAAATTTTATATGAGACTTTAAATAATTATCAGTTTCCCACACATCCAAAACTAGAGGTATCAACTCCTGTTCGTGAATTTAGAGATTCTTTTTTTCTTCCTGAATCTGAAGCAACACAATGGCCTAAGGAAAATCTTGATCTGGATAAGAAAAAATTCAATCGTGTTTGTAAAAAAGCAAATAATTTATCTGAAGATAACCTTATTGAGCATCAACAATTAGCTCTCGATAAGTTAAGTAAATCTTTAGTAGATGAAAAACAGGCTATAGATTTTTTGCAAAATCTGTCTAATCCAGACTATGTAGGAAAGTTTGAAAAAACATCTGATCTGCTTCTTTTTGTACGAAACTTACTACAATTAATAGGTGTAGTTTTTAAAAAGGACTTTGATTCTGATAAGACTGTGCAGTATTCCTGTCGTGCTTTTGAGTATACCCTTAAGAATTTCTCACCATCCATGGAAGATTTTACAAAAAGGTGGGATGAACTTAAACATTTCAATTCTCTCCTCAATAAAAAATCTCGTGCTGATGGTAAAGACTATATTTCTGCCTGGTTTATCCGAATAACGCCACTCATTTTCGAGCTTACCTTTAATCCCTGGCTAAATAAATTTTTGTATGAATGGATGAAGATTCTCAATGAAAAAAATGCACTTTCTGCTTCTATGACTCAATTAGGTGAGACATCTTTAGGAAAGCTATTTTGCACTCTCTTCAGCGATAATCAACACGATTGTCTACAAATGTTGATCAGTTTGGTAGATCAATCTAAAGAAAGTTACCCTACACTCTATCGTGATACTTGTATCTGGACGATTAGACATTATAGTCAAAAAGAGAAATCTAATTTTGCAGAAACCAATTGGCTTTCAAAAGCGCTAGATATTTTTTCAAGTTTAAATCATGAAGAAAAAAAACTCATTCAAAGTAGGCTACAACACTGGTCTAATGATAGCCGGGTCAGATTAAAAATACCCGAATTAATAAAAAAAGCCATCCTAGTTGAATGCATTGATCCAAATTCATTGAAAGCAGCCCTTAACCTAATTTGGGACAGCTATTACGAAAAAAAAGATTTTGTAAATCTCTTCAGTTTATATTCAATAAAATGGCCGGAAAAAATTGCTAAAGAGGTCATGCGTGCACTCAACGAAAACATAAACAAGTTATTGAACAGCTATAAAGGGAAACAAACACCCACCCAAGAAGAAATTGATTTTTTTCCTACTCTTTTAGAATCCGACTTTAGCAATAAAGAGAAAGTGACTGATTTCATTCTCAAATATGGTAACGATACCCAATTGAAAATAGTTTTTGATATCCTAACTCATGAGCACCCTTCTTGGCTGAAAAAATTAGAAAACAAACTTGATGGTTTCTGGCGTCAAATATTCATTAAGAACCCAGCTTTTCTGATGAATGAAGTGATAGTCCTCATCCAGAAAGAAGAATGGAAAAAAAGTTATGTAGATTCAGCCTTAAAATCTGAAGAGCATCTTATCGCTTTTGAAGCAATATTGGACGTTATCCTTAAGTCTGAAGACAAAGCACATTTTCCTGCTATCCATGGCCTTCTCAGTCACTTTTTAACCCAATATGATACAAAGGGTCCAAAAACTCTATCCAATAGAATTCAAGAAAAAATATTCTATTATCTCATCAAAAATTCTGTGCAAATTAAGGCAGAGCAATCTCTTCCAATAATCAATTGGATTAAAAGTTATTTTTCAAAAATGAGTTTTAAAGAATGCTCTGAATATTTATTGAGTGTTGTTGAGACTGCTGATTCTGCTGATTGGTTCCCCACTCTCATCGTTGCTCTTGAGAATCGCATCTCTGAGAGCTTTAAAAACTGTCCAAAAGTATGGGATTTAAAGAAAGTAAAAAAATTATTTAACGAAAGCATTCTAAGTATCCCTAACCCTATCCATCGTGGGTTTATTTGGGATCTTCTCAACCTATCTACTGAATTGCCTTGTTGCAATAAGAAGAATGTCCTACAAGAAATTTCATTTAAAAGCTTCATCCGTCATTCAACTATTAGCGAACTTGTCTCCTATTTAAAAAAATGTCTAGATTCGAAAGTGTCTGGAACTCAAGCTGTATTCATCAGCACTTTGACTCAAATGATTTTTCATCAATTATTTGTTTCATTTAATTTAAAACCTGATGGTCTAACGTCCGATGCAATAAGAGCTGTATTCGATCTCATTTGCTTACATTACAGTTTTCCTGAACAGTCTCTTCCTGGACAAAACGCTGGAGGTCTCTATGAAGAGATCTGCAAACTTGCATCTTCTTTATTAGCCTCACCAGTTACGGAGAATCAATCTCTTGCAAAAAATATGTTTGAAGTAATCCTAAAGAATGCATTTGCTAATAAAAAGCCAAAAGAATTATTGGAAAGAGCAAGTTTATTGTTTAGAGCAATTTATCATGAATACAAAAAATCTCAACAACCACATTTGAACTTTTTTGAAATTATCAATAAATATATTAAACTAACTATTGCTAACTTCAACGATTTTACAAATAATTCTCAAAAAATCATTTCTCAATTGATCTGTGCTTTGTATGCAAATTTAATTCCTATCTGTAAAATTGAATACTTCAATATGCTTGAAAGTTCTGAAAAGTTTATTAATCAATCAGGCTCTGTTTTTACCGCAACCATTAATTTACCTAATTCAGCTGAGTTATTGAATCATATTTCTATGACAATTTTGCATTTTAATGACTATCATAAAATTAAACAGAATGAAAAGGATAAGTATATCTTTGCTATTCATAAATTTGAAGATCTCTTATCTCAAGGTCTTGAATTAGAAATTACTACCTCAGCATATTGCTACTACAAATTCTGCATGCTTGCTATACATTTTGCTGATTGGATTTACGATCCTGATGAAGAGAAAATAATCAGTAAAACAGATGAAAAGAAAATAATCAGAAAACCTGATGAAAAGAAAAAGATCAGTAAAACATTCGCAAAAATTCGTTCTATCACTGAAAAGGGCTATGAATACTGGTTCTCTGTCGTGAATGAAAAACCTCTTATCTGTTTCGCACTAGAATCTGGCACTCTATTGCAAGCTGATAAAAAATTGCATAATCAATTCATGGCTATGCACATCTCCGAACTATTAGTTAATTCAGCTGTAAATCTTCAAGTAAACGAGAAATATACTTTTACCAAAGTCAATTGGAGCTCTCTGTTACAATCTGTAATATGCGCTTTGCCTATTTTATATGATTCTGCAAAAAACTGCCAAAATTTTGGATTCTTTCTACTCCCTCTCAAACGCTGGGCTGAGGTCTTAACTCAACCAAGTCTCGTAGCATTTAATTTTCATAACGAGCAAGCTCGTCTTTTATCAACTATAATCTGTGATTATACTGAAGCGTTCAAAGATAATCCGGTATACAATGAATTTTCAAAAGTATGTCAACATCTAAAAAAATATATTTCAATGCAATATGACACAATTTATCTTAAAGAAATAGATTTCAACGACGAAGAATAGAGCTTGCTTCTTTGATTAAAATGCGGTATGATTGTGTTCTTAAATAAATGCCTTCAGAGGAATTTGTGACACGTTTTTCTCGCCGATTGCCCAAAGGGTATAATGGGACTGCAACGACCTTCCATCGCGTTGGTGACCTACTCCCGCTAGCCCTAAAAGAAATCGGATGCAGATATCAAGACCGGCCTGACCTAATCTTGGCCGCTTGGCCTGATATTATTGGCCTCAAACTGGCTCCCATGACGCGTGTCACAACTTTCGAAGAGGGTATTCTTACAGTAAAAGTGAGCAATTCGACGCTCTATAGCTTGCTCTCTCAACATGAGAAAAAGCGGATCCTCGAACGGCTCCGAAGTCGATTTCCTACTGTTCCTATCCACGCGATTCACTTTCGGTTTGGATAGAATAGTTTAAAAGATGTCAAATAGGTAGCGGAATGGCCAAAGAATTCGATACAGAAGAACATCCTATGCCAAATGGCTCCAAGCCGGCAAAAGAATATACAGCAAGCTCCATCACCGTTTTAGAGGGCTTGCAAGCCGTGCGTGAAAGGCCGGGTATGTATATTGGCGATACAGGCAAAGAGGGCCTCCATCACTTGGTCTATGAAGTTGTCGATAACTGTATCGATGAGGCCATGGCAGGCTATTGCTCTGCTATCTATGTCTCTATCAATAAAGATGGTTCTGTGACTATTGAAGATAATGGTCGTGGAATTCCTGTTGAAAAGCATGAAAAGGAATCAAAAAAGCGCGGACGCGATGTGTCGGCGGTTGAAGTCGTGATGACTGTTTTGCATGCTGGTGGAAAGTTCGATAAAGATACTTATAAAGTGTCTGGCGGTCTGCATGGCGTAGGTGTCTCTTGCGTCTGCGCATTATCGCAAAAGATGATTGTGCAGGTCTTTAAAAACGAGAAGATCCACGAAATTGAATTTGTCTGCAGCCATGTCTCCAAGCCTCTTGAAATAGTGGGCGATACGAAGAAAAGGGGAACCAAGATCACCTTCTGGCCTGATGCAACTATTATGGAAGTGACCGAATTCGACTATGATTTCCTAGCAAAACGACTGCGCGAATTAGCTTTTCTCAATAAAGGCATAAGCATCTATCTGCGTGATGAACGCAATGTGGATAAAGAAGATGCCCACTTCTGTTATCTAGGCGGGATCATCTCTTTTGTCGACTACCTAAATGAACATAAAGACCCCTTATTCCCTGAACCCGCCTATATTAATGGCTCGCGTGAAGGGGATATGGGAACGATCGAGCTTGAAGTAGCCCTTCAATGGAATGGTGGCTATATCGAAACGATCTTTTCGTTTGTGAACAATATTCCCACGAGACAGGGTGGTACGCATTTAACTGGATTCTCAACCGCTTTAACGCGTGTTTTAAACACTTACATCAAAAATAACAACCTGCTTAAAACCGATAAGATATCTATTTCTGGCGAAGACATGCGCGAAGGGTTGACTGCTGTGATTTCTGTGAAAACACCCAATCCTCAGTTCGAAGGCCAGACTAAACAGCGTTTAGGAAATAGCGATGTCGGTTCGATCGTTCAGCAAGTTGTAGGGGAACATCTGACGACCTATCTAGATGAACATCCTCAAATTGCACGTTCAATTGCTGACAAGGCAATCATCGCTGCTCAGGCGCGTGAAGCTGCTCGTAAAGCACGTGAACTAACTTTAAGAAAGTCAGCCTTAGATAGCGCACGCCTCCCTGGAAAGCTGACAGACTGCCAAGAACGTAACCCAGAAAAATGCGAAATTTTTATCGTAGAAGGGGACTCTGCCGGTGGTTCTGCTAAGACTGGAAGAGACCGCCGCTTTCAAGCTATCCTGCCCATTCGCGGTAAGATCCTGAATGTGGAGAAAGCGCGTTTGGATAAAGTACTTCAGAATAGCGAAGTAGGCACAATGATCGCAGCTCTTGGCTGTGGTATAGGTTTAGATGGGTTCCATTTAGAAAAGCTGCGCTACCACAAAATCATCATTATGACCGACGCCGACGTCGACGGATCACATATTCGCACTCTGCTCTTAACCTTCTTTTACCGTCACATGCCTGCGCTAGTTGAAAATAATTATATCTATATTGCTCAGCCGCCTCTATTCAAAGTAGTTCGTAAAAAAGTACAACGCTATATCCATACCGAAAAAGAGATGGATGACTACCTCTTAGAGCTGGGAGTTGGCGATCTTGAGATTCGCCGCGCCGGCAATGAACATCCTCTGACTAAAGAAGAATCAAAACAGCTGCTTGCTCTGATTTTAGAAGTCGAAGGCCTCATCCGCCGCCTTGAAAAGAAAGGGGTTGCTTTTGAACGGTTCTTAGGGGCTAAAAATGTACGTGGAAACTACCCTCAGTTCCAAATCGAACTACTAGATGGACCGCGCTTTGTTTACTCCACAGAAGAGTTCGAAGAGCTAAAAATCCAAGACGAAGAGGCTCAAAGAACACGCCATGCAGCGACTCTCGCTTCAATACCTGAAGCTGAAGTTACTCCCGAAATGCGCACTTTCCGTCTAGCGAGACTCCATTATGTTGAACTGTATGAAGAAGAGAACTTTGCTCTACTCCTTAACCGTCTCAATCAGTACGGTCTCTCTTTAGATACCTACTACCGTCATTCAAGTCCTCTCTTTTTAGTCAAAGAGGAGAATAGCACCGACCACACTTTCAATACACTACAACAGCTAATTGACTTCTTCCGCCAAAACGGGCGCAAAGGAATCGATATCCAGCGCTATAAGGGCTTGGGTGAAATGAATGCAGATCAGCTTTGGGAAACCACCATGGACCCAGGCACCCGCACTCTCATCCGCGTCACCCTAACAGACATCGTTGCCGCAGACCAGATGTTTACAATGCTCATGGGTGAAGATGTACCTCCCCGTCGTGCATTTATTGAACACCACGCACTATCAGTGAAAGACTTGGATATTTAAATAGATTTTTTGAGGATATATGAGCGATAAAATACAAGAGACAGTCATTTACAGACCTGTTGAAGATGAAATGAAGGAAAGCTATCTACGCTATTCCATGTCTGTAATTATTGCTCGAGCGCTTCCTGACGTACGCGACGGGTTAAAGCCTTCACAAAGGCGTATTCTCTACGCCATGCTCAAACTAAATCTAGGACCCTCTGCAAAGTACCGTAAGTGCGCAAAAATCTCGGGCGATACCTCCGGAGACTACCATCCACATGGCGAGCAGGTCATTTACCCCACTCTCGTACGCATGGCCCAAGACTGGATGATGCGCTACAACTTAATCCAAGGGCAGGGAAACTTTGGCTCAATCGACGGAGATCCTCCCGCTGCGATGCGTTATACGGAAGCTCGCTTAACAGCGGCCTCCATGCATCTGATGGATGACCTGGAAAAAGATACTGTCGACATGGTGCCCAACTACGACGAGACCAGAAAAGAGCCCGTTGTATTTCCGGCCATGTTCCCCAACCTGCTTTGCAATGGCTCTTCAGGTATTGCTGTTGGAATGGCGACAAATATACCCCCTCACAATCTTCTCGAGCTCATTAGTGCCACACGCATTCTGATTGATAATCCTAACGCCTCTATTGAAGAGTTAATGGCTGAAATGCCTGGCCCCGATTTTCCTACGGGCGGCATCATTTGCGGTTATCGCGGTATCCGAGAGGCTTATCAGACAGGCCGTGGAAAGGTTATGCTAAGAGGAGTTATTCGCGCTGAGAATGAAGAGAACGAAAAATCTCGCCTTGTTGTCGATGAGATTCCCTATAACGTGAATAAATCCCGCCTGATCGAACAAATCGCTGATTTAATTAACGACAAATCCATCGTAGGTATTGCCGATCTTCGCGATGAATCGGATAAAGACGGAATGCGTCTCGTCATGGATTTAAAGCGCGATGCGATTCCAGAAGTCATCATCAACCAGCTTTATAAATTTAGTGACATGCAGGTGACCTTTGGATGCAACATGCTCGCCCTGTATAAAGGCATGCCCAAAGTCCTGAACCTCAAACAATTTATCGGAGCTTGGATCGAGCACCGCATCGAAGTCGTCCGTCGTCGCACACAGTTTGAACTAAATAAAGCAGAAGCACGCGCTCACATTCTAGAAGGCTACCTGAAGGCAATCGATCACCTCGATGAAGTCGTACGCATCATAAAAGCAAGCGCGAATCGCGACGAGGCTAAAAAAACCTTAATCGAACGTTTTGCCTTTTCCGACCGTCAAGCGCATGCAGTACTTGAATTAAGATTGTATCAACTTACTGGTTTAGAACGAGATAAGCTTACTCAAGAGTATAATGAACTTTTGAAAAAGATCGAATACTACAAATCTGTTCTCGCCGATGAAGGCCTCGTCAGAGGCATCATTAAAGATGAGCTTGATGAGATCGCCAAAACATGTCCCGGTAAGCGCAAAACACAAATTGTCGCCGCCGAAGGCGAAATGGATATGGAAGACCTAATCGCCAATGAAACTGCCATCATCACCATCTCCGAAGACGATTACATCAAACGCATGCCTGTAGATACTTTCCGCGAACAACGTCGCGGAGGTCAAGGCATTGCCGGAGTCAATATGAAAAAAGAAGATGATGCCATCAAAGGTCTCTACGTAGCGAATACACATGACCATCTGCTCATCTTTACAACCCTTGGCCGTGTCTATTGGCTCAAAGTTTGGCAAGTACCTGAAACAGGGCGCAAATCTAAAGGAAAACCTTTAATCAACCTGTTAGAAGATATTCGGCCCGAAGAAAAAATCGCCACTGTCTTGCGCGTCTCCTCCTTCGAAGAAGAGGCCTGCATCCTGATGGCAACCAGCAAAGCCGTCGTCAAAAAAACACTCCTTTCCGAATTTAGCCACCCACGCCGTAAAGGGGTTTGGGCACTCGCTATCGATGAAGGAGATCACCTCATTAGTGCTCGACTCGTAGCTGTCAATCAACAGGTCATGCTCTTTACCTATAACGGAATGGCTGTACGCTTTGATGAATCCGATGTCAGACCTATGGGACGCACAGCACGGGGAGTGAAGGGAGCCACACTCCGCGATGATAAAGATTACATCGTGGGATGCGAAGTCGTCAATGGCACTGAGTCCATTCTGGTTGTATGTGAGAATGGATTTGGAAAACGCTCGAACGTCGAAGACTTCAGACAGACAAGGCGTGGAGGCGTTGGAGTCCGGTCGATTATCACCAGTGAGCGCAATGGAAATGTTGTCGGAGCCGTTTGTGTGACTGATAGCGATAGCATTGTCATGATGACCTCGGTTGGGCAGACTGTACGCATCCCTATGGGCCAGGTACGTGTCATGGGACGAAATACACAAGGCGTCAAGCTAGCAAACTTAAAAGATAATGGAATCTTAATTGGCATGCAAAAACTGGAAGGACAGGCGAATGACAATGACAATTCGTCCGAAGAGCCCATTATCGAAGAACCTGTGCCAGCAGAAAATTAAAAAACGTGCCCTTGCCCTTGCCCAAAAAAGAAAAAATAGGGCATGGGAAAGGGTAGGGGCATGGGCAAGGAATTTATGTTAAATTGGATTGTCGAAGATACATCTAATGGGGTGACCCTACAGCAGTTTATCAGTAATAAAACAGCTGGCAAATACAGCAATAAAGCAATTAAAAAATTTATTGATAACAAATGCTGCAGGCTCAACGGTCGCATCGAGCTTTTTGCAAACACACCACTAGTCATAGGCGATGAAGTCAGTTTAAAAATTCCCGATCTTGTTCAAGAACATCCCATTAAAATACTCTTTGAAGACGATCACTATCTCGCTCTCGACAAATGGGCTGGTCTTGTCTGTAAAGGACCTATTTTAGGCTATAAGTTAGGCCATCGCTTAGATAAAGATACTACCGGAGTCCTTTTACTCGCCAAAACAGACCAAGCATTAAAACGCCTTATCGACTGCTTTCGCAATAAAGTCATATGGAAAACATATTTAGCCATATGCTCTGGCGTACCACAGTCCAAAAGCGGCGTACTCAAAAGCTTCCTACGTCCCGCTGGAAAAATTGAAGGGCAAACCTATCACACTTCAGCTGAAACCCCTCCTGGAGAATATGCCGAAACAGGCTGGGAAGTCGTCGAATCAACCTCTTCCCATTCCTTAATTGAAGCTCTTCCTATTACCGGCCGCACCCATCAACTACGCATCCATCTCCACCAAATAGGCTGTCCCATTCTAGGCGACCCTCTCTATAATAAGAACAAATCCTCCCTCATTATCCCAAGACATATGCTCCATGCTTCACAAATTTTGTTCAGACACCCTTTTACAGAACTGGACATTATGATAAAATCTCCTATTCCTGAAGACTTTATAAAAGTTTGGAACACACTTGGCGGAAAAATCTATGCGCATCCTCATCGTTAAAACCTCTGCTCTGGGCGATATCGTCCACTGCTTCCATACCGTCCGCTACTTGCGCCAATGCCTTCCTCAAGCTCACATCGCTTGGATTGTCGAAAAACCATTTTCTGAACTAGTTACCTCCAATCCCGACGTCAATCAAGTATTTATCATCGATAGTAAACGATGGAGAAAAAATCTTTTTACGCGTGACACCTGGAAAGAGATAAAAAAAGTTCGTAAAGAGTTAAGAGAAAAGCCTTTCGACCTCCTTATCGACCTGCAAGGAAATATTAAATCCGCCCTAGTAACTTCACAAGTCCACTGTCCCAAAAAAGTAGGTTTTGCAACTCCTTACGTCGCAGAACGTCCGAGCATTCTCACCACCCACAAACGCTATCTACCTCCTCCTGGCTACAACATCCGCGATGACTACCTCTACCTAGCTCGGCAAGCAATCGATGGACCTGAAGTCTCCTCGCTCGACCTCTCTTCCATCCTTCTTCGAGTCACTCCTGCTCAAACCGCATCCAATCAAAAATTCCTGCAATCTCTTCCATCGGGCTATACACAAAAATTACTTGTTCTTCCTGGCGCCGCTTGGAAAAATAAACAACTTACAGAAAAAGATTTGAGCGTACTTTTAGGTCGTATCCAAGACAAATTTGGTTTTGGAATCTTGATCGCTTGGGGTTCGGCAGAAGAAAAAGCCTTTGCCGACCGTGTTCAAAGCCATCTAAAGACTGCTCACGTGATCGATCGATTACCTCTTCCTCAACTCCAAAATCTCATGAACTCCATGGATCTAGTCCTTGCCATGGACTCTCTTCCACTTCATCTTGCTGGCACCACACGCGTGCCTACCTACAGCTTTTTCGGCCCATCTGATGCATTAAAATATGCACCTCTAGGACCTAGACACGCTTTTTTTCAAGGTGAATGTCCCTATGGCATCTCCTTCAATCGCCGCTGTCCTAAATTAAGGACTTGTCCAACTGGAAATTGTCTTCGAAGTTTAGATGTCGAAGATGTTTTTGGACTTTTCGCCCTTTGGTGGGCATGGATGAAAACTCAAAACATTAAATAAAGATTATGTCTTCTTCATCGATTTATGATTACATTGCAAACCGTGCTAAATTACCTTCACCAATTCTTGAAAACAGCAAAGAATTTATTAATCAACGAGAAATTACAGCTAGAACTATTCAAAGTAAAAAACTCTTAGATTTTCCCGACGAGTTAAAATTTTCTATTCGAGAATTATTTCTTAAGCAACTATCGATCAGGTATAGTAAGTCTAATCCAGAAGAGAAAGACAAATATTTTTCAGTCATGGTCGGAGTTGTCAATCTCCAAACAAATTATCCTAGTCCTAAGGTGATACCTAAAATTTTAGAAGGAGATACTTTAAAATGCTTGTGGATGTGTTCAGTTCCCTTCCTCGATAAAACCTGCAGTGACGTGTTAGAACAATCAAACATCGAGATGAATTTTGATCCATCCGCCAAGAAGCCGCCTTTTTCTGAACAAATTGATCAAATTACTCTGACTTTAAACGCTTGGAAACACTCTGAAGCCATTAAAACTTCGAATGATTACTTTAATGACTTAAAATTATTTCCTACAGAGGTAAAAAACACGAGAAAAGTAAATGGATTATTAACTTCACAAAAAAACTTACATAACGTAGTTAGACAATATGGGGGATCGGTTACCAAAGATGCTCAAGAATATTTTTCAACCTTGAAAATGTGTTTAAAAAAGTGGGATAGTTTTTTCAAATATTTTTTATCTTCTTTGAAAAGAATAAAACTCTGTTCTCCTACTTTTCGAAAAAAATACTTGGAAGAATTACATAGTTGGTTAATTCAACATGCTCCAAAATTAAAATATTATATAGAAGAAAGTAAAAAAAGAGAAAATTGGATGGCAGAAAATCCTACCAAAATTTTTTCTTCTAAAAATTTTGAATGTCCCATTCCTGAGCTTAATAATCCATTCAAAGTGACCGGTAACAAAGACGATAATACTATTCGACAAGTTATCTGGAGACATGGTCTGGCAGTAGATGAAGAAATTAGCTTTGGTCACTTAGTGAGTTTTGTTCCTTATCTCTATAATATAGCAGATGATATCCTCAATGAAGCCAAGGCTATAGTGCCTCCAAGCACCCTTTTTGAACTTTCCAGTTTTAATGGAGACTGGCTTAGCCCTACACCTCTAACCGAAAGTAAAAAAGCTAATCATTTTATTTCTTCAAATTCTTCAAATAAAAATGCTTCAAAGACAAATCCTAAATCTCAAAAATCTCATCCTTTAAAACAAAAAGAAGTATCCTCTGAAGAACCTATTGAAAAACCACTCCCCATAGTTAAAGCATCAGAAGAGATGACTTTATCTAGCCTACAAAAAAAACGCGCTCAAGACTCTTTCCAAGTACTCTCAAAAATTTTGCCACCCAAAGCCATTAATATTAAAGAAGCGACAGTTTTAGGCAGTATTAAGCAGGCTGCTGAGAGCCTTATGCACGCTCAAGTGGGGATAGAGTGCGTTCATAGTGTTTCAATAGTTCATCTGCCCCAAACTATAGCTACGCTAGTATTCGATCTACATTGTGTTTTAGAACAATTAATCACTGCTCAACATGTTATTATCCATAAAGTAGTACCAGATGATCATTATCTTCCTCGGAACGTCGAACATGCTAATCTCTTAGATCAATTATCTGCCAAAGCACAAGAACTTTTTGAAAAAAATCCTACTGGGACTTACTTTTTAAGGTACCCACAAAGCTCCTTAAATGAATATAAGCAATATAAGGAAAATGATAAGCCGTTTGCATTAAAATTAATTCAAAGAGCAAAAGAGATACTTCCCGTTGAGATAGATCAGTTTCTTAGAGAAGTAGATCAATTGTATGACGAAACGATGGAAGTGTTTGATCAACTTGTCAATGTTTTATCCAAGAATACTTATAAAATCCCTGCCGGTGAAAAAATAAACCCTGCTTTAGCACCTGTTAAAGCTAAAAATTCATCTTACACACCTCTTCTTCAGACTGCACGTGATCGATTAAGGAAATGGAAAGGGATCCAAAAGATAGAGAAAAAGCTGCTTGCGCATGAAATATTAGAGAACGCTATTTCACATTTAGAAATGCTCCTTCAACTAAGTTCTTTACAAACGAACTCCATTGCACTAAGAGCTAAATGGGATCGAGATCTTCTTTTACATTTTCAAGTTGCCATTGAACAACTTCTTAGGATTCTCTCTCTTAAAATCAAAGGCAAGCAATTAGTTGTGCATGACTTTTCTGCTGCTAAACCTCTCATCGCTGATAACAATTTATTTGAATCAATCATGCTGTTTTCTTTAAAAGCTTATGTACAATATCCACAACTTTTTAATACTTGTAATGCAGACCTATCTCCATGGATTAAACATCTCATTGCCGTCCGAAAACTTGCCAATCGCGAGATTGAAGTTCTTTCAGAAGGATTTAAAAGTGTCATCAGCGACAAAAGATACATCAAGAATTTCGAAGATGAGGTCTATAC
>JABDDJ010000034.1 GCA_013287645.1 Chlamydiota bacterium | reverse complement strand
CCTCCATTAAGCTGGTCTACTACGACTTGGTTGGCGGGGTCTCTGAGGTAGATTGCTCCGCCTGAAGCTAAGGAAAATAGGTTATTTCCTGGATAAGGGGAGTCTAGTTCTAGAATATTTCCTTCTTCATCAAAGGTGATACCATTTAGGATAACAAATCCGCCGCCTTTTAAGGGATTTCCGGCCATAAATGATTCTGCTAGGTAATCTAGGCAGGTACCATTGATCACAACGCGGGGTTTTCCTACTGCATTGATGAGGGGTCTGCCAGCGGCATTTCCGCGTATAAAAGCTGAGCCGCCTTTAGCTCCATACATAAATGTTTGGCCGACATCACCATGTACGACAAGTGTGCCGCTTAGCATGATCTGGGAAAGCTGATCTTGAGCTGATCCATGCACGTGGATGGAGGCGCCATCAATTCCGGAAGCGAGATAATCGCCTGAAGATCCATACACATCGATGTGGACTCCGACGGAGTTGGGTCCGAATCCGTTGCCGATAAAGCGGTGTCCTTGGCAGTTGTAGACAATAAATTTTTTGATTCCAGATTTATATAATTCAACGAGTTTACGAGCTAAGGAGTGTTCTCCATCGATGGGATATTCCTCAGCATTAATGACAGCGGTCTCTAGGGAGTGGAGATGGTTAAAGGAGGCTAAGAATTGGGAGAGTTTTTCGTTAATCTGAGCGATGTGTGAGCTGCGTCGATTCTCTTCGCGTGGGTAGGGATAGTCTAAGAGCTTGGTCATTGTTTCGATAGCGTGGATGCGTTCTGAGTCTGTTGTGGCATTTTGGGTTAATGTTTGTAATAATTGAGCGGTTTTATTGCTTTTGCCAGCAGGCTTTAGAATCTCTGTGTGGATGGGATTGCCAAATTTGTCTTTGCATGTGAAGGAGTTTTGGGTAACGGTAAAGGCGAAGGCTCCTCCATCCTGATGGCTGCCGCCGCGCGCATTCCAATAGTAGTCGGCACAGGACCAGAAACGCTGATCTGATTTTGAGAGGCTTTTGAGGGTAGCGTCGATAGCCTGTTTTTCTGAGGCGGCAAAGCCGATGGGTACCTCTCCTTTTTGTAAGGCAAATACTTGAGGACGCAGCATGCTTGTATCGGTGATGCCAATGAGGCGGTAGGCGTGTTCTAGAGGAAGTGACTGTGTAATTAAAAAGAACCAGGGACCATCAGGGGAGCTATGCATATGTGTCTTTTGCAATAGCCTGTAGATATGCTGCTTTTCGTGAGGAAGAAGTGTAAAGTCGCGTTCTGTGGTAGGGGCTAAGGCTTCGATCACATATTCCAGAGGGTAGCCATAGATGCGAAGAAGCAGGTCAAACAGCAGGACAGAGACTTCGGTATCGGTTAAAAATTGTGGAATGATATTGCGCTGGGCAAGGTATTCGCAGATGGAGTAGTAGTTGGCGAAGTCTCCATTATGGACGAGAGCTTCATTTAGACCTATAAATGGGTGTGCGCCTCCAGGATGCCAAACTTTTCCTTTAGTGGGATAGCGATGGTGGCCTATCCAAACATGGGCTGGAAACTCTTCTAGTTGGTAATAATGGATAACATCTTCGGCATAGCCGACCAACTTTAAGATGATGAGGTTTTTTCCGTGGGATAGGACGAAGGCTCTTTTGTCTCCTGTGGATGAGTAGAAGGCGCGATTTAAGCGGGCGGAATTTTGGTAAACGAGTTCATCTTCGGTGACATTCTCTTGTAAAGCACTTTTTTTAATTCGCACAAAATAGACGATCACTTCTGGAGGTTTTACCTCTAAAGTGAGGTTGCTATGGGGTATCTGATAGGTATGATCGATGTCAAAGAGGGGATGAATAAAGGTGTTTTCAAGTTCGTGTCGGCAATCTTCTAGATAGGCTATAGCGAGCAGATAGTCATTTTCTAGGATTTCTTTGCTGACTTGAAATGCCTCGGGAGATAGTCCAACAGCGGCTATTCCACCTCCTTTTCCATTTCCTCGATTCCTCATTTGACACAAACCGGACAGAAGGTGTTTTCCGACAATTTTTTCGGCGCAAGCTAGACCAATGACACCACAACCGCCTTCACACTCGTTTTTAAAAAATTGATTTGTCATGGTCTATACACCAGAAAATCTGTCCTTCCGCGGAGTTCAGAGATAGATTTTAACCCTAATTTTCGCAAAATATCCTTCAACTGTTTCACGTAGGAAGCATAGAGATTGCTAATGCGCTTGGCACCCCATTCAGGATCTACCAGCTGTTGTAATTCTGGATCGGTTGTTGTCAAACCAAAGGGACAGCCTCGACCTCTTTCACAGTTGGCACAGCGTGTACAGCCTAGTGCCACCAGCTCTGCTGTGCCCAAAACGCATCCATCTGCGCCTAAAGCAATAATTTTGGCGATATCATACGCGCTGCGGAGACCTCCACTGGCCATAATGGTCAACTCATTGCGAATCCCTTCTGCTGTAAGATAGCGGTGCACTTTGGGAATAGCATATTCGATGGGCATGGCAATATTTTTCTTGGCGATTTCGGGTGCTGCACCTGTCCCACCATAGCCTCCATCGATCTGCAGAATATGGGCATTAGCGTAGAAGCTACCTACAGCTACCATATCGATATCGATCGGAGTCGATACTTTAACGGCAATCAACGCTTGAGGATTTACGGTATTAATCCAATCGATATGCTTTTTATGGTCTTCGACCGAATAGACGCTGTGAAAAGGGAAGGGAGAAAAAAGGCTGACCCAAGGGACAGATTCGCGCATTTTGGCTACCGCTACAGTCGTTTTATCTCCTAAAAGATGGCCACCTAATCCCGGTTTTGCGCCCTGTGCATACTTAAATTCAACGATAGGTGCATATTGAATCGTCTCTTCACGTACTCCAAACATGCCTGTAGCTACCTGAGTGATTACATGCTCTTTATAGGGTACGAGTGAAGGAGGGTATCCCCCTTCTCCGGTTGAGGTGAATGTGCCCCATTTTAGTGCTGCCATAGCCCTTGAGAGCATAATGTTTTCGCTAATAGAGCCGTAGGACATGCCTCCGCCATAGAAGGGAATAGGGATGACGATTTTTTGACCCTCGGAGCGTTTATTCAAAGAAACGGATAGATCAAACGGCGTATCGAGTGGAAGCCATTGCGATTCAGGTAAGAAATTAAAATCTAGTTTATCAAAGCCACCCTTAGATGCTCCAGTGCGATATTCTAGCTCATGGGTAGGCGGTGCACCCGTCTCACCCTGTTCCCATGTGGCCAAAAGCAGGTCGGCCGTCCAGCGAGCATCACCCATCGCGCGAATTTTGCCATACTTTAAAGCAGGCCAGACGTGAAATCCCTTACGCAGATTTTCCGTGTGCTTTTCGATGATCATTAGCTCGTCATTCTGCATAGCCTGTAATCCCTGAGAATGCTTCTCGTTCTAAATCGTGTTGGAACATCGCCCTACCCATTTCTCCACGGATGCGCCTTACTTCGCGAATTCCCATGGCCCCCATGATTTCCAGTAGTTGATCACGCCATGCGCAGGCTAAATTTTTAAGACGCTGCTGACCCCATTCCACAGTTAATTGAGCAGGCAATTCAAAATGGCACTCTTCGCGATTGCGGCAATCTCCGTGAAATTTAGCTTGTAGGGCTACTAAGACAGGAGTATCTAATACAATTGCATCTAGGCCACAAATCATAGCCTTTGGAACGTGCTCCGCAGCGATAATGCCTCCGCTGCCTAACAAGGTGACTTCGTTACGACACTTTGCCTTAACAAAGGAGTTATGAGCCTTTTTGATTAGATCGAGAACAAATTTTCCATCTCTTCCCCTTCCGTGGTAATCAGCAATGAGATGGAAGGTTCGCACACCCGCTTTATAGTAGGCTAAAAGGTCACTTTCAAAATCGGTCCTTAAAATAAGCTGTGAGTTGGGATAGTGGAGTCGGAAATCTTGATAGACCTTTTCGTCCCATCCCTCTAGCTCAAGCATGACCGGACTGAGATGACACTGGTTGAATTGTTCATACTCGTGTGGATAGATTAAAGGGATAACAGAAGATTCTCTTAAAGAAAATTCTTTAATTTTTTTTAATGGTAAAATGGCAAACGTCTGTAGCTTTTGTGCTGCTTTGGCTACACTATGACACAGTTTTTCCGTCAATACATTTGAAGGTAGCGTATCAAAAAGCAAAGGTAATGGAATCCCATGCGTATGAGGCATCGCACCAATAGGTCGATGTTGCGCATCAAATTTTAAATAAGGAGGTTTTCCACCTATATCTACATCTGTAGAGATGAATTCTCTACCATGGATACCATCGCGTGTCGGACGTACTATTTCAGACATATCCGTCCACATCCCATCCCAACCTTTTCCGCCAAATGTGCCTCGATAGCCTGCGCCTTTGATAGGGATGCGCCCCGTTTCAGCTTCATTGACGACAGTATCGATTAATTCGGGTAGAAAGTAGGTATCACCCAGTTTTTTTCGCTCTTCATTGTGTGAAACGGTGACAAATTCGGGATGTTCAGTAGTGCAGCGCAGACAGCCAACGCATAGTTTTTCGCGCGGTGCAAAGCCTCCAACAGGTCCAGAAAAGACCCCATAGACACAGGGACGGCTAGAAATAACCTTCCAATTCCCTCGAAAGTGCAATATCTCTTTTAACAAAAGCTTTGCTAATCCCAGTTTTTTCACTTTTACATGAAATCGGTGCGGGTGGGGAACAATGTGAGATGCGTGTTTGATCTCAATATGATAACGATGATAGGTCGCTTCTTTATGCTTATTCAATGAGGCACTCTTTTAACCTCTAGATATCAGCTTTCAAATTATTTTTCTAATTTTGTTTACTAGGAAAAAGTGGACATTCATGGACTAAGATGGACTTTTATGGACTAGAATGGACAATAGACTGTCCACATTATCGACTTCAATTTTGATTTTCTTCAACCGACTAGAGTGGCCAGAAAGAATGGTAATTTGATTTTTTGAAATCTTAAAACTCTTAGCTAAAAACTCAATCAACTCATCATTAGCTTTGCCTTTATCAGGCGCCGCTTTAATCCGCACTTTTAAGACGCCCTCCTGCATTCCCTCTATAGAATTCTTGGGAGAATTAGGAATTACCTTTAACATTAGTATGCAGCTCATATTCTACAACTCTATAAAATAATGTTGCAAAATGCAACCCATTCCGATAATTTGAGTCTAAAATCGCAAGTGACACTAGCAAAATGCAACATAAATTGTCTTCTATAACTAGATTTTTCCGGGCTCCTAAACAGAGTTTTTTTCTCTTAGGTCCTAGAGGAACAGGTAAATCAACCTGGCTTCATCACCATTTTCCTGATGCCTTGTGGATTGACCTCTTAGATCCTGAACTATTTCAATTTTATAGCTCTCAGCCTATTCGATTACGAGATGTTCTCCTTGCACATCCTGAAAAAAAAGTGGTTGTTTTAGATGAGATCCAAAAAGTTCCACAATTACTCTCTTTAATCCACGCCATCATTGAAGAAAAGCGTGGCTATCAATTTGTATTAACTGGATCCAGTGCAAGAAAATTAAAGCGTCAAGGGGTCGACCTTTTAGCAGGCCGGGCACTTTTATGTCATATGCATCCCTTTATTGCATCTGAATTAGGGTCACTTTTTAATTTAGACTTAGCTTTAAAGCAGGGTCTATTACCTCTTGTTTGGGATTCTCCCACTCCTGAAGCAGTTCTAAAAACATACTGTGCTTTATATCTTAAAGAAGAGGTCCAAGCAGAAGGCCTTGTCCGAGATGTAGGAAATTTTGCTCGGTTTTTAGAAGTGATGAGTTTCTCACACGGAGCTATTCTTAATACCAGCAATATTGCCCGAGAATGTAGCGTCAGTCGCACAACAGTCGATACTTATTTGCAAATTTTGAAAGATCTATTGTTGAGTTTTACACTTTCAGTATTCACTAGGTGTGCTCAACGTGCCTTATCTTCACACCCTAAATTCTATCTCTTTGATGCCGGAATATTTTATGCACTACGCCCAAAAGGTCCCTTAGATAAACCTGATGAAATTGCTGGGGCTGCTCTTGAAGGTCTTGTAGCTCAGCATTTGAGGGCTTGGATTGATTCTCAAGATATTCAATATGATCTCAGTTTTTGGCGTACAAGATCTGGAGTTGAAGTTGATTTTGTGATCTATGGAGAAAAAGGTTTTTGGGCGATTGAAGTAAAAAATTCGTCTACACTATCTCCCAAGGATACTCATGGTTTGGAAGCTTTTCTTGAAGAGTATCCAGAAGCAAAAGCTGTACTACTTTATCGAGGGCGACAGCGTCTTGTCCAAAAGAGAATCTTGTGTATTCCTTGTGAAGAGTTTCTCCGTGAAATAAATCCTATTAAACTCTTATTTTAAGATGCGCTTGATGATGTATCCTTCCTTTTCAAGAATCTGTAAAACATTTTTTTCGCCTACCAGATGGCCTGTACCTGGGAAAGCAAAGAATGTTTCATTTTCACAGCTAGCTCTCTTAGCAACTCTATCAATCATATTTGCCATGACAAGATTACGTTTGATCATGAGTTCTGGTAGGAGATTGTATTTAGAGACTTCTTCAAAAAATTCAAGATAGCCAAGTTTCCAGGCATAATTAAATAGTTCAATAATTTCGGGATGAATTGTTGCTGTTGAGGAAGCATCTTCTTTTTTAAAGGCAATCAGCATCTCAAGTTGATCGCTTATCTTTTCCATAGGGATCACTTCATGCTTTTCTTTTGCATAAGCCCTTGTCAAGAGGTCGTCTTCAAATAAAACAGAGTCGTTGAGTGTAAGAGGTGTTTCTTCTAAGCCATTCTCAGCAAGGATTTCTTTACGGTCTTTAATAGAATCAAGCTCAGGCAAAAAGTATTTAGAACGTTCAAAGGCTGCATTTATTTTATCATTTAATTTAAGCATATCGGCATGTTTTGGACTGACTAGGTGCACTGTGCCCATGACATAGCCTACAGGTCTTTCTAAGCTCACATCAGGATGGTAGATTTCGAAAAAGATGCCCTCATTTTGCTGCTCAATGCTCCAAATGAAGAAGGGCAGCACAAAAAGACATAACAAAAATTTCTTAAACATAATGCACCTAGTTACTAATTTATAATTATTCTAACACTTCAGTATTAAGAACAAATTTAGAGCTATTCTAAAAGAGAGGGATCCCATACCTTTTTAAAATCGAGATGGGTACACCGAAGTGAATGCTGGCATTTGAGTGAGATGGACTAACCTTGTCATATAAATTCCAATTTTTTGTGTACTAAGTAAAGCATCTTAGGGATTTGTACTAATTCGAACAAGAGTGAAGATAGTTGGAGTTTGACATAAAGAGCGCACTTCTGTAGCATTACAGCAATACAGTGAATTGTGGAGGAATTATGACAGCTGTACAAACAAATTTAAAAGTCACTCATCTTCAGGAAACTTTCGAGTCTTCAGTGAACAGAGAAGACTCAGATTTAGTCAAATACATGCAAAGTTCATTCATGAGGCCTGAAGTCTCTGGACAACCAAGCTTGCATCAAAAGACTATCGATCTTCCTTTTTACCGGAAGTTGCTGATTTCAAAAGATATTACGCCTCAAGAACTCCTCTTACATTTTGTTAATCTTTCTGCAATATTTACTAAAATTGAAACGTTAATTAAAACTTCTGAGGTTTTTCAGGATATCATTGGAGAAGACCTTTTTCGGTATTCTGAAGTAGAAAAAGATATTAAATTTTTTATTGATAATTATTCTCTAAAAAGGCCCCTAATAACTCCAGAGACATCAAAATTCTTAGATTTTATTGATGAAACCAATGAATCAAATAAAAATCTAATGATCGCTGTACTCTATGTCCAGTATTCAGGGCTTTTCTTAGGGAGGGTTGTTTGTAATGGGACGATAGACTTCCTAAAAAAGACAATAAGTAATTGGAAAGATCTACCTCCAGATATGAACGGCATTTCTTACTGGAAATTCGGAAATCTCGAAGCAAATGCTTTAGAAGAAAGAAAAAAAACGCTATTGGAAAAAATCTCTTTCCACGGCGCTGCAGTGAATTACCGGGAATCGCTAAAACACATAGCTAAAAAAGCCTTTGAGTATAATCATGAGAGCATAAAATCCGTTGTGCCCAACTCTAGGCTAATTCAGCTTCAGCAAAAGAATAATTCTCATGATATATTTAAAGTAGCTTTAGCAGGATGTTTTATGTTGATTGCTTGCCTGTATATGTTCAGGTCTTAATAGATGGTCTACATTGTTTATGATCCTTCGTATGAGAAGCACTATACAGGTCCATGGCATCCTGAACAGCCTGCTCGTGTCTCAGTGATTCATCAAGCTCTAGAGAAAGCTGGGATAGTAGGCTCTAAAAATACTCTAAAACCTAGACAGGCTACCGAAGAGGACCTGCTTTTGTGCCACACTCAGTCCTATATTGATCTAGTCAAAGAAGAGATCCAATCTATTCAGCATTCAATGCAAACGGCATTTTTGAGTACAGGAGACGCCGTAATATCAAAACATTCTTTGGAAATAGCTCTGCTAGCAGCTGGTGGTGTTTTGACGGCCATTGATGCTGTCATGAAAGGTCCTGAAAAAAGTGCCTTCTGTTGTGTACGTCCTCCCGGGCATCACGCTTGTTCAGCACAGGGCATGGGATTTTGCATTTTTAATAATATTGCTATTGGCGCTCGGTATGCTCAAAAAAAATATGGTATCTCTAAAGTTTTGATTGTTGATTGGGATGTGCATCATGGGAATGGGACTCAAGAAATTTTTTACAATGACCCTACAGTATTTTACTTTAGTACTCATGAAAAGGGCATCTATCCCTACACGGGAAATGTCGATGAGGTAGGAGCGGGTACAATTCTCAATTGTCCCATTATTGCCAGTCCCAGAGCGCGTTTTGAGGTCAAAGAAGCTTTTGAAGGACCTTTACGAGAACGCATGGAGAGTTTTAAACCTGAATTAGTGCTAATATCTGCTGGCTTTGATGCGCATAAGGATGATCCGTTAGCAAATTTCAATTTAGAAGAGGCAGACTTTGTGCAATTAACAGAATATGTCAAAGAGATTGCAACACAATATGCTCAAGGAAGGGTTATCTCTGTTTTAGAAGGGGGATATAACCTGAAAGCGTTAGCCTCTTCCGTTTTAATGCATGTAACTCACCTTACGTAAAACTATTTTAACGCGAAGGACGCGAAGAAAGCGAAGAAAACGCGAAGATTAAACGCAAAGGTGCAAAGCCGCAAAGAACAAATAATTTCTTTGCGGCTTTGCACCTTTGCGTTTAATCTTCGCGTTTTCTTCGCTTTCTTCGCGACCTTCGCGTTAGGTTAATTTTTTGAATTCCAGAGATCGCGGATAGTTTGGGGGAAGGTTAGGGGATTAAAGGGCTTATGGATAATCCCGATGATTCCTAAAGTTTTATAATTATCTAATTCATTTTTTTGTATTTTTGCAGTAAAGAATATCACAGGCGTGTTTGCCAGTTCTGGGAATTTGCGTAGTTCCTTCAGCGTTGTTATCCCATCCATAGTCGGCATCATCACATCAAGCAGAATAAGATCGGGGTGAAAAACCTTAGCTTCCTGAATAGCTCTCATTCCCGAGTTAAGATAGCGCACTGAAAAATCTTTTTCTTCAACAAGGCTATACTTAGCTACTGTGATAATATCTTCATCGTCATCCACGATGAGAAGTTTCTCTAATTTTTTTTGATGCATTTTCAATGATTTCTTTTAATGTTTGCTCAAGGGACCATTTAGGGCTATATCCAGTCAGCTTAATTAATTTTTCTATATTGGGTCGCCGTCTCTGATGATCGACAAAATCGACTCCATAAGCCTCTCGATAGGAGAGAAACTTAATTTCTGAATTGCTATTGGCTATTTTACGTACGAGTTTAGCCAAGTCTAATATAGAGCACTCTTGGTCATTTCCCACATTAACGATCTCTTGATTACTCTCAGGATTTTCTAAAAGCAGGTCAAAAAGCTTAGCTGTATCTTTAACGTTACAAAACGAGCGGGTCTGATGTCCATCTCCATAGACTGTCAAAGGCTTTTGATTTAACGCTTGATCCACAAAAGTAGGAACAACCATCCCATATCTGCCTGTCTGATTAAGGCCTATAGTATTAAATAAACGTGCGATTGTGCAATGGATTCCCTTTTCAAAAGCATAGGCAAGGCCCATGATCTCATTGACAATCTTGCTTAGGGGGTAGGTCTCTTGAAGCATATGTCCTGATGATATTGGAAGAATGGAATCTTCTCTAAAGGGCTTGTCGAGGTCCTGGGGGGTATGGCGATAGACTTCTGAAGAAGAAGCTACCAACAGACGACCCTTTTTATTCAGTGATGACATGGCCTGTAATACGACTTCACAGCAGCGAATATTCATTGTCAGGGTATTGACAGGTGCTGAGAGAACTTGGCGCTGTCCTACAACCGCAGCCATGTTGTAGATATTGTCTGCCCATTCAACAGCTTCGTGTAGCTTAGGCCATTCAATCATATCCTCTTGATCAAAGCGAAAAGAGGGGTTGCTTTGAAAATCTTGCAAATTTTCCTTTCGCCCTGTGATTAGATTGTCGACAACCCAAACAGCATTCCCTTGCTCAAGGTGGAATCTGGTAAGCGAAGACCCGATAAAGCCTGCTCCACCAGTTATTAATATATTTTTTTTTGTCATAGAAACCTATGCTTTAATGACTTTTTCTTCCGCACCTTCAATGTTACCTGTGACATTACGAGTGTCTATGACAAGCTTGCTATGCTCTACAACCTTCTTCCAATCATAGGATGTATGATCTGTGAGGATCAGTATGGCGTCAAAGGTATGTAGAGTGCCGTAATCTAGTTGAATCGACTTTAAATGAAGACCTGGATGCTCTGGAATAGAAGAAATTTCGGGAACATAAGGATCATGATACGAGACATCTGCTTGCATTTTCTTCATTAAAGTAATTAGTTTAAGCGAAGGAGATTCACGTAGCTGGTTGACATTCTGCTTATATCCAACACCTAATACTAAAATCTTTGCACCTTGAATAGGCTTTGAAAAGCGGTTAAGACCAAGGATTAACTTATTGAACACATAGATGGGTATATGTTCGTTAATATGTCCGGCTTGTTCAAGCATAGTTGTAGGTCCTTCTGTGACCGAAGCTTTCCATACAAGATAAAAGGGGGTAACGGGTATGCAATCTCCACCTATTCCAGGGCCTGGATAAAAGGGCTGAAAGCCGAAAGGCTTTGATGAAGCGGCTTTAATGACCTCCCATACATCCATATTCATATGGTCGAACATCATTTTCATTTCATTGATGAATGAGATATTGATGAGTCGATACGAATTTTGAAGTAATTTTGCCGCTTCAGCTACCCTTGTTGATGAACAGCGTACAATGGGGCATCCAATAGTCTCATAGAGTGTAGCTGCTAATTCGAGGCAAATCGGAGTAATACCGCTCACCATGCGTGGAACATCTTTAAAAGCAAAATCTGTATTTCCTGGATCGGCAACTTCAGGGACATGAGCTAGATAAAAATCGCGTCCTGCATTGCGGCTAGAGTCTTCCAGCAAAGGAAGAAGCTCCTCTTCTGTAGTTCCAGGATAAGTTGAGCTTTGAACAATAATCAGTTGATGAGGTTTAAGGTGCGCCTTAACAGTTCTGAAGGCATTGCGAAGGTTTGTTAGATCAGGGATTCGATATTGATCCAATGATGTAGAGACACTAATTACAATGACATCTGCTTCGGTTAAAATAGTCGAATCGGTTGAGACCTTAAATTTCCCTTTATCCTCAAGATCAAAGAGTGTTTCCATTGAAAGAAAGGAGAGATAGTTATTTTTTTCTTTGATAGAGTTGACGCGACCCTCATCTAGATCAAACCCAACAATGGAAAATCCCACACTTCCAAATGCGTCTAGCAAGGAAATTCCGATGTATCCTAGTCCGATAACGCCTACGACAGCTTTTTTTGAAGCTATTTTTTCTTTAAGTTCTTTGCTCATAGTTATCTTCCATTAGTGGAGCAATTTTTAATTTTATCAAGATGTTGATCAAACTCATTAAGCCAAGCACTATTTTGCTTTCCCTTTTTTAGCTCATCCATCCTTTTTATAAGATACTCTTCAAATGTCTTACAGTTGTGACTCAAATCTGCAAATCCATAAGTTCCAGAGCTTCCTGCAAATTTGTGTACTTGTAAGCGCAATTCCTTGAAGGTATCTTCCCGCATATCCTTGCGCAGGTCGTTAATCAACTGTTGTAATTTGTCGAGCTTAGCTGGTATAGTATCGGAGTACTCTTTTTGCAATTTGGCAAAGATTTCTTTTGAGCGATCCGGCTGTTGTGATGAAATATCACTCATGGTAATCTCTCTTTTGATTTCAAAATAATAGCTGCTATATTTGAATTCTATAAAATTAGATAGGGTGACCACAAATGTACAAAGATTCTCCTCTAGGCAAAGGCACTGAATACATTGAAACCTATACTCCTTCACTGCTATTCCCCATTCCTAGGAAATTAGCTCGAGACAAAATAGGCCTGCGTTCCACTCTACCCTTTGAAGGGGTTGACATCTGGAACGCCTACGAGATTTCCTGGCTAAATCCTAAAGGCAAGCCTAATGTAGCTATGGGTACATTTACGTTTCAATGTACTTCGCTTAATGTTGTTGAGTCTAAATCACTTAAGCTTTATCTAAACTCCTTCAACCAAACCAGCTTCGACTCTCTCCACGACGTCCAACAAACCATTGAAAACGACTTAACTCAAATTTCTCAAGGAACTGTCACAGTCGATCTTTTTTTGCCTTCTCAGACGCGTGAAAAAACTCTAAGTAGCTTTTCAGGTACCTGCTTAGATACACTAGATATCGAAACAGATACCTATGAAGTCCACCCAGAATTTCTCAAGAAAGGTAGTGACAATGTGGAAGAAACCCTCTATAGCGATCTTCTCAAGTCCAACTGCCTTGTCACAGGGCAGCCTGATTGGAGTTCTATTTTTATCCACTATTCTGGATACAAAATTGATCATCCCGCTCTCTTAAAATACATCATCTCCTATCGTAACCACACAGGATTGCATGAAGACTGTGTCGAACAAATCTATAAAGATATCTTAGAGCGCTGCGCTCCTAAACGATTGACTGTCTACGCTCGCTATACGCGCAGAGGTGGTTTAGACATTAACCCCTTTCGATCCAATTTTGAACGCGCTGTGTCCAATATGCGTCAATACCGGCAGTAAGAGTGTGTCTTCGAATTTGGAATTAGCTCAATTTAAGTTCTTTTCCTCTAGGAGAGCATTCAAACATGAGGGCAATATTAAAAAATATGGCCCTCATGTTTGAATGCTCTCCTAGAGAGAAAATAATCTCAAATTGAGCCATTCGAAATTCGAAGACACACTCTAAACTCACCTTTTCATTAATGCTTATCCAAATTATATATTGAAGTATTATAATTTGGTTAAGTTATATGCTCAACGCTTTGAATGGTATAAAAGATGCGCTTGAATTAGCAGAGAGCATTATCAATACTGTTCGGGAACCCTTAATTGTTTTAGATTCAAACTTAAAAGTTGTGACTGCCAGTCAAGCGTTTTATCAAGTATTTAATGTAAATCCAGATGAAACAGAGGGCCGATTTATCTATGATCTAGGGAACCGTCAGTGGGATATTCCCAAACTACGCATATTACTCGAGGACATTCTTCCTCATAATTCTTCATTCATTGATTTTGAGGTTGAACATGACTTTCCCACTCTTGGCAAACGTTCAATGCTCCTTAATGCACATAGGATTCCTAGACCTCCGGAAAGGCCAAAAGTGATTCTCTTGGCTATAGAAGATGTAACAAGCCGAAATCAAATACTTGCTGTTCAAAAAGGCAAAGCCTTTGCTGAGAGTATAATCAATACTGTCAGGGAGCCTTTGATTGTTCTTGATATAGATTTAAGAGTTGTTTTAGCAAATAACTCTTACTATCGCTCATTTCAGACAAGGCCACAAGAGGTTGAAAAAAGACTTCTCTCTGAGATAGGAGCCGGTCAATGGAATATTCCACAACTGTTCAATTTGTTAAAAGATATCCTTTCTAGTAATGCCACGGTCGAGGATTTTGAAGTTGAAAGGACATTTTTGAATATTGGCCATAAGGCGCTGATGCTTAATGCTAGATTACTTATAGAAAAAAATGATCTCAAAAGATTCATCTTACTTGCTTTCGATGACGTTACCCATCGAAAGCAGGTCGAAGAAGATATTAAGAGGATATCTTCAGTAAAAACTGCTTTTACAAGCATGGTTTCCCATGAGCTAAGGACACCCTTAAGCGCACTTAAAGAGAGCGTCAATATTGTATTTCAAGAACAATTAGGATCATTGAATCCAGAACAAAAACATTTTTTAGGAATAGCTAAACGCAATCTCGATCGATTAGTCAAGATCACGGATGACATATTAAATTATCAGAGACTAGAGTCCGGTAAATTAATTTTCCATAAGCAAAAAAATGACATCAATAGTGTAGTCAACGAAGCGATAGAAACAGTGCTTGGATTATTAAAAAATAAAGGATTGGAATTAGTAACTGAATTAACTCCTAATCTTCCAGAAATTACTATTGATAGTGATAAAATCATTCAAGTATTATTGAATTTACTTACTAATTCAATAAGAGCTACTGATAAAGGATGGGTAAAAATAAAGACTTGTCAAAAAGATAATTTTATTCAGGTGTCTGTACTAGATACGGGTTGTGGAATCAAAGATGAGGATATTTCTAGATTATTCCAGAAATATGAACAGTTAGAGCGAAGACCCGGTGGGACAGGTTTAGGGTTGGCAATTTCCAGAGAGATCATCACTGCTCATAGTGGCAAAATTTGGGCGGAAACGAGTAAGGAAAAAGAGACTACGATTTACTTTACCCTTCCAATAAATTAGGTTATGAAATGAAAACAATATTGTTAATAGATGATGATCCAGATCATGTTGAAATTACAATATTTATTTTAACTCGTAGTAACTATAATGTTCTGGTTGCACAAAGTGCTGAAGAGGGACTTGCCTTATTGCAAAACAATACTCCAGATTTAATTTTATTGGATATTCTCTTACCTAATCTCCAAGGTGATGAATTTTGTAAGCAATTAAAAGCAGAGCCACAATTTAAGAACATTCCTATCATCCTGTGGACTGCTAGCACTAGCGATATAGACTTGCGAATCAAAGATACAAATGCGGATGACTTTTTAAGGAAACCTTTTGATGCAGACGAGCTGCTGAAAAAAATTAAAAAATTTATTGATTAAAGGTTATATGTGACTACCAGTGAACATCAACGTTTGTCTAGTTATAAAGCCCGCGAAGGCAATTGGAAGAAGTGGGGACCTTACCTGAGTGAAAGAGCTTGGGGTACAGTCAGAGAGGATTATAGCAGGGAAGGCGACGCTTGGAATTTCTTTTCCCATGATCAGTCACGCAGTCGAGTTTATCGCTGGAATGAAGATGGCCTTTTTGGTTGGAGTGACCGGGATCAAAATTTTTGTTTCGCGATAGCCCTTTGGAATGGTCAGGATACCATTCTTAAGGAGCGTCTCTTTGGATTAACCGGAAAACAGTGCAAGTATGGGGAAGATGTCAAGGAATACTACTACTACCTTGATGGCACACCTTCTCATAGTTATATGAAAGCCCTCTACAAATACCCACAAGGAAAATTTCCTTATGAGCAGCTCCTTGAAAGAAATGCAGGCAACATCACAAAAGAATATGAGCTCCTCGATACAGGCATTTTTAATGAAGACCGCTATTTTGATGTCTTTATAGAGTATGCCAAAGAAGATCAAGAAGATATCTTCATTAAAATAGAAATTATCAATCGAGGTCCTGAAGCAGCTGAGTGCTATCTTTTGCCCACTTTCTGGTTTAGAAACATCTGGTCATGGGGTTATGAGCAAGGACCTATGAATGAGATGACCGGATGCAAGCCACGCATGACACAAGTAGATGGACACTCTGGTGTATCCACTGTAAAAGCAGAACATTGCAAAGGCGGCACCTACTATTTTTATGCAGACGAAACCCCGGAGCTTCTTTTTACTGAAAACGAAACCAATCAGAAGCGACTATTTGATACTCCTAACGTCTCGCCTTATGTCAAAGATGCCTTTCATCGGTATATCATCAATCAAGAGACCGATGCAGTAAATCCAGAACATATGGGGACAAAGTCTGCAGCACTCTATAAAAAAGTCATTCCCTCGGGAAAATCCGCTCTATTTAGGCTGCGTATTTCAAAAAAATTACTTGATAAACCTTTCGAAAAATTTGAAAAAATCATCCAAGAACGCCACCAAGACGCTGACGAATTTTATGCAGCACTGCAACCCCCCAATCTCAGTACAGAGCAAAAACAAGTCCAAAGACAAGCCCTAGCAGGAATGCTCTGGAACAAACAGCTCTATTATTACGACATTGTGCAGTGGCTAGAAGGCGATGCAGGAAACCCCATACCACCCGAAGAACGAAAATTCGGTCGCAATGCCCTGTGGGAGCACCTCTTCAATTTTGACCTCATCTCCATGCCCGACAAATGGGAGTACCCTTGGTATGCAAACTGGGATTTAGCCTTTCATGCCATACCCTTAGCGCTTGTCGATCCAGAATTTGCCAAAAGACAACTCGTGCTGCTTACTCGAGAATGGTATATGCATCCCAACGGACAGTTGCCAGCCTATGAGTGGAATTTGAGCGATGTCAACCCTCCAGTCCATGCCTGGGCAACTTGGCGAGTCTATCAAATCGATGCAAAGATGTCCGACAAGCCCGATAGAGACTTTTTGAAAGGCATCTTCCATAAACTCCTCCTCAACTTCACCTGGTGGGTGAATCGCAAAGACAGCCTAGGCAATAACATCTTTCAGGGTGGATTTCTAGGCATGGATAATATCAGCATTTTTGATCGAAGCTCATCACTTCCTATGGGAGGCTATATCGATCAGGCCGATGGTACTGCTTGGATGGGATTCTACTGCGTTTTGATGATGAAAATGGCCTTGGAGCTTGCCAAAGAAGAGCCTATCTACCAAGATTCCGCCACCAAATTCTTCGAACATTTCCTACGCATTGCCACAGCAATGGTTAAAAGAGGCGGACATAATATTTCTCTTTGGGATGACGAAGATGGATTTTTTTATGATACACTCCATCTGCCCGATCAAGGGATCAGTCGCCTGCGCGTACGTTCTCTGGTAGGGCTCCTGCCCCTTTTTGCAGTCGAAACCCTCGATTCTGAGCTATTAAATAGCATGCCAGTGTTCAAGCAGCGCATGCAGTGGTTTATCAGCAAACGTCCTCAATATACCACTACCATGTCTTGCGTAGAGACCCCAGGAATAGGCTCTAGGCACCTTATGGCAATAATGACTGAGGAGCATTTAAGAAGTGTCCTCCGCTATATGCTCGATGAAAACGAATTTCTGTCACCTTATGGGATTCGTTCCCTCTCAAAGCATTACCAGGACCATCCCTACTCCTACAATGTAGGAGGACGAGATTATACCATTAACTATGAGCCAGCCGAGTCCCAAAGCGGTATATATGGAGGCAACTCCAATTGGCGTGGGCCTATCTGGATGCCTATTAATTATCTCATTATTGAATCCCTCCAGAAATATCATCGCTATTATGGAGATGACCTTAAGGTAGAGTTTCCAACAGGTTCAGGAAATCTCATGAACCTTAATGACGTAGCTACAGAGCTTTCAAAGAGACTTATTAAGCTATTTTTGAAGGATCACAAAGGGCATCGGCCCATAAATGGACAGACTGCTGTTTTACAAGAAGATCCTCATTGGCGAGACAATATTCTCTTTCACGAATACTTCCATGCAGATACTGGAGAAGGTCTTGGAGCAAGCCACCAAACAGGGTGGACAGGCCTCGTCGCTAAGCTCATCCAACAGTCCGGCTCCAAGTTTTAGCTAGATAAACCAGATTAAACGCAAAGGCGCAAAGCCGCAAAGAGTTACACCTAATCTTTGCGGCTTTGCGCCTTTGCGTTTAATTTAACACAAAGTTATAATTTGTGTGTTTTGATCAACAGGGAGAGAAAAAATGAAAAAAGTAGTAACTAGTATTTTATTAATGATGACAGCAGCGCTTTACAGTAACGAAGATGTACAAGTCATTACTCTAAATGAGGTATCACAAACGGCAGTTGAACAGATGATGAGTGGAGATTATCCCAATATAATTCTTGAATGCGCTGAAGGGACGGTATTGCCTATTACTTTTGCATTTAAGAGCGACTTTCTCTCTCTTGAAACCTCATCTCAGGCTCCTTTAAGCCTCAGAATTTTAAAAAGTTGCTACATGAAAAATGATCACGGAGTTTTCATGTTCAGCGATGAAGGTGTTCATTGGAAAGATTTCTTTGACTACTTCACAGGAAGTTTTGGTCTATACCTGTTAGCAGAAAATCAAGTACCGTTTATCAACATCGACGCAGAACTGTACCGTAGATAAGTTGTAGATGGGTTTTAGAGCCGCCAAAAAGATTTTACTTGCATTAAATATTACAGCTGTAGTAGTATCGTTTCTTACTACGGAGATATTTAATGTCTAAACGTGTTTTTGGTGAGCTCGAACTCGCTATTCTTAAAGTTCTTAGCTCGGGGAAAAGGATGACCGTTAAAGAAGTTCATCAACTTCTTGGCGGTCATGATAAATACACCACCATCATGACTGTCATGAGTCGTCTTGCTGAAAAAAAACAGCTGGCGCGTGAAAAAATGGGTCTACAATACGAATACTGGATTATCCCTTCCAATGCCAAAATTCCCTCTTTCATCGAGCAGTTTAAACAGAAGATTTTTGGAATAAAAACCGTCGCAATGGTCAGCCATCTCATCGAATCAGCAGATGACATTTCAGATCATGATCTTCAAGAAATTGAAAAATTGATCGAACAGGCTAAAGAGAAACGGAAGCAAAAATCATGATCTATTTTTGGCAACTCTTTACTAGTAGTTTACTACTCTTCTTTGCTTTTATGCTTATCTGTGAAGGCTTATTTTATATATTTGGGCTAAAGAGTCTGCGTCTACGCTCCAGCTTTCGTCTTATAGCGTTACTCTCACTGCCCTTTAGTTTGTTTCTCAATATTAGCTGCATGACATGCATGGAAGGGATTTTATTAATTAGAATTTCTGCCTATGGATTAATGATTAGTTCGTTTCTCTCTCTGGGATATAAGATTTTGCAAACCATCCGTTCAGGAACATATTTATATCAGACAATTCAATCTGCCACAGTGTGTTCTAGAGAAGTTGCAAACGAAAAACTACAGCATTGTCTGCAAAGATACAAAGTGTCAATCTTGATCACTGATAGAGTCAGCACCCCATGCACAGCGGGTTTTCGTACCATCTTATTTCCAGCGAAGTTTGCTGAAACTCTTTCTCAAGAGGAATTTGATGCGGTAATCGCTCATGAATTCGAGCATTTATGTTGGTATGATCCGCTATTAAAATGTGTATGTTCACTGATGGGGGCATTTTTTTGGTGGATTCCTTCAAACTGGTGGATGCAAAAAATCGATCAGGAAATTGAAATGGCCTGTGATGCTAGTGTTGATAAGTATGGAATGGAGAGGTCATCTCTTGCCACAGTGATTTATAAGGTCATGATGACTCTCAAAAATGGTGAAGAAAAGCTTTTAGCTATTAGCAGTAATTTTGGAACGAAGAAAAATACACTCTTGGAAAGACTTCAGAGTCTATTGAAGCAGACTGAAGTGACAGAACGATTTGATTTGTCACGACTGTTAGCGATTGCACCTTGCTCATTGACATACTTGACTTATTTGATTTGTTAAAAATTTTTTATACACAATTACTACAATTGTAGTAATACTACTTTTTTTAATTTTTTTTATTTTAATTACTACACATGTAGTAATAATGGAGATATTTTATGTTTATTAGAATAATTATTTTTTTAATTTTATGTTCTTCTCATTTTATAAATGCTAAAGAATATAATGTAGCTTTCTATTCTGATTTTGAGCCTATTAGTTATTCAGAAGATAGAGACTCATCTTCTGCTCAATTCAATCAGGCAAAAGGGTATGAAGTCGACCTTCTCAAAGCTATAGAGGCGATGCCGGACTCAGAGATGACCTTCACTTTCCATGGAGTGAAAGAATGGAATAATATCTGGTTAACTCCCTATACAAATCCTGAAATTGATATTGCAATGGGAGGAATTACCCGTGAAGATAGACGGCTCTTAAATGCTGAGCAGAAACAAGTCGTTGCAACGACTCATAGAACAACACAATTTAAACAATCGCTATTGATGAGGAGTGATTCAACTAACATTAATACTCATGAAGATTTAAATTGTAGCTATGTCATTGGAGCCGTTAGAGGTACTACAGGCGAATATCGCTATTTAGCACAGTCTAATATTATTAGTAATATTGATGATGGATTTATCCTAGAAGGGATTACCGTAGTATTAGAAAACAAAGAATATATTATCAGCGATGGATCACTTAGCATTTATGATCCAAGAATTGAAACGCGAACAATGCTACTTCCTTTCTATTGTACATTTCCAATAACAAAATATTTTATCGCTGAGGATTCAATGATTCCAGCACTTAAAGATGGATATATCGATGGTATCGCCAGAGGGTACATTGGAAATAAACTAGTCGCCGATAACTCTAATGGAGAATTTGTTGTAAAGGCCATTTACTCGTTAGAATGTCCAAGACAAGAGTCCATCAGTTGTTCTCTTAAAGAAGAAGCTGTATTTTTTATAAAATTGGAAGATCAAAAATTACTGAATAAACTTAATCTATATATTGATTATTTAACTGATCATGGGTTAGTTGATTATGATGATTGGAAACTTAATAAAAATATATTTATGGAAAGAGCAATGCTTATCCAAAACTTGCGTTAACTAAATTAGGTTATTAGGACGCGCCGTTTAATGGTAAATGGCGCGTCCTAACTGTTATGACAAGTTAAAATTAATCTTTTTTATATCTAGCTTTGTGATGTCGTTCATAGATTGTGATCTTTTTAGCTTGGGCAGTTCTTCTATTACATTATGTATGTTCACAAGTGATTGTGATCTTTCTAGTTTATTGATCACTTCCAGTTCTTCTTCTTTTTTCTCTTCAGGCTCTTTGGGTTCTTCTTTTGCAAAGATACCGTCATAAATACCATCAAAAGTTTCGTCAATAGCTTTGAAAATGCGTTTTGAAATTTCATTGGTAAATATGAATTTCACAAACTCAACGATCTTTTTTCTGATAGGTTCAAGAACGTTATTTATAAATGAGACTGTCCAGTTATACATTTTCTTTCTGAATTCTGAAGGTACATGCTCTTTTGGTTGCTCATTTGCTTTCTTTGTATGCTGGCTTAAGCGTGGACTTATGTAAGTATTCCAAATGTATTTAATGAGTTTCGCTAGAAAATCGTAGCAAGGCTGAAATACATAATCTACTGCAAGATTTCCCGCTTTTTTTGTAAGAGGGTGATTAATAAAATTGCGAAAACAGGTACATACAAAATCAATAATTTTGTTCATTAACTCATAAGGGAAATAATCATTGAATTGCTTAGCTGCAAAATCTGCAAAATCGCATGTTTTTCTTCCCGCATATTTAAACCCACGTCCTATATACCAACCCAACTTGGATTTGGTGTTATCATAAGACTCTGGATCGCGCATTTCTACGCTGCTACAGCAGCAATCTTCTTTATAGACTTTCTGTTTTGATACTGATGATAATGTCATTTTTAACCTCGATTATTTTTTGTGTTTTAGTAATTTGAGTTAATCCCCAGGAAAAGAGCAGTGCGATTGCAAACCAACTCCAGCGAATGAGCATTGAAAGAGATCCTGCTTCGCTAATTTCACTTTGGAGAGTACCTATGAATATCACCAATAGAATGGCTAGCATCCAATATCCAATGATTTTAATTTTGCGTTCGCTAGCTATGCCCATTTGCAAAGCCATTTCCTGACGGATAGTGTTATTATGTAAAATAAAAAATACAATTGTTGCCATTGCGGCTAAAAGCATATTGACGCCCAGGACCATCGGAGCAATAGCGCCTAAAAGGTGTTGGCCATTTCCCATGCAGAAGAAGATGGCAAGGAATGAGGGAATAGCTAATGCGGCTATCACAGACCGGTTACGTGAGATGGAGAATTCTTGTTCAAAGTTTCCTGCGATGCTTTCTACGATAGAAAAGACACCTGTTAAGCCTTTAAAGACTAAGCAGAGGAAGAAGAGTGCACCAAAGAAAATTTTTGCACTTCCCATGGTGTTTAAAACCATCGGAAAGATCACAAAGCCCATTTCAAAAGTGGAATCGGTCTTTACAATCTGATCAAAGGGGATTTGTGTGGTAAAGCTCATGTATCCAATGCAGGCAAAGATGACAATGCCGGAAATAAAAGCGATAGCAAAATCTCCCACAGCAACCCAGCACATGGCTTGGCGCATATTGATGGTCTCTTTGCTATAGCGGGCATAGCCTGTAATAATTCCTAAGCCTAAAGACAAGCTAAAGAAAAGCTGGCCAAAGACATCTCTCCAGAGTTTAAAGTCGCTGAGATGTGAGAAATCAGGAGTCAAGAAACGACGAATGCCTTCCATAGCACCAGGTAAGAAGAGAGTCGCCAAAACAAAAATACCTATTAAGCCAATTAAGATGGGCATAAAGATAGAGCAGACCCGTTCGATGCCTTTTTGAATATCTCTAGTCATGACGAAAAGGGTTGTCAAGGCAACTAAGAGAGTTGAAAGAGCGACTTGCCAAGAGATCGAACCCCAGTTAGTTAAAGAACCGCTATCTTGTAAAAAGGTATGTTTAAAAAAGGTTGCAGTATCGGCAGGAATCATGGAGTTGACTGCAAAGTAGGTGTAAGCAACGGAAAATCCTGTCAACACCATATAGAAGGCACCAATAGTAATGCATCCAATGACCGACATCCAGCCAAAGGTTTTGGCAATTGAGCCGCTCTCTCTTCCATAGGCTCCGATGATGGGCAGCTTGAATTTCTGTCCGATAATAGATTCGAGCATAAGCATAGGAATACCGAGAAGTGCATAGGCCAAAACTAGGGGAATAAGGAAAGCCCCTCCGCCATTTTTATAACAATGGGCGCTAAAGCAGAGTAAGTTGGCAAATCCGACGGCAGAGCCTAGCAATGCCCAGATATACCCCTTATTGCTTTTCCATGATTTAACGGCTGAGGTTTGACTGTCCGACATTACGATACCTTTTAATAATAATTAAGATAAGCAGTTATGTAATTATGAAGAAATTTAGTGATAAAAGTCAATTATTATTTTATTATCCACAGAAGATTACAAAGCTATAACGATAAAAGAAAAAATTAAACGCAAAGGCGCAAATTCGCAAAGAAAAAATTCTCTTTGCGACTTTGCGCCTTTGCGTTTAATTTTTTGTTTGACCTAGTCTTAGTGAATTTAAGATGACAGAAACGGAACTTAAAGACATCGCGGCGCTGGCGATCATGGGGTTTAAAAGCAGGCCTATGAGGGGGTAGAGAACTCCTGCGGCGATGGGTACTCCTATGATATTGTAAATAAACGCAAAGAAAATATTTTGTTTGATATTGCGCATGGTTGCACGGCTTAAGCAAATAGCTTTGACAATGCCTCTTAGATCTCCTTTGACGAGAGTGACATCTGCGGTTTCAATGGCAGCATCAGAGCCTGTTCCCATCGCGATGCCTACATCTGCAGCTGCGAGGGCAGGTGAATCATTGATACCATCTCCTGCCATAGCTAAAATACGTTTTTCAGTTTTAAGCTTTTGAATAAAAAGGTGTTTATCAGAAGGGTTGACATCGGCATAGACTTGATCAATGTTTAATTCTTTGGCTATGGCATTTGCAGTTGCGGCATGGTCACCTGTGAGCATAATCACTTTGAGGCCTAGTTTGTGAAGCTGTTCGATAGCTTCGGGGGTGGTGGTTTTTATAGGATCAGCTACTGTGATTGTGCCGACAATAGTTCCATTGATTTCGATGACGATTCCTATTTTTGAAGGATCTTCAGATTTACCTACAAATATTTTTTTACCATCAACATAGCCTGTAACACCTTTTCCGGTAATAGATTCGAATTGTTCCACATTTGAAAGAGTGAGTTTTTTCTCTTCAGCAGTGTGGACAATAGCTTGTGAAAGGGGATGTTCGCTCTGTTTTTCTACGGAAGCCGCGGCCCTTAAAATCTCATCTTCGGACCATAGGGAACAGGAAATAATATGGGTAATTTTAGGTTTACCCTCTGTTAAAGTGCCTGTTTTGTCCAATACGATCGTGTCCACTTGCTCTAGTTTCTCTAAAGATTCAGCATTTTTAATTAAAACTCCTTGCTTAGCTCCTTGACCAATACCGACCATAATAGACATCGGTGTTGCAAGGCCTAGTGCACAAGGACAGGCGATGATTAAAACGGCAATGGCATTGACCAGAGCGTAGCTAAAACGCGGCTCTGGTCCGATCAGACTCCAAATGATAAATGTCAAAAACGCTATCACTAATACTGCAGGGACAAAGTAGCTTGCAGTAACATCTGCAAGGCGTTGGATGGGCGCTTTGCTGCGTTGTGCTTCGGATACCATCTGGATAATACGTGCAAGGATTGTCTCATTTCCGACATGCCTAGCCTGCATCAGGAAGCTGCCTGTTTGATTGATGGTACCTCCTGTCACAGCTGATTTTACCTCTTTGAAAACAGGTGTGGGCTCACCTGAAATCATCGACTCATCAACGTAACTAGAACCTTCGATGACGTCGCCATCGACCGGAATTTTTTCGCCCGGTTTGACACGCAGTTGATCACCTACTCTGACATGCTCAACAGAGACTTCCTGCTCTTGGTTATTGACAATGAGATGAGCTGTTTTTGCGCTATTTTCAAGTAAAGACTTAATAGCTTTTTGCGTCTTTTTCTTGGCTTTAAGTTCCAGGACCTGACCTAATAAAACAAGGGTTGTAATAACTGCTGCCGCTTCAAAATAGATGTAGAGGTTATCATTAAGGAATACAGCCAGAGTGCTGTAGATGTAGGCTGTGCCAATTCCCAAGGCAATGAGTGAGAACATATTGAGAGAACGGTTGACCAGTGAATACCAACCCCGTTCAAAAAAGGGCCATCCAGCCCACAGGACAACGGGAGTGGCTAATAGAAATTGGAGCCAATGGGGCAAATAGTCGCTGAAAAAAAGCAGAGGAATAGAGAGGATTGCAGCGATCCAAAAACGGCGCAGCATAGAGCGGTATTCTGAGTCATCTTCTTCGACTTGTATGGACTTGGGCTCTAGTGTCATTCCACAGATAGGACAGATACCAGGATGGTCCTGCTGAACTTCTGGATGCATCGGACATGTGTAGAGTGTCGACATGTATAATGCCTTGTTGTAAAAATAATTTTAAGTTAAATAATAATTAAATTTTTAAATAGGAATATTCATGCATACTACATTTCTTAAAATTAGTTTAATAGTACTCTTTGCAACGTATTCCTTTGTCGCAGCAGACGATGAACAGAAAAAAAATCAGCCTGGAAGGACTCCTACACCACAAGCCCCTCGTGTGGCACACCCAGCACCTCCACCTCCACCGCCTCCAAAACCTGCAACTCCACCGCCCCCACAAGCTCCCAAACCCCCAACTCCTCCACCTAAAGCTCAGATAATCCCTCCAGTAAAGTCGGCACCCCAGATCAGACAGCATTTTGAGCAGAGAAAGCAGCAGTTTCAAAGTAAGCCTATTCCGGTCCCACAGCAACAAAGTTTTAAGGCTTCTCTTCCTCAACGCACTCAAGGACATATTCAACAAGCTGCACAGGCTAGTGATCATCTTAAAAGAGAGCACCCAGATCACGATAAATGGTTTAATAATGATTTTTTTGAAAAGCATCACCATCATCCCAATTACTACCGGGATGATGTGAATTGGTGGAGGCCAGCGCCATGGGGAAATGTTTCAGGGTCTTTACCCTATAATTGGAACTATCCCGTTTATTACAACGATCAGGGATATCCTGTAGATATGCCTGACTATCAGCAGTACTATCCTCAGCCACAACCACTGCCTGAGCCACAACCACTGCCTGAGCAGGCTGCTCCCTCAAGTACAGTTACCTATCAGGGTAATTGGATTCCTTTAGGTGTGTTTTCCGTCGGTCAGGATGTCTCTGATGCAACGAAATCTAGTGCCTATTTTCAGTTGGCTGTAAGTACGCAGGGAACAATTGAAGGTACTTTTTATGATGCAGCTAGTAATCAGACATCGCCTATAGAAGGCTTGGTGGATCAGGAGACTCAACAGGCGGCTTTTAAATTCACGGATATTCCTGAGATGCCTATAATGACCACAGGGGTTTTCAACTTGACGCAACCTGTGGCATTGGTCCAGGTACAGTTTCCAGATGGACAGGTAGAAACCTGGACTTTTGTTAGAGTTAACCAATAAAAATTAAACGCAAAGTCGCAAAGTCGCAAAGATAAAAAATTTTCTTTGCGACTTCGCCTAGACTTCAGACAAAG
>JABDDJ010000033.1 GCA_013287645.1 Chlamydiota bacterium | reverse complement strand
AAACTCTAAAGAATTTTCTTCGATACCCAGATTATAAAATTGGTCTTTTATCTCTTTAGAAGAGTTAAATCGTGCTTTTTGACCAATTTTAACCGTATCATAATAAATTTTTTGAATATAGGCGGATACTTCTGGATCATCATCAGGTACAACGATTACAGCGTTAATTTGATTCGTAGAAGGAACATCAAAGGTGGGAAGAATTTCATTTGAAATATTAAATTCTTTTCTAAATTTTTTCCTAAGAGTGATAAATAATATTTCTTCTTCGTGGGATGGAAAGTGAATTCTCTTTAGATTATTAATAATTTGTTCAAAGAATTCTGAAACAGAATTTATATTATCTATGGCTTCTGACGGAGTACAATTAACTGGATTTAAATACCTTACACAAAACTGAACTTTTCGATTAAATGCAGAGTTAACAGCACGAATGCTGATAGATCTTAAAGTAAGAATTTTAACCAACTGACAAAATTCTTTACACCCTTCATGCTTGATAAGAAATTCTTTAATAGCTTTATCTAAAAGCGTTTCTAAACGTGTTCGTAAATTTTTCTCTATTGTAGAGAAATAAGGATTTATTGCGATTGTATCACGTAATCCTGCCCAAACACCCCTTTCTCCTGAATCATATTTTTCAGCAAGAACATGTGCAGATATTTCGCTAGAATTTTCAACCCATTTAGGAAGACCAAATGCAATGTGTCCATAGCGCAGTAGAGGTTGATGCGCTACAAATGCTCCAAAACCACAACTTGCAGATGTGGGTTCAATGCCCGTAGATGCGATTGACAGGGCAAATTCAAGTTTAGATGTAGCATGGAAGTAGTGGGGTACAAAGGCAGGTTGATTATTCTTTAGCTTCTCTATGCGAGCACTTTGTCGATTGGCGACATTATTCAGTTTTTGAATGATTATCCCCAAGCCTTTTAGATAATATTTTTGCGGAACTTCTGTTAATTTAAGGTTGCAATTAAAACTTTGAATCAATTCTAGAACCTTTGGAAGATCTTTTTTTGATCTATCTATCATAAGCCTAAAGCTACCTAAGAAGAAGATAGAAGCATGTGCAATCAGTATTTGTTTTAGATCTTCTCTAGTCTCTTTTAACCCATTCAAACAGTTTGATTCTGGCTGTGTAAAAAATCGATTAACAAAGTATTCTTTAAAAGAAATATTATTATCGTAAGACTCAGCGATAATTTCATAGAAGAGTTCTTTTAAATGTTTTGGAAGTTGAGTAAATATACTTGTCAATTCTTCATCTGAGAGCTCGCTATCATTGTTTATCTTATCAAGAAGTCCTTGAAGAGAATCACGCAGTTCCAGAGCCTTCCGTTGGATAAACTCAGCTTTTTGGCTTTCTGTTCCTAGAGCAAAGTCTAATTTAGGGTTAGACTCCTCAGGAACAAGATAAATCTCATAGGATTTATGCATGGCATTGCGAATAAGAACAATTGAATCACAGTTTTGGATCATCTGAGCAAGCGATTTCTTATGCTTGGGCTTCAATTGCTGTACAGAAAGCTCTGCCAAATGTGTAATGCGCGTGATAAGCTCTTTTTCTTTTGGGTCCGTTTTATTAACAACGTTGAAAAGCTGTTGTGCAACATTCTCTAGTTTTATGAGCTGTAGGGGCTTCATCAGCATTGAGGAGTTTTTTTCCAACTGAGTCAAAAGATCTTCTACACGAGATAAATACTCTTTAGCATCACTACTTTGTAAAGTAACTCCACCTTTGCCTAAATCTGTTAAGAGTTCATCGGCATTGAGCTGAACTATATAAGCTTTGAAAATATCTTGAACAGTTTTATCAGCAGAAATTCCAGCTTTAGTAGCACTATCACGCAGCCTTTTCTGATGGAGAGTTTTCAATTCAAGTTCTTTATCCCTATTTTCTGAATGAGTGAGCCATTCGATAAGTTGATCGATATCACTGCTGCTAGGTACTTTAAGAGGGTCTCCATAAAAAAAGAGATCGACATAATTTTCTACAATAGCAATTGCTTTTTCTTTTTCGGGAGAAAAATCTACAATAGGATTTTTGTAGTGGATGCTTTCTCTTACACATTCATTGTTTCGATAAGCAAGTTTTGCATGTTTGATCTCTTGAATTTCTACTTTCTCAGCCTCAGAAGGGTTCTCCTTAGCTTCTAAATCAACTAATCGAGCCTCTCTCTCTAAAGCTTGGACTAATAAGCTCTCTAAAATAGGTGAAGTAATATTTTCATCAAGACTAATTATTTTTTTTACATTTATCTTCTTGCAAAAATGGTTTGAAAATAGCGCATACAGTTGCTCAAATGCAGACATAATATAACTTGGCATCGATGAGACAACGGCTTGACTATAAATCAGAAATGACTTGCAAGCATTAATTGGAGAAGAAAATGCTCTACAAACCATTTTAATCTTTATCTCCTAACGCAATGGTTACTGGTGGAGCAGATTCGCCCATAGATTGAACTAGGTCAGTCTCTATCAATTGCTCGCTAAAGGGAACGTACTCTACATTACTAAAGCCTACTTTTTCAAATTTCTCTTTCAAAGAACTTAGCGAACAAAAATCATCTTTTGCAACAGGAGCGGCGCGCGATTGCAATGCATTTAAATATAATGAATAGAGACTGTCCTTAATTTCTGGATCATCATCAGGAGCAATGATGACTGCTTTTATTTCTGAAGTCGAATCAATAGAAAATTCTGGAACACGATCGTTTTCAATTTTAAAGACATCTTTAAAAGCATCTGTAAAACTATCAATAAAGGTTTGTTCCCTCTTATTTCGAATATAACTTTCATATGGATCCATGCAATAAGTTGATTCTCTGATTATAAATTCAAACCAATCTTTGACATCTTTTAGAGATTGTAATGATATTACGTTACTATCTGGTAATGATTTATAATTAAATTTACGGTAGTTGAGTTGAATTTCTTTATTGATTCCTGAAGGATTAGCTCTAGGTGTAAAGGTTCTAAGTGAGAGTTGTTTAATTTCTTCTAAGAACGCCTTTACCTCCGCTTTTGCTTCATCGGGTGTGCTTTCTAAGAGAGTAATACTGGCTTTTTCCAGAGCTCTTTCAAGATCGAGTCTTAGCTCCAGTTCTTTATCTTTAAAGTTAGGATTGATTAAAATAGAATTTCTAAGAGCAATCCAAGTTCCTTTGATGTCAGGAATATGACTTGAAAGGTCATCAGTGACTGTTACTGCACTTGACATGCCTGTACTTTTAGGTAGTCCGAATGCTACGAATCCATAGCGAAGAAGCGGCTCTGGAGCTAAGAATGTGCCGTAGCCTAAGCTTGCATTACTCGATTCAATCGCAGTTCCTGCAATGGAGAGAGCTGCCGTAGAGCTATTTGTAGCATGGAAATAGTAGGGTAGAAAATTAGCATTATTATTTTGAAGATTTTGGTTTCGTATTTTTAGTCTATTCTCGATATTTTCCAATTTTTTCACTAATGTTTCTAAAGCTTTATAGAGGTATTCAGGAGGAACGTCTTCAATTTTAAATTTAAAGGAATCAAATACACTTGATTTTTTCAAAAAACATACATTCTGATTACGCCATACAATAGTGTAGGTTTCCAGGGATTTCGCTATACTATTTCGATCTCGTCCTTTAAAAATTTTTGATTCTCGAATGAGTGCATCCATGAGATATTCTCTAAAAGAGAGATTATCTTTTGGGTTAACCGTGTTCCCGACAATCTGAATAAATAGATTTCTAAATCTTTCTGGAACTCTATCTAGAACTGTATTTACACTTATAGTTTGATTTCGATTATCTAATATATGTTGAAAGAATTCTCGCAATTCCACAGCTTGCTCTAATACGAATTCAATTTTAGTTTTTTCTGACTGATTAAATAAGTTTAATTCTGGCTTTTTAGGCTGGCTAAAGGAAACATAAAGGGCATTCATCGCATTTTTTATATGCGGCATAGTCTGTGAATTCGCTATCCACATATCTACTAATTTTTTGCGATTCTGAGTCAGTTGTTTTAGAGTAATTTCGAGTAAGGCACCGCATTTCTCTTTCAAATCTTTAGCTTTTTCATGAGGTAACGATTTTAATGCTTGTCCTATGTTGTTAAGTTTTACAACATGATAAGGCTTTACTAGAATGGAAGGATGATTATCTAAATCTCTAAACAGCTTAGCGACATCGGCTATAAGTTTATTTTGAGAGCTCTCTGATGAAAAATCTGGAAGAAGATTAGGCTCAAATTTCTTTCCTAGCTGGGCTAAATTCTGATCAATTCTTAATTGTTCTTCATAGGTACGTACAACTTCAGGGAAAGATCTATTCGCAAGCAGAGGTTCCCGAGCAAATTCAGCAGTAATACATTCATTCAATAAATTTTCATTGAATTTTGCTAATTCATCACTTTCTCCAGCATCTTCCGCTTTAAATATCCATGTGTTGAGTCGTTTAAAAGCCTCTTCATGTGTACAATTAAGAGCTTTTGCAAGATCGAAAAGAGTCGTAATAGAGTTTAAATCGATTTTATCATTAGAATATTTTCCTATGATCGAAAGTAAAGGTCTTAGATCCTTGAGACACCTTTCGGCAAAGTTTTCAACTATACTAAAAATGATCTCATTTTCTAATGACATTTCACGAGTATTATCTGCATTCTTTTTCAAAATATCTTTTTGTATTTCTCTTTTGTGAGAAATCTTTGCTTCTTGAATTTTTTTACACCTTGCCCAATCGTCTTTAGAAAAGCTCTTTTTGTTAGTTAATTCTAGTAGACGTATCTCACGTTCAAGTGCTTGGAAAATCAGGCTTTGTAAAATAGAAGGCGCTTGATGCTTTTCAATCTGTTTTTCAATTAATATTTTGCAGCGTTCCTGAAGTTCTTTTGCCCTTTGTTCAGGGTCTGGAAGCTTTTCCAATCGGTTATGAAGGTTTTTAAGCTCTGTTAGATGCTTAGTAACATTTAAGAGCGATGAGTCAAATTCTAACCCTGAGATTACATCTTCAATTTCATCAAATATTTGTTTGATAGGAGCTACTAAAGTATGCCCAATCGTATCATCAAGAGGATCTGGATAAGGTTCCTTAGTTTTAGGATTTCTATGTAAGTAATAACTCCCTTTCGGGTGAAAATACTCATCTAATTCCTTTAAGTGTACATCCCTGTAAGATTCTGTATAACCACCCTGAGTATAGAACATTAAATAATTCTGATTATCGCGTAGGCGAGTCATAGAAGGACCCCACTGCGATACTACATCTCCGTTACTGCGTTTTCTTTGACCTTGAGGACAAGCTAGGAGATTAGCATCCTCTGTAAATTCTTTTTCCAATAACAGCATAGCTTCCTGAAAGCGCTTTCGGGCGGATTCATCACTATCACCTCGAAAATAAAAAACAATTTTAGGTTCTGCAGGATCATCAACAACATTCTTACCACTTATTCTCCGTCTAGTTGCACTATCTACAATTTTACCGTGGACATGGTCCATAGAACTCAATGCTTTAATAGCTCTTTCTAGAACTACACTGAAATTTTCAACGCGAGGATTTAAAAATAGTTTCCATTGATGTTCGGGATTACCTTCAGGAATAGGGTTTCCCTTTGAAAAACCAATCCACATCCCATAAGATCTAATATCATTACATTCTAGCTTTTTAAGAAAATCTTTAGGATTTTTAGGAAAAGAGGGCTCTTCAGCTGCACCATAATGAGCTAGCCTTGTTTCAAGATTTTCCTCAACATTTTTAGGAGGATCAATAACGATAGAGTTACGCAAACTTGGGATTGGGAGAGGTTCTTCAGGAACATCTATCTTTTTTTCCTCTACCTTCTCTTCATTTTTTTCAGACTTTATTTCTTGATCTTTTTCTTGGAAAACCTTTTGGATTTTAGGAAGTTCAGGCGGGGTATCTTTATGATAATTATAACTAACTACCCTATAGATTTTATACATCTTCTTATAGATTGGCCGAGTGAAGAGGACGTGCATAGTCTGGAAAGCAGACAAAATATTGCTTGGAGTTGACGTGACAACAGCTTTACTAGTGTAAAAAATGGCTTGAACAGCTGTCAAAGGAAAAGAAAATATTTTATTCATTATAATTAACTCCTAATAAATTAATGAAATAATATACTAAATATTAATTAAAATCAATTGATTTGATTTTTGATTCATAAAATATTAAATTGAAAATGATAAAGGCAAAAAAAGGAGGATAAATATGGCTTTTCCATCTTTAAACGTTTACGATTTTTTATTCCCAGCCCCCACTTATCCCTTCGCCAAGCACTGCTCAGAAAGCTATCTAGATGCACGTAAGAAATTTCTCAATGCCGTTAATGCGAACTCACAAGCAACACTACTAAAGTCCATCCCTGTGACCTCTACAGAGTTTCCAAACCAGCTTTATATCGATATAGCCTTGATGGGCAGTCTCCAAGCAAGTAAATTTTTGATTCATATTTCGGGAGCAGATGGCGTAGCAGGCCTTCCAGCATCAGCCATCCAGACTAGCCTATTAATAAACCCGCCCATAGAACTCAAAAAAGATATAGCAATCATCTTTATTCATAGCCTAAATCCTTATGGAGAGCATAAAAAACGACTGGTGACAGAAACTAATGTCTTTATTGATCGAAATTTTTCCGATGGAGAGATTAAAAATCCTCTCTATGCAAATATCGATCATTTAATTAATCCAGAAGAACCCTCATGGCTCGATCATTTTCTTGTTAAGTTATCTTTTTACCATATCCGCCCTCATGGGTGGCAGAACCTTATTAATGCAATAGCTTCAGGACAAAAGTGGAATTATGAAGGTATCTTTTACGGCGGAATTCAACCTGAAGAGGGTCCAAAAGCAGTGATCGACTGGTTTGAATCAGAATTGCTTACAAACTTACAAGGTGATGTAAGACAACTACAATTTGCATTCATTGACGTCGAGGTCGGAAGAGGGGAGTATGGAGAAGAAACTCTTATCCTGTTAGAAACACCCCAAAATAATCTATTTAAAAACAGAAAAGTAAGCGTCTCTACAACAGACAGCTTTGTAAAAGCACTTAGCGAAAAAATACAACAAATTAATGGATGCGTAACCAAACCATTTTTAATTATCAAAGAACATTTTGCATCAGTAAGCAATTATAAGTTTCTCATGGCAGTTAGAGACGAAAATAGCATGTATCATTTTACAAAAAGAAATGACATTGTCCTAAATCCTCAATCCTATGAAACCCAAATGCTTCTAAATGCCTTTTACCCACAAGATAGAGAATGGCGAGATAACGCTATTAAACAGGGGAGATCCCTATGCAGCGATACCTTGTTAGCCCTGTCCCAAATGAAAGTTTAGCAAGATTTAAAGAAAATAACATGATGGACAGGATCGCTAGCGCGGCAGGATAAGCAAGATAATTAAAGAATATAATATTATTAATTATCTTGCTTATCCTGCTGCGCTAGAGATCCTGCCCATCATGTTATTTTTCTTTATTAAATAATCTAAATTTGAGCGAAGCGGATTTTACGGACAGTATCTGACAGCTTTGTAAGGCTATCCGTAGCGTGTTGAGGAGAGATTCCCTGATTCATAATTCCTTGCTCAATAAGGTCATAGTTTTCCGCAATCTGTCCGCATTGGATTTTTAACTCTTCTCTTGTTAAATCATTCCCGCTATTCCATTTATTTTCTAAGTACCCAGCTACTAAATCAAATCCTCGCTTCAATTCCTCGTAAGCATGCTGCTCTACTTTTGTACTATCGCTCCAATGGTAAGTCATGCATCCCGTGATAATTAAGCCAGTAATATTATTAGTAATAGCCAATAATATTAACACAGATGGGGGAGCGGTTGTAATGATTGGAACTGTTATTGAAACAATCGGTCCTACACAGCAAAGAGCTGTCGTATTTCTAGAGATACTGATTCTTTCATCCATTATAGAACGTTGAATCTCTTCTGTCACATATACAGGACATTCCGGCTCACGATTCATGCAACTTCCATATCCACATGTTATTGTATCAAAAGCAATTTGCGTAATATTTGCCAAAATATTCACACCCCATTTTAATAAGCTATTGTCACATGGGATTTGAATTTCTCTTATCTTAGGGGGTTCTATTTCATTGCGAGTGTTAGAAAGAAAAGTCAAAATGTTCTCTAGTTGAGCTATTCCTTCTTGTATAACATTATCCACTTCATTTCCTGATATATTAGGTGGAATGGGTTGGGGAAAGGATGGCAAATACCAAGTATTAATACTACCTTCTATCATAATAAAAACATCTCTACGGATTACTTAATAAATTAATCTATAATAGCAATATTTATATTATTTTACTATTAATTTTTAAATTTCAGCGAATATTCTTGTTTTTAAACATTAATCCTGCTAAATTACTTTTAAATTTTATGAGTTTTTTATGGCAGTGTCTAATAATAATTTTGCTGGTTTACCCGCTGAAATTTGGCAAAATAATATCAGTTCTTACCTAAGTAATACGGACCAAGCAAGACTAAGTCAAACCTGTAAAGCTGCACACAATACAATTCAACCAACACAGCTTGAATTGCTCAGCGATCACATGGCTTCTCCTTTTAAAGCACTACGATTGGCGTATGATAATGTGACTCAACGTTTTCCAAGACAGATCACACTAAAGCTAATCTATGACTCAACAATCCTAACAAAAAAAGAATTCTGTTCTAGCTATGTAGAAAAAGGTTATATGTGCCTACGTCGACGTCAAGACAACCCTTTAGTGACTCATACAGTACATCGTGTAGGTTATCTTGGATTAGCCTTAGCAGCAACCGTTGCAAAAGTAGTTGATGTATCCATAGGTCTTATTTTGGCATCCTTTTCAATTTTTTGTCTAACACAGAGAGTACAAGCTGTTTTTTATCAACTAAACTTTTTAAATTTGAATATTCAATTCTCACATCTCCTTGAAATACGCAATGTGGTTTTATGGACTATATTTGATTGTAACCCCTTCATGTTATTTTATGCCATTTGTCCCGTAATCAAAATAGTTAGGGACCTAGCTATAACCTTTTTTACAACATCCCTAGGTGCATTAGCAACACTGGCTTCATTCCCAACGCAAATAAAATATACGCCAGAAAAATTGAGCATTCTAACATTAGGCTGGGCGACTTTACTTAACTGGCATATAGGAACTCAATTAATTTATATCAATCTTATCAATGCGTGCAATCCATTTCCTAAAACGGCTGGTTATGAACAAGTGATTGTTCCTATATGGAAAGGAACTTACCAAAACTCCACTATTGAAGAAGTTTTTAAATTTGAGGCTGAGGAAAAATCCGATCTTAAAAAGTGGAATACAAAAACTCTGTCTTATGGTGTAGATAAGAACGGAACAGAAGTCCAATTCACAAAATCAGAAGACAGAGTTATCATCCATAGGTACATTATTGTATAATCTTACTTCTCGCCTTTAAAAAAATTACAGACACTTGCTTGAAAATTATCGCATTCTGTCTTTGCTGATAACTTATGCTGCCATCGCTGATTGTTCGCTTCCGCTACCATTTTTGCTAACTCGTCAAGCTTCTTGCCATTTAGCGTTTTAATCTGTTCTTTTATCTTTTCCTTTAACACTTCCATCCATGCCTCGTCAGCCAATTTTAGCAGATGCTTTGCAAAAGTATCTTCATGATGCTCTCCACAGCAAGAACAATGCCCTTCACAACAAGGACAGTGATTATGATGATGATCGCCATGCTCTTCTGTAGAGCATTCGCCTGAATCACAATGATGGTGGTGATGGTGAGACATAAAAAACCCTCCTATAAAAATTTTTAATGGCTTTAAAAATCTTTATAGTAAAAGTTTACTTTTTAGTCCAAAAATTTGAAAAAACAGTCCCGATTCTTCTTAATTTACTTTTTTTTGGCATTGTCGTAGGAGGCATAGAAGGATTGTGTTTGGGAGGAGATGAGGAGCGTTCAATTTGAATAAATTCTTTTTCAATATCTGATTCTTCAAATTTCTTACCTATAAGCAACAGATTAAATGGCTCATCCGGCTTTTTGAAGACTTCGTTCAAATGAGTTTGTAGACCATCAATAGAGTCAAATTTTAATAAAGATGCACCTCTGTCAACACCCATGTAGTTACGACCATGAGAATCGAACATCGCAGGCTTACCTGGCTCTGGAAAGTAGACAACGACAGTTTCACCATTGCAGGTCAAAACACCACACAATTTCTGATTATGCTTTTGAGCCGTCTCATCCAAAACATGTACCATATTGTTTAAATCATTTCCTACAGTACCTTGTAAAGGAAATTCCAGAGGAGTCTCTTTCATCATTTGTAGAATACCCTCATCCATACCCTCTATATGTTCAGGAGCAATAGCCTCTAACTTGACAGGGGAGTCCGTATTAAGTTTGTTAACTACATCCTCAAATACTACCTTTCCATGAAATTCATTTTCCTTATAGGTCTTAATTCCATCGCTTAATAGCTTATGCATCATATCTTTACTATTAATGTCTTTGCCAGATAAGAGGTGGCTCACAGCCTGATGGCAGATCACAGCGCAGGCATTTGTTCCATAATTTTCGTCCAGCTTTCCCTGAGAAAACCAGCAGACAATATCACCTTCAGTTAAAATACCCACTCTTTTACGAAGTTCATCCTTTACAGCTCCAAATTCCTTATCGATAAGTCTCACAGCCTCATCGCGATGAGCAGGAGAAACCTGGCTATCTATGATCGATTCAGCGACTTGACCTATTAATTCATTTAAACGGCTCTCATCTGCATTGGTTTTATGCGAATTCAAATAAGTGTTTAAACTAGTTACAGCTTCATTAAACTGTGTATTGTGTGATAACCAATTAGTTTTACTAAGTTGCATATATACCATACTATTTTAATATTATAAATTTATTTTAACATTTTATTTAATTACTAATCAGAATGGAGCTATTTAATTAAATTTCGATAAAGAGAACTTAAAGAAAATAATAATTTTTCCTAGGGAGCGCCAATTTTTAAGAGAATAATTGCATAAATCAAGGCGCCTGATAGAAAGAATACATATCCCACTTGCTCACGCTTAGGGAGTTCGTAATGCATTGCATTAAGAAAGACACCTCCCGAAATAAATGCGATCACAACAGCTGCTACTGTATTGGGAATTTGGGTAATAATGCCAATAAAATAGCCCAGAAAAAGCGCAGCTACCAGTAACCATCGCGCATAACGCTGGTAGATGTCGGAATAGTGAAGACCTGTATTGTGATCATGGATAAAATAGTGCATACCCATCGCTATCGTGAATAATAAAATCGGTTGAATTTCAGGATTAGAACTATCTGCAAGGCTAGCACCCACAAAAAAGTTAAAAAGGAGATAGCCCACAAGAGAAAGCCAGAAGTTACGCTGAGATTCCAGCTGAGAGTGCAGCCCATAGTAAAAAAGGACCCCCAAGAGAGAAATAAAGTAAACGTGAAGATCCAGATAGGGGATTACCGACCCAAGACTCTGCTTCACAGCAGGCTGGGCCTTTTCCAATGCAGGCAGCAGATCGACAAAGACATAAGCAAAAGAAATCCCCGCCGCAAAAGACAAAAAACGACCGTGCCATATCCAGCCCAATACCTTCATTCGATTTGCGAAAAGATGAATGAAGATAAGCACAAAAAGCGAAGCTAATCCTGCGTAAAACAAAACCTATTCCTTTAAAAGTTAACCTATAGCATAAAGTGGATTTTAGTTGTTCTTAAGTGTTGGGTATGATAATTTAATTCCTAAATTTAAAAATGCAACAGTCGGAGTATAGAATGTCCCCATTACCAAGTGTTACTCAGGAGTTCTTAAAGCAAAACCATGATAGCATGGTCAAAAATCCTGCTGTCAGAGAACATATGCTTCAGTACGTTCTAAACAAACGAAACCCAACGGTACGGATAAATTACTGTACAGCAATAACACCCTATGTGAGCACGGAAGAATTTGTTAGTTCTATCATTGCTAAAGTGCGCTTAAACCATGCCTGTATTTGTTTCTTAACTATAGAGGTACTCAGAAAACTCGCTTCCCCTTTTAATAATTAAACAGTTCAATCATTGCTTCAGTTATTCTAAATCAAACACTAGGAGAATAAAATGTCAGCTTACTTACCTTCAGGCGTTAATTGGAGAGAAGGAACCGATATAGATATGAGTCGCTGGAACGTTAAGTTAGTCAATACCCACATGAGAGTTGATGATGTCATATTCGAAGAAGGTACCGTTGACACGTTCGATATCGATGACCTGTTCTATATCGATTTCATAATCAATAGAACGCTTATCTATATAAACTCAAGAAGACAGCAAAACAGCTGTAGAGATATTGTATCTACTAATAATTGTAGAGATATTATTGCCCTCAATAATATTAGAGCAATCACACCCTATGTAAGCCAAGAAAATTTTGTTCGTTCTATTCTTAATCAAATATCCCGTTCGTAAATCATAAAATGTAGCGTAGACTTATGTCTACGCTTGTTTGTACAGGATTTAGCCAGTGCTTTAAAATCCACCTGACCATATTCCACCATTAATAGATGATACACTACTGACACTCGCATTGAGTGCTGCTCCTAGATCTGTTTCAGAAATATTTTTTGATAATCTGCTATATGCAACCATTACATATTCCAAAGGATCCTGCTCCAAGATAGCTATTGTGCCAGGTTTTGGCTCTACTTGGGATGAGTAGTACTCCATGTTCTGACGAATATTTTCCTGGATAGAGATATCATAATCGAATGAAAAGGTTCCGTAACTATTCAATAGAGGATTATACAGGATTATGAAATCTCCCTGCGTCGAAGTGGTCATCACAGTTTCCGAGACTACGTCGAAACGTGTCATTTCCAAACCGCACAGTTCTACCTCCCAACCCTCTCCAGGTATAGATGCAAAACCACTATAAACATCACCAAAACTTTTAATTTTACTCAACAACCCTTGAGGTAAACTAGCATCTAAGGCCTTCTTACTCCTCTCGACCCTTGCTTGAGGCTTCTTTAGATCATCTACAGCATCTTCCGAACTGATTTCTGTTGAAGCTGGTGCATGTTCTACAAAATTTGATTTTATTATTTTGGCAGCCTCCATAAACCATGTCATTTTATTCGAAATCGTCTGTTTTCCCGCTTTAGCATCAAAGTAGGTTGTCATTTTGAGATCCACTTTACTCAGATCTAAATTTCCTGCAGCGTTAGTAAGAAACAGTTTAACTTTTTTATCAAAATCCTGTGACTGCTTACGACAAAAGGCAAAACTTTCGCTAGGAGCTCCCTGCAACCTTTTTTCAATCGTATATTCTAAGTAAATTCGGCCTGGCTGGAAATAGCCTCCTTCGTTCTCTCCTAAATTGCTAAAAAGACAGATAACAGTTAGATCTCCCTTCACCAAGCGCAGCTCATAATTGGTATTGATATTCAGCTCACTGTAAAGATTGAGGTCCTGTTGAGACTGAGAAACTGCAAGCGCTTGAAAGGCTGCTGTAGTGTCACCAATCCAATTAGCATCCTTCGCATAAACACCTACAGGCATAAAGTTTTTTTTCTGCATCGAAGCTGCCGCAGTACTACTTTCGGGGACTACTAAATTCCTCTGAGCGATATTTTCGAGAGGGGATGGGATAGAGGAGTTAGGGGAGACCGATGACTTTGTATTCCACAGACTTAGACTCCGAAACCATTCAATTGCTGAACTCATCATGAACCTCCATATTTATTGCATAAAAATATACTTGATAAAATTTTTAAGAAAGAATAATTTTTAGATGTTTATTTCCAAGGGAGATCATACATGGAATTATCCTCAACAAGCTTGTTTTCGCCTCTTAGTACAGAATCCACTTTGCACCTTTCAAGTTTTCAACTTCAACCTCAGCAAAACGGGCCGTGGCAAAAATTTTCAGCCTTTGTTTTGAAAGAAATTCAAGTTTTATGTGAGCAGGCAAAACATGATCGTAGTGGAGAATATATCCGATATTTAGTTGGTTTAGATCACAAATTTACCGCTTCCTGCCCTTGGGAAGGTCTTACCTTTAAAGTGACATTCATCTTTAACTCCCAGTATGGCCGACAGGAAATAGAAGGATTTGCCTACGGGCTACTCCTTTTCAGCGCAAAAGTTGCCTCCAATATACCCACTCCCAATACGTATCAAACGAGTCAAGAATTGGCCAATAAGTTGCAGCCTTGGGCCGATGCGCTATCAGAAAATAGTTATTTCAACATTAGCAATTCGAAAAAAAATACAAATCTGACATCGCCTGATGTGATTGCAAGAAGAAGTATCGTATTTCATCATTCAAAACCCTACTCAGCTGACTATTTAGCAGCAGAATTAGCCGCCTTTGCACAAACAGCTAAATTAGCAAGTGAATCTATCAGCAGCACTATTTCTACCGGGTCTAACGACCAGGTCTCTTTAGCAGCATCCGTTCCAAAAGTAAAAACGCAATCTACTCCCAAGTTTGTTAACAACCTGGGAAAACTGGCTGAATATGTTTTTAACCCTCCAGCATTACCAGTAGTTGATCCTAGCGCACCCTATAAGTATAAAGTCAAACAGCTTTTCTTTAATTTATCGCTCCAGCCAGGATCCTGGTGGGCAAAACAGATCATGGTTACATTGTGTAAGAATCGTGAAGATCTAAAAATGAAATTTAGTGGCGCACCTTTCAATGGGGTACAATTAGATTGGGTTGCTTATTGCTATAGTTTTATCACATGGCTGCAGAACCAGGAGAAAGACCTCAATCCTCCAGGAACGATACAGATTGGGCCAGATCCAATAGGCTTAGGAACAGTACTCAATCCCAATAAAGGTAATGGTGAATTACTTCCGTCAATGATCGGCACTTATGCTCCAATAGTCGTGTCAAAGGTAAAGAAGAGCACCGTAGAAGACTTGACAGAACAATTTACTCACTTCAACCAAAGCATAAAAAATATATTTTTTGCCTATGGCAACCTAGGTTAAAACAGCAGCGAAAACTATTAGTACGCTTTGTTTATTAAGGTGGCTTTGGCGCTCTCTTTCGAAAGGACATTGATTAAAAAGTGTGTATTGGAATCGAAGGGTTTAAATGTTTCATAATCGGGGAAAACCATAATATTATCTTTGACCTTCCAATTTTGAGTTTTGCGTCCGCTCCACCAACCAATGTCCCAAACACTATCGTCGGATAAAATTAGAGTACGCCCTTCATCAGATGACTTTATTTTTGGTAGATTTTCATAAGAGATAAGATCAACGATTAAATTGCCAGAATAGGAGGAATTTCCTCCCGCATCCTCATTTGTTAAAATCCAGCTAGAGGCATTCATATGGCGTATGCCCGAGTATACTGCAAAAACTACATCTCCTTCTTTCCATGTCAAGAGCCAACGATCCACCCTTTCCTTAGGAAATCGAAGGTAGGATACTTTCCAAAGAGTGTTATTACTAAGGTAGATAAGATGTTGATCGTAATCTACGTAACTTATCGTAGTAGTATAAGGAGTATCTTTAGGGGGAGTCCCTTCTAACCTTACAAGACTAAATGAAATCAATAAGGAACAAAAAAGGATGAATATTTGGTAATTCATAGCATTCTCTTTATTTAGTCTTTTCTAATTAATTTTTATTATAAATTCTATTATTTTATCAAACAATAAGTATATTATCACTTTATTGCTTTTATATTGTTTAATTTATTATTATAAAAAGTGATGCTTACTTAAAGGTAGGAGGATCGTATGTCACCCCTCAATAAACCGGTTGTTGATACTGAGACTGCCAGAGCATATTTAGCTGCCTGCGCCGATCTCGGGCAAAAAAATAAAGTTGCTCCTCAACACTTAGGAGTAATAGCTCAATCTCTAACAGTATTAAATAAAGCAGAAATAAATAAAGATGAAGTAAATAAAGAGGAAATAAATACATACGTACATCAAGCAGTAGATAAAACAGGATTTAAACGCAGAGCTAATCATGCGGACTCATTTTTCCACGACTTTTCAGATAAATGTGTTAATCTTTACAAGCTTGGCACTTTTAGGACAAACGATCAAATTATCCGCGATTTTGTCGTCGAACAAGCGTATGAAGAGCCCCAAGAGAGTGACAATACCCATACAGATTATCCGACCATAAGCAGTATGCTAGATGAGTTTAATCTCACAGAGCCTAAGTTAACGGCTGAATTAAGTACATTATTGACGCCTATTGACGTAAATAATATAAGGTCTATTGAGAGAAATGGTAATAAATACACTATTGAATTCCATAATCCTGTTCAAATTTCACAACAAATCGTAAAAAAACCTAACGATAATAAATATATGATTTATAATTTTGGAAATAAGTTAGAGTTTAATTATAATCCCAATGAACATGAAATAAATTTTGTTAACCCAATACCTGTTTTTTCCTATGAAGATTTTCAATTACCCATCGACACAAAAACCGTTACCAAGGCACTTGATCTACACAAAATAAAAACAGAAAAAAATGAAAAAGATGAGGATGAAGTTAGAGCATATGCTAAAAAAGATATTCGTTTCCAATGGTCCAATTATAAAAGTCCTCTACATCTCTTCGCGAAAACAGGGGCTCTTACTCATATAGAACAGCTAATCTATAATAAATACTCGAATGAACCAGATTTAGGTTATTTTGACGGGATATCGATTCCACTTAATTTAAAAACTGAGGACCTACAAAGCTGGACTCCGCCCGAAGGTTATAAACCTTAAAATTTAACATAACATCAATTATCAGACGTATTGTTTTTATGATACTGATGTCAACATCTATCATTTCATTAGGATCATTAGACAATCGCTTCATGGAACAGAAAAATTGAATTAGTTCTAAAACAAGAAATTTAGGATTTGAAATTTATAAAAATCCGCTTTAAAATCTACTGCTCTGTCAGGCTTTAAATTACGGGCAGAGCACTAGAATGTGGGTTATAATAATTTAAAAATCAACAAATAGAAGTAAGATGTCAGCAATAAGTTTAATCCTTTCTGGAATTGGCAGAGCTGCCATAGGCGCATTTCAATTTACTAATGGGCACATCAAAAGTAGTATGCAATGCCTATTTTTAGGGTTGAGTGAGACTAATATTGGAGGGAGATTACATGCGCTTGATTCAAGAGCACTTGGCGAAGTCATGAAATATGCTCTTACAGCAACGACAGGAACTATGGGAGCATTGGGAGCTATCCAGCTTACAAAGGGAATCAAGCAAAGGAATGTATCTGAAATTATTAAAGGAGCAGTCACCACAGTAACAGGTATAGCTGGGACTATGTTAGTCTATAGCCTAGACTCACGTATTATAACCGTTGCGCATCAGGCTTCTGTACTCGGAGTGACTGGCTCTTTCATAGGAGTTCTCGGTTTTAAGGATTTAGTAAAGGGACATTATCGTTTTGGTTTGTGCAAAATGGCTTTAGGAATTGCTGGGGTAGCAAGCGCTGTTTTTTATGTTTACAACTCTTTCCCAGCAACAGCATTAGTAAACTCAGAGCAGAATTTATTTCCTTGTATGGAGTCACATTACGGGGAACTTGAAGAAATGTATAAAACTGATAAAGAAGTGGGCCGCTGGAAGATGTTAGGATTCGGCATCTCAAAGACCGCATTCACTCATGAAAAATGTCCAGGCTGGGTAATTAAAATTGCCAAATTTCACGAAAATGTAAGGATACATCATAAAAACCTTGAAGACATCAGAGGCATCGCCAGCAAATTTGATCGTATTTCCCTTCCCAAATCTCACTTATATCAAACTGCAAATGGTGTAGTCCTTGTTGAAGAACTGTTTAATTTAGAACCTTATAAGGGAAATGCCGATCAGCAAGAAGCCAAAAAACAATTTGATGATTTTGTGCAGGCTGCTGACCTTTGTGATGTGGAAATAAACACTTATTATGGACGTAATGCTGGCATATTAACTGGCACCAAACCTCCTAGAATAGGTATTATTGATTTTGATTGCAGAAATCTTTAGAGAGTGACTATTTAAGAAGAATTGCATTTCTGTCAAAGAATGATTATTATCAGAACGTTCTATTTAATACATACGGAAGCAAGTATTTTTAGATAACAGCAAAATCTAAAGAAAATTCAGGAAAAATTGCTTTAACCTTAGACAGCATTTTCAAGCTTGGATTGCATTTCCTACGTTCCAATCGCTGATAACTGTTAACGTTATCAAAACCAAGCTTCTTAGCAACTTGGTGCTGTGTCATGCCATGCTGAATTCTGTAGTAACGGACGAGAAAGGAGAAGGCAACCTCTGAATCAACAGGAACTTCTACCACATTTTTTGATTTCCTGATTGAAGCATCCGGTAAGTCGGCCAAATCTTTAGATTCCGCTGGCTCTTGCACATAAAGATTCAATGCTTCCTTCATATTCTCAAAAAGCTCTTCTTGAGAATCTCCTTGAGTAATGCATCCTTCTAATTCAATGCACTGAGCAGAATACCCATCTTCTTCTTTATGAACCCTAAAATGATATTTCATACTATCTCTCCTCTGCCTCCTTTAAAATCTTCCTAAGATTATGCTCGGTACCTGGCTTTAGTGTTTTGTGATTGGGTATAATAGCCGTTTTACAACCTTTTTTCTTAAGCTTCCAATGGCTGCCTTTTCCCGCTCCCTCTACAAGTTCATAACCGACCTCATAGAAGAGCTTTCTCATGTCTTTCCCGCTAATCGGCATTTCACACACCAAGTTGAGATACCCTTATCTTACTAAATATATTTAGCTAAATCAACATAAATCGCATTATGAGTGATTTTTTCGCACTTCCTAAGAGTCACAGTATGTATCAGCACAGAATTCGGATTATATTCTCTTAGTAAGTCAGAAGCTCTAAGCGAAATGGTGTAAAATCTGGTTCAGGTCTGACTTTTACACCTTCAGCTTTACTGGTGGAATAATGATGAAAGGAGTCGACTTGGATAATATAGTCGCTATTTTTCCTGGTTGGATAAACGTGAAAAGCAAAATCTTTTACAATTTCTATCATATGTTGATAAAAAGCTTGCGAAGATCGTGGAACAGGTTTCTTTAACTCTCTTTGCCATTTCCAGTCGTAAATATTCTCTAGGGAAGTTTCAAGATAAATTTTTAAATCAGCATATTGCAATAAATTCATGGGTGGCCAATCGGCTAGTGCGCTAGAGCCTTCAAATATAACACAATCAACATTAGCTAATTGAAGGGTTTCTTGACCAATTTCTTTAGTGAGCTGGTTAATTATGGGTTTACTAATTTCAGTTTCTCCATTACGAATGCTTGTCAATGTATCGAGAAGCTTATTCCACTGAGTTCTTCTAGGGTCCATTTCACTCGGAAGTTGCATTATCTCTTTTTGACTGAGACAATAATGATCTTGACAGATGGCCACAGAAGAGATGCCAAGCTCAGACAACTCGAATTGTAATAATTGAGTGATAGTACTCTTCCCTACGCCAGCACAACCTCCAATAGCAATTATAGGGGGTGCGGTTGAAAGATCACTAGTTTTGCTTTTTTCGACTATACCTTGAATTACTTCAATAATTGGTTTAAGTTCTTCTTCTGTCCATCCTTTACAAGGAACAACAAACAAATTTAAAACGAATAAACATTTAAAAAAGTTTGCTAGTGGAATATTAAGCATCTTATTTAACATTCTTTGCTCTCCCCTATTTATAGAATAAGCAAGATACTATTCTCCGAGCCTTTCAGTCTATAAAAAATTTATGCTTCTTAGCGTCCATAAAGGTGGAGCTTAATACAAAAATTTGTTTCATTATATTTTAATATTAACTTTATGTTTATTTGTTTGATTTTAATTTATTTTTATAATACAATAAGCCATTGAAATATACCTAATAGAAATAATTATGATAAAATTAGGAAATGTTTTTTTTGATGACTTAGACTCATTAAATTCTGCCTTACTGAATTCACAGGTCCGCTTTTCTTTTTTTAAGGGTAGACGTTTTTACTTACAAAACGATTTAAACCCTAAACTTAACGATATTATTGATGTTGTTAATAAGCACATACTAAGTCATGACAAATCTGAGAAATCCGCCAAGATCATTAAAACGATTAAGCAAATGGAAATGCGCGGTTATTCAAAAAACCCTCATTTTCAAGATGAAAATATTGAAAATCAGAATATCTTTATTCGAACATTTACACGCATGAAGCATTGGTTTGGGGCCAAATGGAGAATGAAGCCTTTGGCAGAGCTAAGTCAACTAGAAGCCTCTCTAGAAAAGGAAAAGCCTAACAATTCACCCCCCATTCTCGTTATTGCAAAAAGTGAACCTGAAGTTGAAGTTGCTCCTGCACTGCTGCTAAACGAGAATCAAACACCTCCTCCGCCACCGCCAACCCAAGTCTATGAACAATCCGAACAGTCTGCTCAAACAGTGACGTTCTGCGAAAATTCTAGCTTTATCCCTGACGTTCCCATTCTCCAACATTTTTTAGCTGACTTCGTAGGCGGTGGAGAGGGAAACAATTTGGACAATGCTATCGTCTTTTTTAAATATTATTTAGAAAAATACTGTGGAACATTTCCGAGAGACTCAAATGCACACAAAATTCAAGAATTTCTCAGCCACTACTACGCAATTCCTTTAGACAAGCCTTTAAAAGTAGTTGTGGAAGAATTATTCCAAAGACTGGAAAAGGACAGGTATGTTGCATTTCGTGGAGGACGTTACAACTCTGATGTTGGTCATACTATGTTTTATGAGCTTTTTTTAGATTCTAAGAACAATGTTGTTTTTAAAGTGACCAATTCTTCGGATGGGCTTCAGTTTCATCCTCGGTATTATAAGTCCGCTGAAAATCAAACAAGAGATTACCGGTATCGCACTCTGGTATTTTCCGGTATTACTCTCGATAAACTTAAAAAAGACTCTTACATTGAATCGATCCTCAGTTTCAAAAGACCTCGTTCTCCTTCTGTGGAGTTAAAGGGTTTACTCAATTTCCCAGAAGGTACCCATACAAATATTTTACATCTGTATCAGTTTCTTTTCTATACTTGGGGAGGAGACCGCACAATCACGGCCGAAAATCCTGGAGGCCCTCAACGTGCGTATAGCTGTTATTTATATGCTCTCATGAAATGGGTTAAGGGGAATTATGGCCCAGATTCCATTTCACAAAACGATCACCTTTTTATGAAGTTTTGGATGAAGGCTTCTGCCCTTTCAGATTATCTGAACAATGAAAAAGCTCCTTCCTCGGCATTCATCACCGATGCACTGCATAAAATAAGCTCACTGGCATCAAAAATGGAATCTTTGGGAATGAAGGCAACTCCTTGGTTCCAAGCTTGGATTGAATTGTCTCAGAAAGCAGAAGAGGTAGCTACCCAAGCAAAAAAACGGGAATCTGAAGAACTTTGTAATCAATCCATTCAGTTTCCAGTCGAAGGGATAGATCTTAGTCAAGTAACGGCGATTGGCATTAATGATAAGACAGATGAAGAAAAAAAGGTACAATCAACTACTCAATTTGAATATGTTCACAGGCTTCCAGGAGAAAAGCCTGATTACAAGCTACTCCCCTTTCTCTCACTGTCTTATACAGCTCCATTAATGAAGGAATCTGCCAGACGTTTAAATTTCTTCCGTTTATTACCTGATTTCAAGTCATTTTCTTTTGAAAAAGATGTGCTTTCTGGGCTCCAAGAAACCCTTTACGATCGCACTCGATTTTTCACAGATTTAGCTCTAGCAACAAAGAAATTTTTCTATACGTCTGAGGCTTTTCACTCGATTCATATTCCAGACTCGTTTTTTTCTGATCTCTTAAATGCCTGGATGATTTGCTATCTAGAAGCCAAAAGGCAATCCATTATCCCTCCACAAGTATTATTAGAATGGATCGAGGGTATGATTTTATTAACAAATGCTTATTCTTCTGAATATACCTTTGATAAACCGGAAGCGCGTCAACGCTTTAAATCTGTTCACGCCTATTGCATACAAGAAAAAACTGAACTTCTTGACAAACTTGGGAGTGATTATAAACCGCCCACTGTTAACCACTGGGAAATCCATGATCGTCCTTTAAAGGGCACCGATTGGCTTCCATTCGGTGTACATTGGAACGAAGATGTAAGGGAAGGAGGGCTCTGGAGTTCTTCTAAACGTTATATGAAAAAAATGGAAGAGCTTCCTGAATCGGCCCGCTTTGCCTTCCAACAAATGCACGAGCTCATTTTGCTCAGCACTAATATCGGTAAAAAGAAATATGAAGAACTGACTGAGGAAGAGAAAATTATTAAAAAAGCTGCCACTATTAATACATGGTATAGTGGGTGTAATTATGCTCCAGAAGATATTCTAAAAGCAGTTGCGATGTTCGGTACGGGACTTCCTTTAGTTCCTCTCTTTGATGCTTTAAGAGAAAGTTTAGGCTCTCTTTATATTTTCGCTGATAGGTATCTCAATAAATTTAGAACTCCATTTTTTGGTGAAGAGGATATATGCCCCTCTGCATCTCTTCTCGAAGTGAAACCTACGCGGCTATTCGATAGAGGCTATTTTTCTTCTCACAGACCTAAGATGGAACCTGTAGCTGATACTTACAGCCGACGTCCGAGTGTAACCGGTGGATCCTCGGAAGATCCAGAGTTTTACCTGCCTAAAACCGAACAAGCAACTAAGGATCTGAGTGATTTTAATCAACGAATTCATACCATATTCGCGGAAAACAGCAACGAACTCCCCTTCTTCAATGAAGATGAACAGAAAGAATTCGTTGCTTTTGTTCAAAAAGACTTCCTTACTCGTTTGCCTGAATATTTAACTTTCTGCAAAAAAACATTAGTTCAGCTTGCTTTACCCGCTTATCAAAAGACCTTTGAACATGTATTTTTCAATTTAGAGGGCGGCTTGCATATTGAGGAGTTATTTAAAAACCCTAATGACCCTTTAAGCAAGGGATCTATAGAGCTCATATTCGATTTTATGACTCATGCGAGCAAAGAGCTACTGAACAATAATATGAAAAAAAAGGGAGGAGCCGCCTTTTTATTACAAATGCATTTTCGTTTTTACTTCATGGCAGTTCAGTATAATCATCCTTCAGCAAAGATTTATCAAAGCCGGTTGTTCGAACAGTGGAATGAGCTCATTGAAAAAGCGAAAAAAAACCCGCACCTGGCTAAATCATTAGGAGAAGCGGTTTCGAAAGCTATGCCGGTCATAGAATCTACAAAAACGATTTATGAGGATTCTCGCTTTTTACACTTTTTAACTTGCACGTGGTTATTAGAATGTTCTCAAGAAGCTTCGGTAAAAACTACATGTGATGAAATCAGTTTGCGCTATGCAGATGAAGCGTCTAAGGCCTTGATTTCAAGAAGTGGTAATTCAGAGAAAATTTGGACAAATGCGGCTAGAGAGGTATTTAATACAGAGATCCACTCTTGTTGTTGGGATAGGGAAAAAGGCACTCTGGAAATAAATAATAAGCTTATTATTGATCTTGCTGCTCGTGAAATACAAAGGAATGATGATGGTCAATCTCAGCAATTACCCGAAAAATTCATAGATTGGAGATTCGAACAACAATTCGGTAAGTTGCGTCCTCTTTGCAAAACGAGAAAAGAGGGTGATTATACTATTTACTCATTTAGATATCATCGAAATGATTATGAAATTCACTACAATGAGACTACGAAAAGGAAAAAAATTTGTAAAAAAATTGGTCAAACTTATTGCATTCTTTCTAAAGAAGAGATCAACTTAGACCTTGAACATTGCTTTAAACAAGATAACCGATTCTGGAAGGATGAAAAGTCGAATAAAACTTATATTGAAAATATCAAATCTGGAAAAATCATCGCTATATTACAAGAGAATGAGGAAATCAACCTCTTGAAAAATGGAGAGCCTACTCGAAAAATTTTAAGAAAATTTAATGATAACGAGGATCTTTTAAAAACTTTAGTTGAACGCATTGAAGATCCCAAAAACATCCTTATATGGTGCAACAGTGATTCAAAATTAATTTCTCGTATAGATCTACCACGATTGGGAATAAAACTGGTCGCCTTTAAGAATGGAGAGAAATCCGCATTACGCTGCCCGGCCTATCCAGGCTTTTATGTTTCACAATCTCAATATGTGGACTTTTTGAAAAATTATGAAGGATATCTTGTTCTGGAGAATGAAAAGGGACAAAAGAAGGTCCTCGTACCTATTCGAGATACTAATGAACAGCAATATGAGCCTTATTCATCAGAACCCATTAGTGTAAAAAACTCATCTTCGGGGGTAATTGCTTATGACTTGGATGTTGATCAAACAGAGCCGGAGTTACTTCCAGCACCTAAGCAGACTCAAGCGATTATCATGCTGCTGTATATTTATGTGTCGACAAAACAGTATCAAAAAGCGCTCGATTTGATACAAAAGACGTCAATTACTTCAAAAAAACGTCTAGATAAAGTCTCTTTAAAAATTTTATGGTGGATTATTAGCGGCTGTTCCGAAAAGAATTTGAATGTGCATCCCTATGCAGTAGCTCTACGCATGCATATATGGGGATGGAACCCTTCACAATTAAAAAAAGATATTTCCAAAAAAACTATAATAAAAGACCTCTCACTCTATCAAGACATTCATCATAGCCTTAATCGATATGCACTTCCTCCAGAAAAATTCAGGGAAATAGAAAACAGCTGTGGTGAGGAAGCTACCGATACTTTAACTTTAGATGGAAGCCTTTTTTTTGATACACGATATTGGAACTCACAAAGTGTATGGGTCTTGCGAGACAACATTGCAGCTAGTGATGCTTCGCAACCCAAGGATCCTTCTTCGTTTGCAACACTCGGAGAAGACTTCATCCTCAACTTCTTACCCTATTATAGAATAGCAAAAGGAGGGCAAGCTTCTCAGGAGCGGACTATTCTCAAACGATTGTTAGTCGCAGCAAATCATGAGAGCAGTTGCTCGACAATTATCGTTTTAAGAAACCTTTTAGCTTTTGCTTTAATCGATTCTAAGAATGCTCCTTCGGTCGCTGAGATGGAAGGACTATTCAAGAATGCAATGAACGAAGAAGACTTCATAAAACAAATGGATAGTATGGGTAAAAAAGCGAACGCTACTCTTTACCATCAGGATTTATCCATCTCTTCTTGGCTTTCCGAAAGGAATTTTGACCATACTATTGAAAAAAGAGGTGAGAAAAGGTTTGTACATCCAGTTACTCGCAGGGCAGATGTCCCCTTTCAACCGCTTCCCTCGATTCAAATATCGGATCCTGAAAAGAGTTATCCTATAGACCAAATCGAAAGTGAAATTCTCCAAGAAAAAACCATTTCGTTGATTAAAGACAAAGAAAGCGGAAGCAAACTTCAGGAATGGGGAGAAAACCTTGCAGCAGCTTGTGGAAAAAAGCCGGTAATTCAAGCTCAATTTGAGCGTATTGCTGAGGGAGCTAACCTCTATATACAAGATCTTGATAAGAAAGCTGTGACGGAACATATGCTGACGCAAGATCTGCAGAAGATTGACGAAACCTGTAAAAAATATGCGGTTGCAATCGAGGATTCAAAAAAAGACTTGGAAGTCCTAAAAAAAGAAATCCTCGGGATAGCAAACGATGTGCATGGGGATATTGCTCTTTCTTTCGAATATTTGAGAGATCTCCGTTCACCCATGGATATGGAGTATTTGCTTATTGCATTAGGAAGAGGCGACAAATCTGCCATAAAAAATGGAAATCCCTCTCTTTCTGAAAAGAGAATTGAAGAGCTCATGGCCAAAACCGGCACATATGCCATCATGTTATCAGAGCAGCAAAAGCTTGTTCGATGTCTAGCAAAACTGAACGATTATTATTGCATCTTGCTCGAAGAGATAGGTGCAGAAGAAATATCCCAAGCCTCTTTAGACTATGTAGAGACCCGTAATGCTGAACGTGTTTTCAATCCTAGCCAATCCCCTCAATACCTTGCTTTTGAAGCATTAGCCGATCTTTTGATCAAAAAAGAACAATTGGATGCTATTCAAAATTTAACAGACCCGACTCAGGGCTGGATGCTATTTGAAGCACCCACAGGATTTGGAAAAACGAAAGTCATTAAGCCTCTATGGCTGATTTTGATGACCAACGCAAACAACTTGACTGTTGCAATAGCTCCAGCAACACAATTTGATCAGTCTAGTGATTATGATCAAAAGCTTTTACAAAAGGGATACCGATTCTTTGGAGAACGGATCGATTTCTCGCGCGATTCAGAATGTTCCATGGAAGACGTTCGAGAAATCGAAGAAAGTTTACGCCGAGCCAAAGAAAATAGACGGCCTGTCTTTATGAGCGATCAAACAGCTCACCAATTATTTGTTTTAAAAGTCAAAGAGCTTGCGGCTCAAAAAACGAGTTCTGATAATTATACTTCTTTAGAGGCTCTATTAAAACTTCGGACTTATACCAAAGAGAATGGGATTCTATTTATTGATGAGCCCCACAAAGTGTTGGATGACAGCCAAGAATCCAATTATTCTTTAGGCCAGTCCTTGCAGCTAGAAGAGTCGCGCCTGTTATTTAGCTTGCAGCTTTTCGAGAGTTTGTTCTCTCTTCTAAAGGACAAATACCGCGTGGAGTTTTCTGAAGAGGGAAAAGGTCTCCCTTTGTTAACGGAAGAGGTTTATCGAAAAGAGATTCTTCCAAGATTGCTTAATAGTTTTATCGAAACAAAAAAAGTTGTCATCGAGGATAAAAAAGCTCTCTCTTATCTCGAGGGGGCATTGAATCAAGAAGAACAAGAAATTTTTGAAAAAGAGTTGGCAAAGTCAAAAAATCCAGAAAATGCGGTTAAAGTGCGCGTACTCCATGATCAACTGCACCATTATTTACCTCAAACACTTAAGAAGAATTCGGGTGAACATTATGCTCTCGTGGATGAAATGAAAGATCGCAGCGCGATTCCTTTGGAAGATGCGCGGAATCCTAGAAAAGGAAATGAGTTTTGCTCTCCCGACCAGATCATTAACTTCACCATTCAAGCCAATTTAAAAACT
>JABDDJ010000032.1 GCA_013287645.1 Chlamydiota bacterium | reverse complement strand
CTCAAGGGAAGCTGTCGAAACACTAAACCCTGTCCAGTTCCCCGCAACTGCTCATAGAGAAGCTACTTTAATACCTCTTCTTAAAGACCAAAAGATTTTGGCGTCTAATGCTTTTATGCCCGAACTCGACAGTAACCTTTCAGAGGAGCAAAAAACAGAGGCTGTTTTAAGCTATCAAGATTACTTTTCAAGAATCATTCATGATAACCCTCAAGCATTGGTAGGCTTCCAATCCGATCCAGCTCTGAATCCTTATCTGCCAATAATTAAATCCATATGTACTACACGTGATGGAATAGAATTATTGGATTCAAAGATTATAGAAAAGGGTGGGCCTACATGGGAAAATATCCATGCAGCAATCATTGATACGTACTCTCAATTACGTGAGTTAAACCGTTTTGATATCATTGAAGGCTTAATTAAAATTACTTTGCCTCAAGAAGATTCGCGTTATAAGAATGACCTTAATACAGCTTATGAGAATCTATATACAAACAACCCGATTCCATTTAATCCGGTTGTTAAAGGTGAGGATGAGTTATCAATTGTTAAATTTAGTGTAGAGTCATTGGTTTATAAATTAAATAAAGACATTAAACAAAATGGAAATGACATTGTCTCACTTCTTAAAACTGCTCGTCCTGAAGATCTTCCTAAAGAGATTCTACATTTACGGGCTTTAAATCGACCTGATGAAGAGATCTTAAATCAAGCCTTGCATTTATACAGTTTTGGAAAGCTCCAAAACCTTCCTGATGTACAAGAGAGCATCATGCGTTATCTCGTAGATGCTACTCGATTGAAATCTTTAAATAGTGGTAGAGCCAACGCCTTAAAATCAATTAATCGTCTCAATGAGCTGATTGAGATGCGAAAAAAATCACCAGACAAGGCGGCTGCCATTGACCAAGAGTGGAGAGTGGAATCAGATCAGCTTATGGATTGTATCGACCGCTGTCAGAAGACAGATGTGTTAGAACATCTGGATGATAGTCTAAAACCCTACTTACGCATGATTGCATACTTGCAGTACCGTTGTGGAATAGTCTTGCGCGAAAATCAAATAAAAAAAATAGTTGAATCCATTAAAGATCCTGCCTTAATTATCCAGCTTCTAATGGGTGAAGGTAAAACTTCCACAATCATTCCATTCTTACTTGGTATCCTTCTTCTGCAACGCCATAATGTTATTGCTATTGTTCCTAAAGAGAATTTTGTAACCAATTTGAAAGAGGTGGATGAAACTACTCAATTGCTTTTTGAGTTTGCTGGAAATGAGTTTCTCTTTTCGCGTGCAAATCTTCCAATGCCTATTACAGACGCAGCTCTTGCTGACTTAGCAAGCCGCTGCGATGACTTTATAAAAACAGCGGCAGAGGGAACACGTTATATACTGTCTACTGTCGAATCCAAATGTGCTCTTGATAATAAGATCACAGAAATCGAGACTTCTCTAGCTGAAGATGTCACAGAATTTCAAGTTCTGCGCGAAGAAGGGCGCGATGAATCTAAGCCTCTGAACTCAGCTCAAAAAGAACTCTATCATCGTATTACGTTGCAAGAAAACGCTTTGGATCTGCTCTACAAAGTCCAATCTATCTACACAAACCCTATGACTCGCGTTGTTGTTGATGAAATTGACCAAGTCTTACGACCTAACTACTCAGTAAATTCTGAGACTGGAATCAAAGCTTCTCCTGACGCTTCCTTAACAGAACCTGTTCATGAAATATTCACTATTATACGTACCAGTAAAGACCCGAAAATTAATAATTTATTTAATCTCATCTTGACTAATGAACAGTCATCTTTAGCAAATAAAGACGATATGGATGCTGTACTAAAAGCGATCAGCTCAGAATGGTTGAGCAGGTACGGTAAAACTCCGCTACTCCTTGAGCCTGATAATAAAAAAGCTCTCTTGGAGTGGTTTGCAGGAGGTCCCTATCCTACCGACGTATTCTCTAAGATTAAAGATGATGTCTTGGAAGGTCAATTATCTGTCCTGAGAGCTGCTCTACATCAAGCTCTACGTACCTCTCTGGGTTTAAGAGCCGGATTAACCACAAATTATGACCTTACACACCAAGCTGTAGCAGTTCCTGCTTCTCAAGGTGCAGTATCAAAATCAACCAAATTTGCCGATACACTCATGCAGCTCTGCGACAGCCAAATGTTAGCTTTCTACCGCCCTCAAGGAGAGCCTTACATAGCTTCTATAGCTGAGAAAGTACTCATAGACCTTAAAGCAAAAAAAATTCCTGAATCTGAAAAGGCTACCTATGAAGCTGCTATCACGCATCTTGAAAACATCCTTATAGAAAAAGAAAAGGACCAAAGGATTAAAATTAATAAAGAAATTTCAGATAATGCACGGCCTGAAAATATCTTATTAAGACAGTGCTTTAGTGAAGAGCTCGCTTCTAAAGGATTAATCTACACTTCCTCCTATCAAATCCAACGCGCAGCTCAATTAGCTTTTTTTGGCTGCAATATTATTGGATTTTCGGGTACCGCAACTCCCAGCATCCAGCATCTTGTGACAAGCACAGGCTGTGAAGATGCAATGCGATTAGTGAATCAAGAGGGTAAACAAACAACCGCTCAAGTTGCTTATCGTGTTGCAAGCAGCTTGTCACAAGGTCTTGAAACACCTGTTAAATCCTTTCCAGAAGGGGGAGAAGCTCAACTGCAATTCTTTGTCGATTACATTAATGTCCCTGGAAATCGGGGAATGATCAATCAGGCTGGACTTTGCGATCATATCCCTCCCGATGAACTTGTCAAACAGCTACATGATAAAACCGGAAGAATCATTCAATTTATTAGCATAGCAACGGGTAAAAAAAGTGTCTGGATAGATGGAGGTGATAAACCAAAGCTGCTTGATGAGCTTGAACCTGATGAAAAACTCCGTTTAGAAGCAGAAGGATTTACTTTCTTTCATACTTCTCATACTCGTGGAGTTGACTTCCCTATCCCTTTAGGAGCCAAATTCGGACTTGTCTTATCCTCTAAAGTCAATGCGAACGATCGTGATCAAGCATTTGTCAGAGCCAGAAAGGTGGGCGTAGGACACATTGTTGAACCCTTCATTTCCATCAAAGAGACAGAGATGCTTAAAGCTGAAAATAACGTGGTAACTGTACAATTGATGCATGTTTTTAAACAAAACCATGAACAAAGCGATATAGATGAATCTAATGATGCTAAAGAGGCTTACCAGTTACGTTTAGCTGCGCCCTTAACACAAGCTGCAGACCGCATCAGACAGAACATAGGTACTCAATCAATACCTAAACCTGTTAACGACCAAGAAATATTACAGCATGTGGCTCAATTAAGCGTGCGTTGCAATGTCAATAAAGCGCTTGAACCAGTGTTTCTCGGAGATACAACATTAGATGCTTACTTAAGCGGATTACGTGCTCAAGGTAAAAAAGGGGAAGATATAAATACTATCGACTACTTAAGAACTACTCAGATTCAACAAAAGAAAAGCCAGATCAGTGTAGTAGAGAATAAATTAATAAAAGTCATTTTTCCAAAAGATTCACCACACTTTAGAGTACTGGTAAAATCAAGTACGCTTGATCAAAAAGAGTTTGAAACAGAATTGAAGAAATTTTTAAACACACCTGCTTTGGAAAAATATATTCAACCTATTCTAGAAATCCGTCAAGCAAAACAAAAAATAAAAAATGAAGAAGAGAGACTTAAAGTTAAAGCAAGCGAGATCGCTAAAGAACTCCCCAAGACAACACCGGCAGCTCCACCCAGTAACCAAACAGCAGAAACAGAAGCAGAATCAGAAGCACAACAGGAACAACAGCAAGAACAAGAACAGCAATTAAGAACACGAGCAAGATCCTCTGAAGCGGAAGGCGATATATTCACTCAAATCGACACTGAATTATTACAAACTATCAAGCCTGCCTATAGAAAAGATATTCGTCATAATTTTCGTGAAATACTTATTAATCCAACAGGACCGGTACGAGAAATTAAAAGTTTAGGTGATTCAAGTATTATTTTGTCACCTAAAGTCCTACAGCAAATTACAACAGATCCCAACAACTTAGAAAATTTAGCTATCGCTGTCACAGAATTTGAAAATGGAAGTAAAATATTTACTTTAAGTGAAACCACAACCGAAGCAAATTATCTTATAGGTTTGGATGGCATTAAAGAGGCAAATCCTCTTCAAGACATGAGAGGAAATTTGAGAACTAAGGTATCAATAAATATCTTTAGAGTTCGCTTAGATAATAAAGGCAAGCTAGACTTGTCCTATTTTGGATCAAATATTAATTCTGTCAAAACTCCTAAAATGGATGAAGAGAGCACTGCCAAGTCTCTTTTAGCTCTTGTGCATGTAGGATTCTCAAACTTTACTGAAGAGCAATTTAATACTTTATCTAAGTATTATGTGGATCAACCTCCTGAAGCCAGAGAGCGCATTACGGAATCTCTGAAGACCTTTCTTGTAAACACCAAACCTAATTTGTATAAGATGATAATCAAAAAATTTGAGGGTGCCGTGCAGAAAAAAGAGCAACAAGACATTCAAGCTGCTAGAGAAGCAGAAGAAGCCCAACGTATCGCTCAGATACCACCAGACCAAAAAGTCACGTACGCGTCTTTTGATGAGCTAAAGAATGCAGTGCCAGGACTCGAATTCATGGGAACAATCGTAGGAGCTGCAAACATTCAATCAATTGAAAAAATAGGAAATAGTTTCGAAATCAAATTTACGTCTCCTGTACGTACCGAAACTAAAATTCCATCAGAATTCACACGAATACCGGATGATTTAAAACAAAATGGAAAGTTAGTCTATGACCTAGGAAGTAGCTTAAGATTCACCAAAGAAGGTAATGTTATTGAATTTTCTAAGCCAATACCTATTATTATTGATGGGGAGGCTAAAGGTACAAAAGTCGTGTTTCAAGGATTTGATTTGGAAAAAATTACACAACACGATGCTAATCAGACGGAAATTTTTCTTAAGAAGAACTATGCATTTCATTGGAAAAGTTCATACTATCCTCAGATGGTTATTTCAAACCGGTTAAAAGGGATTTTTGATACCCAATTTCCAGAAGATGACCTCTCAATCGCATTCAATCCTCATCGTTTACAGCCAACCAACTGGACTCCACCAAATGGCTATACTTCTTGAACGAGCACAGTGCTCTCAAGTTTTAGCCCGAAGGGCGGATCTTTGTATAGCCTAGGCCGCGTGCGAGGGAGCTTGCGACCGAGACACAGAGGCCTAGGACTGAGTTAATAACCAAATAATCAATAGGCCTGAATAGGCCGGCTCTTCATTCACATATATTTCTCATCATATTTTAAAATTGATGTTAACAAGAGCCGGCCTATTCAGGCCTATTGATTATTTAAATATTGACCCGGACCTAGGCCTCTGTGTCTCGGTCGCAAGCTCCCTCGCACGCGGCCTAGGCTATACAGAGATCCGCCCTTCGGGCTTGAGCAAAATTCTTGTTCAGCAATGCCTTCTCTTAGCTAATCAACCATTCAAGATCGTTTACTGTAAGTTGTTGGGGTAGTTCTTGTTGTTCAAATAGATCTGAGATAAGGGAACTTTTGCGCTCTTTTAGACGCATGATTTTTTCCTCTACACTATCTAAAACAACATAACGCTTTGCGATAACGGGCTCTGTGCGTCCAATACGGTGTGCGCGGTCGATGGCTTGCTGTTCGGCGGCTTCATTCCACCAGGGATCTAGCAGCAGGACATAATCTGCAGCTGTGAGGTTAAGCCCCACTCCGCCGGCTTTGAGACTAATAAGGAAAAAGGGGACCGTAGCATCAGTTTGGAACTGTTCAACGACTGCAGCGCGGTTTTGGGTCTGTCCATCCAGATAGAGGTAAGGGCTCTTAATTTGGTTTGCTACCAGCTTGAGCAACGATGTAAATTGGCTATAAATGAGGACCTTTGCCTCTTCTTGAGCAAGGGTCTCAAGGTCATCTATAAGTTGATCCATCTTGGCGCTTCCGATACTTTGTGCCTCTTCGCACTGTCCTGCAACTAATCTGGGGTGGCAACAGATCTGTCGTAGCCGCAAAAGAACTTCGAGAATCTCTATGCGATGTTTCTTTGCGCCTTCTAGCTGCACTTTAGTTAAGAGATTTTGACGCGCTCCTGCAAGAAAGCTGTCATACAGCATGCGTTGCTCTGGCAGCATCTCGATCCAAATAGTCTGTTCAATTTTCTCGGGCAGTTCTGGAGCAACCTCTTTTTTGCGGCGGCGTAGAATAAAGGGTTTGACCTGTCGGCGGATGCGGTTGACAAAGCGTGCGTCGAGTGTACCTGCATTGACTTCTGCGCTAAAGGTATCGAGGCTGCCTAATAGTCCCGGCATGAGAAAGCGAAATTGTGACCAGAGTTCAAAAAGGTTGTTTTCGACAGGTGTACCTGAAAGGGATAGTCTAAACTGGGCGTTCAAAGAAAAAACAGCTTGTGCAGTTTGTGAGGAGGCGTTTTTGATAAAATGGGCTTCGTCAAGGATGATGCAATGGAAAGCTTGTTTTTGAAATAGGAGCTGGTCCAGGCGCAGTGTAGCATAGGTAGTTAAAACAATTGTTGAATTCCATAGTGTGTTAGATCGGTCGGGTCCATGATGGAGGTAGACAGTGGCGGTGGGAAAAAATTGCGCAAACTCATTTTTCCAGTTTTGCAGCAGGGAAGTCGGCACTACAATCAGTGTAGGCAAAGGGTGCTTTTCTAGGGTAGCTAAGAAGGCAATGACTTGAATCGTCTTCCCAAGGCCCATATCATCCGCTAATAGTCCATGAAGTCCCATGCGATAGAGAAATAGCAGCCATTGGAGCCCTATCTGCTGGTAGTGGCGAAGATTTCCTTGAAAGAGCTGTCCCACTGTTTCTTCTTGAAGTAGGGTAGTATTACTTGGCCCGGTGCAAAGAGTGCGTAAAGCATCGGAGATGATAGGTTCTGAGGCTTCGTTAATAAGGGGCGCAAGCAGGCCGGCTCGATATTTTGGTAGGGAAAGTCCTTCAGTAATCCATTCTCCTTCGGCGGCAAGGCTCTCTATCCCCATCTCGCCTAATTTTTCAGGCAAAAGACCGACTGTACCGGTACCTAAGGAGATAAATCTCTCTCTGCGGTTAAAGCTTCCGACAACATCCTGTAAATTAGCTGTATGTTTTTGGTATTGCAAAGTCCCTTTGACAACTATATGTTGTGCGGTTTCTTGAGTTGTCACAGCAAGGTTTTGGCATAAAAGTACCTGATTTCCCTGCGCATCGACCACTTTCCAGCCCAACTCCAACAGAAAAGTCAAACTTTTAGCTACCTTGTTGAGGGGGCAGTAGTAGTTTGAGTTGCCAGTAGGTTTCCAAATGAAATCGGTCTCTAATAAATCGGCTTCCCACTGTTTTTCAACAGGATTTTTACCACTTCGCTCAAAAGTAGTAATTCTACCATTTCCCGCATCCATTTTTAGCTGCGCAAAAGCTCCGGTACGGTCTGTCAGCACCAAAAAGGGCAGGGGATCTGTCTGAGCAAAAAAGGCGGGATCACTGCATTCAATACAACCTTCTTTCTGCAATTCGATAAGCTCTTGTTTCCAAGTTGCGTCAATGATAATCGGAGAGGAGTAAAGGGCTTTTAGATGCTTCCAAGAGATGTCTGAAGCTAAAAATTTTAATTGGTTCTGATAGATATAACAAGGCGGATGTCCGGCTCGGATGGCATCAACGCGGCTTAAAGGAAATTCTCTTGTATTTTCGCGGATCTTTCCGGTAAGAGTCCACTCTCCAGCAGGATTTTTACTAATCGAATAAACTAAAGTACTTTTTTGAAAAAAATCGCAGACAATGCGCTGGCCGAGGAAATAGAGCTTGGCTGTAGCGGCGACTAAACGTAAAAGAGAAGGATCTAAAGGAAAGCTTTGTCCCTTTGTCAAGCAGCCTGGAGAGTTCTTTTTTAACCAATCCAAAACAGCTTTATCAGCAGCAGATTCGTTAGCATCATTTTGAAATTGAAGTGTGCTAATAGGCTCTTCAGGGCTAGGTTCATCTGAAAATCTGTAAATCATTTCTCAATAGCCGCTGTAGGCTTGTCTGAAAAATAGTGATGCCAACGGCGGAAAGGTTTATGAGGATTTTGGTGATGATAGGGACGCAAGCGAGACGCGGCTTTACACGATTCTGAGCAGCAGCCCTCATGCAGTTTTAAGCAATCGTGACAGCAGAGAAAAAGTCCATTGCAGTCCATGCTAGAGCAGTTATAGTAGCTCTCTGATTCGCATTTACAATAGTGGCATTGGCCAATAATAGGTGCCTCTTCATCACTGATGGGAACGGTCAAGCGGTCATCAAAGACAAATAACTTGCCTAGCCAATGCTGACTACCCTCCTTAATCCCATAATCGATGATGCCTCCCTCTAACTGGTAAACCTCTTCAAAACCTTTTTCTTTTAAAAGAGCCGAATAGAGTTCGCACCGTATTCCACCCGTACAGCACATCATGACGGGGGTCGTTTTGGGGTCATACTCGTGAGAAAGATTATCTGCATAGGTATCAAATTCCCGAAAGGTGTCACATTGAGGTGAGACAGCGCCTTCAAAGTGCCCAACCAGCCATTCGTAATGATTGCGTACATCTAAGAGTAGATGGTCTTTGCGCTCTTCTAAACGCTCACGCCATTCTTTGGGGGAGAGATGTTTTCCTCGATTACTTAAATCGACAGCACGGTCTAAAGCCACTAATTGCTTACGATATTTAACAGTTAATCTGGGAAAGACATGTTCATGGTAAGGAGTTATTTTAAAATAAACATCTTTAAAAAGGGTACGTTCACGCATCCAAGCGATATAACTCTCTGCATCGTTAGTTGCGATGCTCAGCTGTCCATTAATTCCCTCTTCCGAAATATAAATACGTGCAGTCGCATCTCTGCCGCTTAAGAAAAATCGATGAAGATCGACCTCTTCTTGCGGATTCTCAATGGATACAAAAGAATAGTAAGCTAAAATACTGTAACTCATAGCAGAACTATTATACGTAGAAGAAGAATATCTCGCTAGATGGCTTTGTCATATAATTTACTACCGAGCCGGTGAGATCTGTCATGCTTTTCTTGTTATTTTATAGATGTTTCCTTAAACTCTTTTGCACTAAATGGATGGCAGGTTTTATGAGTAGTGATATACAATCAAACTTAATCAATAATACCCTTTATGGTGAAACGCTTGAGCTAATATTTCGACCATTAAAATACAATGATAAGCAGCGCGCATCCCGTGTATGTAGACTATGGAACCAATGGGTCTTTCACGCTGCAAAGGTAGAGAAGGAGTCTAAAGCCTACAAATTTATCAACTACTTATTGCATGATGCTTCTATTAGCCTATCTCAAATCGATACATTCAAAAATAGCTTGGATTTTGAAGGTTGTAAAAGATTAAAAAAAATTTATATAAAATATAGAGCGATCAAATATAGTTTTATTAAGATGATCGCCCAAAATGGGGTGAGCTTAAATGCTATAGAATTTATTTGTTCAAAATCATTCAAACATATCAATCCCAAAATAATTACAGAAGCTCTTTTGCAATTGATTAAGAAATCTATATTCGAAGATCCTACTTCAGCTCTTAAAGGTATTCTAAAACTACCTACAAAAATAAAAGAAGAACAACTTGAGGGGTATTTCAAGATCTATATCAAAAGTGATTTAGACAAAGCTTTACAAGCTGCACTTGCCCATTCATCAATTAAAATACAAATAACTCTGTTGAAAGAAATAATATACAAGAGTAACCAATCTGAAAACTACGTCATCTTATTGAAAGCTGCTAAGGCCATGCCCGATGAGGTTAAATCCAGTTGTCTATCAGATATTTTATTGTATCTAGGTATAAAACCTGAGCTTAATATGGATAGGATCCAGGAAATACTTTCGGCTATACCTGAAGGAATATTAAAATTAAAATGCATAGATAAGCTTTTAAAAAATTTAAAGGAAAATAGGTCTTTTCAGGAAGAAGCCTTTACATTAACTCGATCTCTTTCAAACAACTATCTACAGTCGTTCTGGTGTTTTGATATCGTTTGTGACTATCTTAAATTAGGAAAATTAGATTTAGCTTTACAAGTCGCCAGCACAATGTCTATTGAATTCTTAAAATATAAGGCAGTAAAAGAGATATTTAAAGCTTTTAAAAATAAAGGACAATGGCTCCATGCACTTAATGCAGAAAGTCATAACCCTAATCCTTTAGCAAAATATAAACATCTTCTCTCCCTAAAAAAAGATTGCTCTGGATACTGCCAGGCTATTGAACAGCAGTTAGTCCACATCGTTCCTATGGATTGCTTCAATGAGAAATTTCCTAAACCTGAGAAGCTTTCTAACTTATCGAAAGCTAAGATTTTAAAAGTTTTTCAATTTGTCAACACTTTTCAAGATGAATTTCTAAAGACATGGGTATTTAATGCGTATTCCAGGGCTTTATTGAAAAAAGGCAAATTAGGCTTGGCATTGGAAGCTGCCAAGAGCATTCCTAATGTGTTGATAAGATCATCGAGGTGTTGTGCTATTTCTTGGGAGTACTTAAACAAATGGAAGTTAGAGAAGGCTCTTAATGCTGCAAAAGAAGTCCACTGCAGTTATTTACAAACACAACTATTTTGTGAAATTTCAAGGATTTATCTTATGGTAAAAAAAGATTTGGATTCTGCTTTTAACGTAGCTCTACTTATTCCAGATGAGTATCATCTATCAATTTTTCTTGAAAATCTTTCAATGTTATATTGTAAAGCAGGTTATCTAGAAAATGCTTATGATGCAATTGATCATATCCCTGATATTATTTTCAGGGCACATTGCAAAGGCAAATTAGATTCATTGATGTCTATTCAGTCATCTCTAGTATTGTATTAATAACTTATCTTACGCAAAACGTATTTAACCACGAAGATCGCGAAGATGGCGAAGAATACGCGAAGTTCTTCAATTGTAAAATAATCTTCGCCTTCTTCGCGACCTTCGCGTTTAAGGAAGTTTGCGCATAAGGTGAGTTAAAAATTGCAACACCACCCTAGCTAAATGTAGAAATTATTCTCTAATTTGGCTTGATGAGCTTCCAATAATTTGATAAGAGTCCGGTTTTTCTCTCTGCGGGCTATGTCTAAAGGAGTAAACCCTTGATTATTGGGTAAGAAAATTAACGCATGCTTATTCAAAAGCTTCTCTACATCATCTACATTACCTTCAGCAACGGCTAGATGGAGCAGGGTATCGCCCGAAAGATCGTTTGCATCGTGAGCATCTTTGGTCTCATGCAGCAGAAAATGGGCTATCTTAGTATGGTGTAACTTATAAGCAACATATAACGGAGTCTCTCCAGAGCTATTTTTTTGCAATAAATAACGAGGATCTTTCTCTACGTAGCGAATGACTGCTGCTAAATCATTTTTGAACACTGCTCGATGAATCATCACTGTCAAAGGATAATAAGATTTTCGATTTCCTCTTTGAGCATTGTATTTTTTGATAGCATTAAGCAACAAGGCTGAGGTCTCTTTATGTACAAAAGGATTGTTAGCGATCTCTCTCTCTATCTGAATAAATGAACCGACAAGCTTGTTCAAATTGATCTTTTGGCTTTCTGAAGCTAGATACTCCTCTAATCGACGAAGCATCTCTCTGTAAGAAAGCTTTTCTGCCTGTTCTGTAACGATTTCTTTACGCTTCATCAACTTCCCCTCCTTGGGAGACAAGCAACTTCCATGCCAAGACACCTTTGACCAAAAACCTTCTCTATGAGAGAATAAATATAGAAATAATCCTTCAAGGAGAAGAAGATGGCTAATATCAAGCATCTAGATGATAATAATTTCGATACTGAAATCGCAGAAGGTGTCGTCCTTGTCGATTTTTACGCTGACTGGTGCGGTCCCTGCAGAGCAATAGCACCCATCATCGAAGAGCTTGCGACTGAGATGAATGGCAAAGTCATGATCTCTAAAGTTGACGTAGATAAAGCTCAAGGCGTGAGCGTCAAATTTGGCGTTCATTCGATTCCTACGCTCATTATTTTCAAGGATGGAAAAGAGGTGAAGCGTTTTGTCGGTATCACCATGAAAAGTCAACTACAAGAAGCTCTTAAGCAACAAATTATTTAAACCCCTGTTGGCGCCATGCTTCGTAGACCGCGATGCTGGCGCTATTCGCCAAATTCAAACAGCGATTCCCCGGCCGCATCGGCAATGTCACAAAAAGTTCTGGCCAACGCTCATGCCAGGAAGAGGGAAGTCCTGCTGTCTCTGAACCAAAAATCAGCCAAGCATCACTAGAATACGAGACGTCGGTATAGCAGCGCTTTCCTTTGCTCGAGAAGAAGTAGAAGGGAACTGTGAGATTAGAGAGCGTCTCTTCGATATTCTCATCAACCTGCACATCTACACCTTCCCAATAGTCTAGTCCAGCACGCTTCAAATGGCGGTCAGCCAAACTAAATCCTAACGGAGGAACTAGCACTAGCGATGAGCCTGTTACAGCGCAAAGCCGTACAATAGCACCCGTATTGTGGGGGATTTGTGGTTGAAAGAGAACGAGTTTCATGCGATTAGACACAATTAAAAGGGCAATTAAACGCAGAGACGCAAAGACGCAAAGGAAAACAAGGCTTATGGAAATTCTTTGCGTCTTTGCGTCTCTGCGTTTAATTGTTTTAAAACTTATAGATAATAGGATAGAGGCACTGCTTGTAAGGACAAATTGGACTGTTGTAAATCCAATTTGTCCTTTAACAATTTAGCGTGTTGCTTGTGAAGCTGGCTTCATAGGATGGGAGGTAGGTCCCTTTTGAGGATGAGGGTGATGATGATGATCTTCCTCGTTTTCATCATCTTCATTCTCTTCATCATCGTAGTCGTCATCTTCGTCTTCATCATCAGCGTCCATAGGATTTTTTCCATCCTTTTTGAGAGCGGCGCTTAGATTTGGCAGTGTGGGTGGCTTATATCCAGGTGTATTCGCCTTTACAACCTCAACTTCAAAGATAAGCAGTGCATTAGGTGGTAATTGACCGGCTCCTTTTGCGCCATATGCAAGATCAGGATGAACAAAGAGTCGGCGCTTTTCGCCCTCTTTCATTCCTATGAGTCCCTGTGTTAATCCTTTAAGAGTTGAGGTACTTAAAGGAATTGTAATGGGGCCTCCTACTTCTTCAGAACTTCCAAATGTCGAGCCGTCAATAAATTTACCAACATAATTAATCTGAGGTACATCCTCAGCTTTAACTTCAGGTCCTGTGCCTTTTTGAAGGACTATAAATTGAAGTTTTCCTGGCTCGAGTTCAATGACTCCTTCTGCTTTTTTGTTTTTCTCCAGAAAGGTATTAGCAGCTTTCAAATTCTCTTGTGAAAGCTGGTCAAAGGCGCTTTCTTGCAGTTTGGTCATTAATTTTTCATACTCTTGGTCACTCATAGGCGCTGGGTTACCGGCATATCCGCTACGCAATCCGCGAATAATGCTCTCAAGATCGAAGTGAACTCCTGGATTGTTTAGATTGCGTCCAATGAAATGGCCAAAGGCTTCAGAGAGTTTATTAATTTCTTCTTTTGTAAACCCTGAAGGCAGTTGGGAATCTTGATTTGTTTTCTCTTCTTTCGTCGATGAGGGCTGCTCAGGTGCAGCGCTATACAAACTACCCCAAGCCGCAAAAGCAGAGAGCCCAGCAAGAGTAAGTAGGCGTTTAGATTTTGTAATCAACACAGTTTACCTCCTGTAATTGGAAAGTCTAAATTAGAAAAGAGTTTAATAAAATTCAAGGAATTTTTGATGACGATTTCAAGTACTCTTCCAGATTATCAAGAGCAACATCTTCCGTAGTACCAGTAGCCATATCCTTGATAGATAGAAATGCCTTACCTAATTCGTTATCGCCTATCACAACTGAATACTTCGCTTTAAGAGTATTGGCATGCTGCATGGCTTTGCCAATCTTGCGTCCAGCAAGGTCCATCTGAGCTAGAATATTTTTTTGTCGTATGCGATGCAGCAGCTTAAAGCAATAGGAGCGCGCTTCATCTCCTAGTGGCACAAGATAGATGTCTGGACAAGGGGGCGCGGTAGTGGTTCCTTGCTGAGCTAAAAGGGTCTGAATAACCCGCTCTAAACCTGCTCCAAATCCGCAAGAGGGGACATCAGGCCCACCTAAAAGCTTGACGAGTCCATCATATCTTCCTCCTCCTCCGATGCTATTTTGTGCTCCTAAGGCATCAGAGGTGGCTTCAAAGACAACACCATTATAGTAGTCAAGTCCTCTGACAAGTTTTGGATTGACTTTGTAAGATATACCAATGGCCTCTAACAGTTGACAGACCGATTCAAAATATATTTTTTCATCAGCAGTTAAAAAATCGTACAGAGAAGGTGCCTCTGCCAGAATTTCTTGGTCTTTGGCCTCTTTGGAATCTAGAATACGTAGAGGGTTAGTCGTTAAGCGTCTCTGGCTATCTTCAGAAAGCGCATTAGAGAACTTTTCTAGATACTGCACGAGAGCTGAGCGGAAAGCAGTGCGCGATTCAACAGCACCCAGTGTGTTCAGATAAAATTCAATATTTTTCAGTCCGACACCCTTATAAAAAGAATGTAAAAGATCAATCACTTCTGCATCTTGAGCCGGACTTCTTGCACCAAACACCTCCACACCAAATTGATGGTGCTGTCGGTACCTTCCTGATTGCGATCGCTCGTACCGAAACATAGGTGCGATATAAAAGAGCTTTTGCTGAGAAGGCTGCTGGTCTAAACGGTGTTCGATATAGGCTCTGATCACTGACGCTGTGCCCTCGGGCCGAAGTGCCATTGCGCGATTGCCTCGGTCGATAAAGGTATACATCTCTTTAGAAACGATATCTGTGTTATCTCCTACGCCTCTTTGAAATAGTTCTTGCCTCTCAAACATAGGCGTACGTATTTCTTGGTATCCGAATAGGGTCGCTAATTGGCGTGCGATCGTTTCGACATAGATCCAGAGGTAAGAAGAGCGCCAATTTTCAGGGGAGGCGTCAGGCAGAACATCAAATACACCCGGCGGTGCTGCGATAGTCATAGTATTCCTTAAAGAGGGTGTTAAGGTCTTTTGTCGTTATCGGCTACTAAAAGATCAAATTCTTCTAAGAAGTAATCTTGCGTATCCTCGTCCTTGATCCAGGCGTGTTGAAAGATAGCCTGTAGCAGAGACCGGTTAGCTGCAACAAATGCTTGAGAGGGGAGATGGGCATGTGACGAGAATAAAAAGTCGCTCAACTTTTGGATAACCGCATTATAAAGCTGTTTTTGATGCGATGCTAAGACTTTAGGCTCAGGAAAGTGTTTAAGAGATAACCATAAAGTAGTTGATTGAACAGCTTGATCAAGAGACTCTAAAGAAGTAGCTTGAGAAATTGCGGCTAAGCGCTGTTTTAATTCGGGGATTGTCGAACGAAAAGCGGGGAGTGGTGCAGAAACATTGGCTAACAATGAGTGCAGCCCAGCTGCATCAGTAAGTTTAATCAGCCCTTCCATAGGCTCATCAGAATAGAATGTTAAGAGATGGCGCAGCTGTTGAGAAGATTCGATAGTCTGTTCGTTAGATGCTTTGATCAGTACGTCGGAAAGAGCATAAAACCGTTCGCTGAAATCTTCCAGAGGCTCAGTGAGCTCTTTATTTAATAAAGTGGTGATCTGTTCGACCAAAGGGCTTAAAACTTGTTCACGCGCTGTTTTAATCGCGTTTAATTCGCGCTTGAAACGCTCTGTTGAAAGATCTTCGCTCTTAACTTCAGTATTGGGTGTCAGCAGTGCCAAGTCAGATTCCGAACGCATCCAACGGCTTGGTTGTGAAGTAGTGACTGCATGTTTCATCAGCAGTTGGCTGCTAAGGACCTTCCCTTCTGGATTGACTTTTAAGTAGCCTACCAGCAGCTCGCTGTTTGGGGCGATACTAGCTAAGATGCGTTGTGCTTGTGCAGCTTTTGTCATCCCGCTTGTAGAGTAAAGCACTAAATTGGGAAGCCTTTCCAGCTCTTTGAGATCTTGTTGAAGAGCAGGTAAAGCGCCTTGAGCATACTCATCGCTCTCCAATGCAATCATCTGATTTAAGATGCGCTCACCAAATAGGTAGTAGCGTGGTGCGTTATAGATGCGGTTTTCAGCACCAGGCCGCAAAAATGCCAGCGATCGTGGTGGGGAAAACCCTAATTTATGGTCGGTTAATGTCAGTGAATTTAAAGGAATCAGTTCGCCCTCTTTAATAATGGCTGAACTCGTCTCGCTATCTAAATAGTCAAAGGATTTTGCATTAGCAATAAGCCTATTAAGCTCTCTCAAATCCTTTAATTTGCGCAGCTCCATTTCACGCGAATCAACGACGATGGTTGTGCGTGGAAACAGGGATTGGAAAGGGCTAGGAGCTGGTTGAGCAATCACAAGAAACTGTGATAAATCATGATTGGGGTAAATTCTGAGCAGATAGGGACTATTGCTAAATTGGCCTTGTGCATCAATTCTGGCTAACATTTGGTATCTAGGGGAGAGGATAGCACCAAGATTTTTTTTGAGAAATACCGGGTTGGACCAGTTCTGATTTTGAGGCTTAATTTGATAGACCTTTGCATAGGTCAATGCCATGGCGATATCCGCTACCTCCTGCGCAGCATGGATCTCTTCAATGCGGTGCTTCTCTCGCATATGTGAATAGAATCCGCCAATTAAAAAGAAGGCCAGCAACAGCGCTACGCCAAGAAGGACTAACCACCACTTCCAATTAATTCTGAAGATAGTGGGCTTTGTTTCAGAGGGAACTTTTTTTTTGGTCTCCGGCTCTTCCTCTTTTTTTTCTTTGCTTGGAGCAACTGGCTCGTACATGTCCTCTAAAGTAGGTTCGCTAAATTTAGACGGTACAGCGCCTGTACTATAGGGTGAGGGTGGTCTAGAGTGTATTTGTTCTGAGATTGGCGCCTTTTCGCTATAGGTAGAAAGCTCTTGTACCTCTTCCCATTCCAAAGCCTCTACCTCACGCACGAGGGCATCTATCTCATCAATTTCTAGAGGCTCTGTCTTTAACTTAGTAGGCTCTTCACCATGCAAAGAGGTATATGAGAGCTCTTCTAACTCTTCAAGCTCTCTCTCTAATGATGAGAGGCGCACATCCTCTTCCAAATCATTTTGTGGAAGCAGGGAAGCTTTTGATAGGATAGCTTGATCGATAATAGTGGATAATTCATCCTCAGAAACAGAAGAAGACGCCTCTTTTGCATTGGCAATGTCTTCATGCGTAATGTGAACAAGAATAGAGCTCTGTCCAACGGTCAAGAGATCATTATCTAATAATTTACGCTTTCCAAAAGGATTATTTCCTACTGCAGCAAAAGGATCGTTAGCGGTATTAAAAAGGTAATACTCTCCATCAATATATTCGATAGTTAAATGATGAGGGGTTACGCTCTTATCAGATAAGCCTACATCAACATCTTTTTCTCCTAAATGGCCGATGATGATGCGAGGAGATCTTTCAAAGACAAACTCTTCACTTTTATCTAAGCTATGGACAATAAGCTTCAACATTATCGCATTCAAATTTAAATTTACAAAGTCGGGTTCGGAGAAGTTTCCTTAATACGACGCAAGCTAAATCTTGTATCATAAATCATCACCTTAGGTCAATGTACTAATTAAAAACCCTTGCCCCTGCCCTTGCCCTTGCCCCTGCCCGAAATAAATAAAATTCTACCCTTGCCCCTGCCCAAATATATTTTTTCGGGCACGGGCAAGGGCACGGGCACTGGCACGGGTTAGATAAAAAAATAGACCTTGAGGAAAATCTTGTAGAAAGTTAAAAATTAAGCCTGTAAAAGTGCTGTTTAGTCCCTAATATCTATAATACGGAGTCTGCCCAGTGACTGGTATTTTGAGTATATTTAAGCCTGCACCCATCATTCCCGAAATTAAAGACCAGAAAAAGGTAGATGAACTTTACCAGTACTGGCGTATCCGCATTTTTTACTCGATGTTCGTCGGGTATGCTCTCTACTACTTCACAAGAAAAAGCTTTACATTTTCAATGCCCGGCATCAGCCAAGAACTCTTTTTGGATAAGTCTCAGCTAGGGATTCTCGGCAGCATCTTCTCACTCACCTACGGTACTAGCAAATTTGTCAGTGGCGTCATCTCTGATCGATCCAATGCCCGCTATTTTATGGCGCTCGGACTTTTTGCTACGGGCGTGATTAACGTCCTCTTTGGCCTCTCCTCCTCGCTGATGATGTTTGCTATTCTCTGGGGAATGAACGGCTGGTTCCAAGGTTTTGGTTGGCCTCCTTGCGCACGCTTTCTAATGCACTGGTATTCTCACTCGGAAAGGGGTGCCTGGTGGTCTTCTTGGAATGTCTCTCATAACATAGGTGCCTTTCTAATTCCCTGGGTTGTAGGAGGAGCTCTCCAATACTGTGGTTGGCGCTGTGGAATGTATATTCCGGGTGTTGTGTGCATGCTGGGAGCGCTCTTTCTGGTCAACCGCTTACGCGATACACCTCAATCTCTGGGACTGCCTAATATTGAAAAATACCGCAACGATTATCTTGATAAAAAGCACCCCGCAGAAGAAGAAAAAGATTTAACTTGGAAAGAGCTCCTCTTTGATTATGTTTTGAGTAATCCCTACATTTGGCTTTTGGGGGTTTCTTATCTTTTTGTCTACGTAGTACGTACAGCGGTCAATGACTGGACAGCTCTCTACCTTATCGAAGAAAAACAGTATAGTATTTTGGGCGGAAATGGCGTTGTCTCTCTTTTCGAAATTGGCGGCCTTGTGGGTAGTGTCGCTGCTGGTTGGTCATCTGATAAATTTTTTAAAGCCAGGCGAGGTCCTGTGAATGCTCTCTTTGCTCTGGGCATGGTGGCAGCCACGCTTCTTTTTTGGTGGGTACCTCCAGGTTACGCAGTACTCGATTCTGCAGGAGTGTTCTTGCTAGGTTTTGCCATTTTTGGACCCCAAATGCTTATTGGTGTTGCCGCTGCTGAATTGAGTCATAAAAAGGCCGCTGCTACCGCTACAGGATTTATTGGATTTATTGCCTATATCGGTGCTGCTTTAGCGGGATATCCATTAGGTAAGATCACTCAAGACTGGGGTTGGGGCGGATACTTTATAACATTGATTTCATGTAGCCTTATTTCGTTACTTCTTTTGCTGCCGCTATGGAACGTCACCTATCGTCATGTTGATGAATCAAAATAAATGGGTTCCTTTACACGCGCATTCACAATATTCTATTTTGGATGCGGCCGCTTCTGTGGAGGCAATTGCGGAGCAGGCTGCGGCATTTGAAATGCCCGCAGCGGCTTTGACGGACCATGGAAATCTGTTTGGTGCCGTCGAGTTCTTTAAAGCGTGTAAAGAGGCACATGTAAAGCCGATTATTGGCTGTGAAGTCTATATGTCGCACGGGTCGCGGCATGAGAAGACTCGAGAGAGTGGCAAGCGCAGCAATTATCACCTTGTTCTACTCGCGAAAAATAGCACGGGTTATCACAATCTTTGCAAATTGTCCTCTATAGGTTACTTGGAGGGCTTCTATTATGTTCCACGCATTGATGCAGAAGCATTGATAAAGCATAAAGAGGGTTTGGTTTGCCTTTCAGCATGTTTAAGCGGCAGAATTTCACAGGAGATCCTTTTTGGTACTGATGCAAGCACTCGTGAGCAGATAGAGTGGTTTCAGAATATTTTTGGAGAGGATTATTATCTAGAGCTTCAGCGACATCAGATGAGTGAAGAGGATCTGCAAAAAGATGGGCTGTTTCAAGAATCATGGCTCTATCAGCAGTATCAGGACTATATTACCAAACAAACAACGGTCAATGCAAAGTTGATAGAGCTTTCACGCTCCTATAATATCCCATTAGTTGCAACAAACGATAGCCACTATATTTACCGAGATGAGTGGAAAGCTCACGAAATTCTTTTAAATGTCCAGTCGGGTGAACCTTGTCAAATTTGGGAAAAAGACTCTTATGGAAATCCTAAGACACTTGTTCCCAATCCGAAGAGAAGAACGTACTCTTCGCATGAATGCTATTTTAAGAGCCCTCAGCAGATGGCAGAGCTCTTTTCAGATCTACCAGAAGCTATAGAAAATACTTTGAAAGTGGCCGAAAAATGCAATCTAGAACTCGATTTCAAAACAAAACACTATCCTATCTACCATCCCCCAGATTCTCAAACCGTTGAAAAATACCTCTGGCATCTATGTGAAGAGGGGATCAAAAAGCGCTACACATCCGATAAATTAGCTAAAATTAAAGAGATCTACCCCGATAAAGAACCCTTACAGGTTGTTAAAGACCGACTCGACTATGAGATGAACGTCATTGTCCCCAAAGGTATGGCAGACTACCTACTCATCGTCTGGGACTTTATCAACTGGGCCAAGAACAATACTATTCCCGTTGGACCAGGCCGTGGATCTGGTGCAGGTTCGATTGTTCTCTACCTGATTGGCGTTACTGACATTGAACCCCTTCGCTTTCATCTCTTCTTTGAACGCTTTATTAACCCAGAACGGCTCTCTTACCCAGACATCGACGTCGACATCTGCATGGATAGAAGGGGGGAGGTTATCCAATACACCCTCGAAAAATATGGCAAAAATAACGTCGCGCAGATTGTAACCTTCGGTACCATGAAGGCCAAATCGAGCATTAAGGACGTGGGACGCGTGCTTAATGTCCCCTTACCTAAAGTCAACTCCATCGCCAAGCTAGTGCCTGAGGATCTCAATATCACCCTCGAGAAGGCCCTTGAAAAAGACCCCGATTTGCGCAGTGTTTACGAAAACGATCCCGAAGCCAATCAGGTCATTTCTATTGCTCAAAAACTGGAAGGCTCTATCCGCAATACCGGAATCCATGCTGCCGGAGTCATCATCAGCGGAGAGCCGCTAACCGAATACATCCCCATCTTCCTATCCAAAGACAGCAACGAAATGCCCGTCTCCCAATACTCTATGAAGCCCGTAGAGACAGTAGGGATGCTCAAGATCGACTTCTTAGGCCTAAAAACCCTCACAGCTATCAAAATGTGCGTCGATGCCATCGAACAAAGCTCAGGACAGCGCATCGATTGGATCAATCTGCCGCTGGATGATAAAGCCACCTTTGAACTACTCAATCAGGGAAAAACCCTAGGCGTCTTCCAGCTAGAATCTGGAGGCATGCAAGACCTCGCCAGGCAGCTCCATCTCGATAAGTTTGAAGAGATCATCGCCGTAGGCGCCCTCTATCGTCCCGGCCCCATGGACATGATACCCTCCTTTATTGCCCGTAAGCATGGACGTGAACCCATCGAGTATGACCATCCCTGGATGGAAGATATCCTTGCAGAGACCTATGGGATTATGGTCTACCAAGAGCAAGTGATGGCCATCGCTTGTCGGCTAGCTAACTATACCCTGGGTGAGGGTGATGTCTTACGTCGTGCTATGGGAAAAAAGGGCTTTGCCGAGATGGCAAATGAGCGGGAAAAATTTCGAAAAGGAGCTCTAGAGAATAGCATCAGTGAATCTACCTCCATGAAAATCTTCGACAAGATGGAGAAGTTTGCCGCTTACGGATTCAATAAGTCGCATGCCGCAGCCTACGGCTACCTTTCCTACGTCACAGCCTTTTTTAAAGCTAACTACCCCAAAGAGTGGATGGCCAGCCTAATGACCTGTGATAGCGCCGACCTTTCAAAGGTCTCCAAGTTTATCCGTGAAAGCCACTCAATGGATATTGCTATGCTTCCTCCCGATATCAATGAAGCCAGCAGCACCTTTATCGCTACTCCTCAAGGTATCCGCTTTGCCATGTCCGGCATTAAAGGTGTTGGAGAAGGAGTAGTGGAGGCAATTATTAACGAACGAAACCAAGATGGCCCCTATAAAGACCTCTACCAATTTTTTCAGCGTCTAGACTCTTCAAAAGTAGGCAAAAAAGTCGTCGAAAACCTGATAGACGCAGGATGTTTTGACTTTACGCAGTGGGGCAGAGACGCCCTGCGCTTAAGTGTCGACGAGATGTTCGATAGTTCTTCCAGATCTCAGCGGGAAGCATCTCTGGGTATACTTTCCCTGTTTTCACTGATGGGAGAAGACACCAACGCCCAGTTTTCCAAACCTCCAAAAGTACTAAGCCCATCCTCTAAGCTAGCCACACTATTACGTGAAAAAGAACTATTAGGATTTTTCTTAACAGGACATCCCTTAGATGCCTTCAAACCCATTCTAAAGCGACTATCGAATGTCCCTCTGAGCGACATCGAACAGATGGATCACGACGCTGTCTTCAGAGCTGCCTTCTTAATCGAATCTGTCCAGATACGCATCTCATCCAAATCACAAAAAAAGTTTGCTATCCTCATGATCGGTGATGGAATGGATAGCTATGAGCTACCTGTCTGGCCTGAGATGTATCAAGAAAAGCAGCACCTGCTCAATGAGAACCAACTCCTCTATGCCATCCTACAGGTGGACAAACGAGAAGGAGTGCCCAAGCTCTCTTGTCGCTGGCTTGATGACCTCTCTCTCGCCAACGAAGCGATGATTTCAGCTTGCGACAATGCCTACGACAAATTTAAGCACCAAGCCAAACAATCCTATCCCAAAAATAATGGAAAACCCAAAGAACCCCCGCCAAAAATCATGAATACACTCCCTAAACAACTGACGATTTCAGTAGATGCCCATCAGTTACGGCATAGCGATATCCTGAAACTAAAACAGCACTTCCGCAACCATTCAGGTTCCGATCCTATTTTGCTGGAATTTGTAGCGGGAGATGAAGTGATTGCAACACTCACAATAGACAGTAAGTGGGGCATTTCGCATGAGGCAGAAGGATTACACAAATTTCTCAATGCACAACCCTACATTCTTAATATTAAATAGCGTATTGAGGCAAATTAAACGCAAAGACGCGAAGGCGCAAAGAATAAAAAAAATTTTCTTTGCACCTTCGCGTCTTTGCGTTTAAATTGTTAAATCCGTGTAAGTTACCCCTCTTGTTTCTGCATAGGCTTTGAAAGTTGTTATTAGGGCATCAACAGAGGGTCGTTGTGAAGGATTATTAACTAGCATAGATGAAATAAACTGATAAAGATCAGGGTTTTTAGTTTCGAATTCTTCTTTTACAAAAAATCTTGTTTTTGGAGGTATAAAGAGATAAGGATTAATATCATCATCTTTAAGATCTAAGAGTTTTCGCTTATCAGCAAAAATGAGATAGGCACAAACACCTGCAGAGTAGATATTCGTTGCTATACCATGTTCTTGGCCCATTAATATCTCAGGAGCGGCATATATGGGAGAACCAATATATTCTCCAACAATAGAAGGAGGTCCTATAGAGAGGTTTTGTTGGAATCCAGGATCTATCAATTTGAGATGTTCGTTTTTATCGATTAAAATGTTATCAAGCTTGATATCTCTATGAACGAGTTCATTATCTTCAAGGATTTTCAAAGCTTGGAGTAAATGCCAGAAGTGGGTAATTTTTTCTTTTTCATTGAGTTTTCCTTCGATAATTAAGTCCCTAAGTTCTCTGGCTTCTGGGACAAAATCCATCACAACAGCTTCTATTTGTCCGTCGGCATTTTCAAACGCTCCATGGATTTTAATGAAATAGGGGCTATCTATACGCGCAGTGCGTTCACCAGTATTAGCCTTTGCCCATTTTTCGTAGGAAATGGGATCCTTAAATACCTTTAATAAAAAAACTTCTTTAACTCCTTTAATCTCACGTGTCGCTTTGTAAACTGTAGACATAGCTCCCTGCACTCCCAGTTTATCTATTTTGAACCCAGCTTTCTCCATCTCTGTGCGCCAACTATAGGCAGTTTTTTGAGTTGTCTTAGTTTTGCTTATAGCGGAAAGAGTGTTTAAGGCTTTTGTGGTTGCTTGTAGGGCAGGGTGAATAGCTGATGAGGGTATTAATGTTTTCCATTTGTCAATAATTTTATTTAATGAATTGCTTAAATTTTTTGAAAGTATTAAATCATTATTTCTTTCTTCTTGTGTACGCCGCAGAACCTGATTTTCATAAGCTTCTTCCACGAAATAGCACAAATTATAGACAGCTGCAGATCGGTCGTCTTTTGTCTCATTAGATGGATTTTTTGTGAGTTCCGTAATTTGTTCATTCAAAACAGGCTCGTAGGCACTACCTAGAAAAAGTTCTTTTAATTTTTCTGCTTCAATAATTGAGAGAATTTGTCCTTCTGAAGAACGAATAGCTTTCAGAAGAGCAGTTTTTTCGTCTAACACTGTATCGATCCAGGGTGTTTCCGATTTTAGCAAGGCGTCTAGATCTTTATTAATTTCTTTCCACTCGGAAGACTCAAGAATCGCTTCTGATTCTTCGTCTTGGGGAGGATTGTTTAAGAATTCTTCGAAGTCGTTTCTTAAATGTTGTGTCATCTGCAATGCAAATCTGATTTTTGGAAGTTCGCCCTTCGGTTGTTCTTCCAATGAGGGTTGTTGCCAGGGCATGAATTTACTTTCACTATAATCGTCGGTCTTCTTCAAAGCTTCATTTACGACACCATAAAGATCATTGCAAAAAGATTCTAGCTTAATTCCTTTATTGAGGTAGTCTTTCAGCAATTTATAGCTATTTTGAAATATTTCTATTTCACTTTTTAAAGCTGGAACACTGTTGGCAATTACTGAGAGTTTTTCGAAAGTCTCGTAACTAGCAACTTTCATTTTCTCCACTTGGGTAGATAGTAAGTGACCTGTGGTTATTAAAGAGTAAAGATTACCAAATAAAAAACTTTTTTGAAGATTTTCTTCAGCTTTGATATAATCAGTATACTGTAGAGTAAAAGTTTGTTCTAGCTCCTTTACTTCTTGTTTTATTGATTCAGGAGTAGTACTAGAATAATTTGGTTGTATAGAAGAACTTAAGTTACCCATAATAAAACCTATTTAGTATGTATCTATTTCCATTATAAATTTAAGTTGTTTTTTTTAGTTTAAATTTTTATTAATAATATATTAATTGTAGGCTTGATTCCCTTCTCCCTTGCGCGTTTTAAATAAAAATATTGCTATTTAGAGTGAAAAAAGCCATTTTGAGGTATTGGTTTACTTTCCTCCAGTGGAGGGGTTTTACCGCAGAGCCGCGGAGAGCGCAAAGATAACGCAGAGTTTTTTCTTTAATCTCTGCGTTATCTTTGCGCTCTCTGCGGCTCTGCGGTAGAATCCTCCCTCTATTTTAGACTGATGATTGAAGGTTAATTTATGCGAAAAATGTATAGGTATTTGTCAGCTTTCTTCGCAGGCATATCTCTGCCTTTAATTATGCCACAAGGGATTTTGGCTCATACACAAGATAATGATGATATTGCTCATGGTTACATGGGCGGCGGGAGAGCGCAGCCTAGAGGCAGTGGTGGTGTTGTAAGACAGGGAGGCGGTACTTATATTAATAGAGGAGGCGGGGTAAAACAATCTCCTTCCATAAATTCTCAGCCTACTTCACCAGAAAACGTTGATGAAGGATCTGATACCGAAGAAATACCTGATGAAGAAGAACCTGAAGTAAACATTCATGAACTTCCAGACTTTAACCTCTCAAATGAAACCCCTACTGCGCATACTGGAGATACTGTTACCCTCAAAGTCTCCGATGTACAAGCTCAACAACCTGTTACAGTCTTTTGGCGCTGGGGTGATGATGATTGGCAATCAGGAGGCATGACCTTCCAAAAGACGGCAACTCAACCTGGAAAAATCCCAGTGAGTGTTGTCATACAGGACGCAGAGGGTTTATATTCGCAAAAACAAACTATTGAAATTGAGATTAATGCTCAGACCCCCGCACCAACGAATCAGCAGCCGAGTGAATCTCAAGCTAAACGCTATTATGACATGCCTCCTCAAGACAATAATGAGCCTTCTCAACCTCCTCCCCAAACTGACGAGCAAACTGCCATCGACATTTTTGGTGCTACCGAGGTAGACAAACAGGAGACCGAACGTCTCAAAAAAGAACTGGAAAGTAACATTTTACAACTTCATCAATTAGAAGCTTATATCGAAGCGGATATCAAAATTAAGGCTGATTGCGAAGCAAAACTCGCCGTGGCACAGTTTAATGCTATTGGAGCAGAAACAGATGCGCCTTTGAAGGAAGTGCAGATGTATTTAGACTGTGTTAACCTGATGAAGAGTAAATTGAAAAAAGCACAAGAGGACATGGAGAAGCTAAAAAAGAATATAGATCGCTTGAATGGCATCCTCTCTTAATTGCTAGACAGCTTTTTTTCGGGCAAGGGCATGGCACGGGCAAGGAAATGAATTACTGGGATAGGTTCAATGCCATTGACAATAACAGCATGTTTCTCTAGAGTCTTTGGAGTAACCAGAGACTCGCATGCCTTATACTCAACTCAAAAAGTATATTATTTCCATCAGCCTCAGCCTCTTAGTCTTGTCCGCTCCTAGTGAAGCTGGCGTCAAGTGGAAAGATGGCCGATGGATCGACTCCTCGGAAATCGCTAGATGTACTGCCAATGAACACTTTGAACAAGCCTGTTGTGCCTACGACGCAGGCAACTGGCTCGAAGCAGGTAAACATTTTCGCATCATTACCTGTAACTACGCCAATACCTGTTATGGTCCCGATTCAGCCTTCTTCCTCGGTGTCTGTGACTATAATCTCGAAGAGTACGAATTCGCTAATAAAGCATTTAACTGCTACCTCAAAAACCGAAAAAATGCCGACCACTTCTTTGAAGCGATTGAATTCAAGTTTTCCATCGCCGAAGAGCTGAGGAATGGCGCTCGCTGTCGGCTACTCTCTTATCATCAACTGCCCAAATGGTCTTCAGGCTTTAAACAAGCTATCGAAGTCTATGACGAAGTCGTCTTTGCCGTTCCCAACCATGCTTTTGCAGCAAAATCATTATACGCTAAAGCCAACCTGCTCGCTTGGTTAGGGGAGTACCGCGAAGCTATTGATACCTATCAGGTCTTTTTAAGGCGCTTTCCTAAGAATGAATTAGCCTCAACCTGTTACTTGAGCATCCTTCACGCTTACTTGAAAATGGCAGAGATTGAATACCAAAACCCCGATATTCTCTCCTTTGCACAACTTACCCTTAATAAGTTTTGCAAACTCTATCCGCGTGATGAGCACCTCTCTGATGCAACAGACGTTGTCATGCAGATCAAAGAGAACTATGCCTACGGTTTCTATGAACTTGGCCTCTACTATGAAAGAAGCGGATGGCTTCGCGCTGCAGCGATTTATTATAACACCTGCCAAGAGCAGTTTCCTGACACCCA
>JABDDJ010000031.1 GCA_013287645.1 Chlamydiota bacterium | reverse complement strand
TTTAAGGTATTGGTCAAAGTTGCGATCGACAGAGCGGTCGGTAAGGCGAGTGCCCCATTTGTTTAAAAAAATGGCTTTATCGTCTTTCTCGGGTTGGTGGCCATCGATCTCTAGGTATCTCTGAGGATGGTCGAGGTAAGTCTTAATCCAATGTGCGGCGTTTTTAGTAATGGGGATGACGCGTTCTTTACGGCCTTTTCCTTTGAGTCGAATGAGTAAGTTCTCTGGATCAAAATCTTTTCGTTCGAGTGCTACAAGTTCGCTGACGCGCAATCCAGAGCTATAAAAAAGCTCCATGATGGTTCTGTCGCGATAGCCTAGATAACTAGTCAGATCTGGGAGTTCGAGGAGTTGTTGGACTTGGGTATACGAGAGTGTTAAAGGGATTTTTTTCTCGAGTTTTGGGGTATCAATATCCTCTATGGGATTGTGAGTGAGTAGTTTTTCATTGTAGGTATATTTAAAAAATGTTCTTAACGAAGAGATGCGCCGTGCCATCGTTCTCTTGTTCTGTCCTTTAAAAGCCATTTCGGCAATAAAGCCACGTACATGCAGCCGGTCGATAGAGTGTAGTTCTGGCTCTGATTTTGAGAGCTCTTTCTCCAAGTAGCTTTTAAAGGTATTCAAGTCAATGGCATAGTTGCGTAGGGTATGTTTAGAGGCGTTTTTGATCGCTCTCAGATATTCTAAGAATTTATCGCACGCCTCTATAAACATTCTTATCCATTTTTTGGAAAGGGAAACACAGCTAAGTCTGAAGCGGCATGGCAGTTTGCAAAGAATGGCTGTGCCTCTTCTTCAAAGACTTTTGAATTAATATACCTGGCAGAAAAATGAGTTAAAATCAACTCTTTTGCATTGGCTTCTAGTGCTAATTCGGCAGCTTCGCGGGCTGTCAAATGGAAATGTTTGTAGGCCAGTTGTTTTTGATCTTCGAGATAGGTGCTTTCGCAGAGCAGCATACGAGCATTGCGGGCGAGTTCTAGTGCATTTGGACACATGCGGGTATCAATGACGACTGAAAAAACATCTCCCTGTCGGACAATGCTGACATCATCTAGAGAAATAAGTCGGTCATTAATGAGTAATGAACCCTTTTCTTGTAAGGCTTTTACCATTGGTCCATGTACACCTAAAGAGTGCAGCTTAGTTTGATCAAATTTGCGTGTGTCAGGTTCGGTAATACGCCAGCCCACATTATCGATGCTATGGTCTAAGAAGCGCGCTTCGATACGGAATTTGCCATCGTCATGTACGACACCATCTTCAAATATGGGGTGCTCAATCACTTCGATGATTTCATGATAGGCTGTTCCAAAGCGTAGACGGTCAAAAAATTTCTTACCGCTGGCAGGATAATAACAATGAATAGGATGCGTGACTTTATCCAAATTCAAACGCATCAGCATAGAGCCAAAGCCCAAACAGTGATCGCCATGAAAATGAGAAATCAGGATGCGCGTCACGACGGGGGGTGCAATATTGGCAAAAATAAATTGACGCTGTGTGCCTTCACCCGGATCAAAAAGTAACCCCTCATCATTCCAGCGAACTAAGTAAGCGCCGTGGTTTCGGTAGCGGGTTGGCTGCTGACTAGAGCAGCCCAAGATGATAAGGTCACGTATACTCATGATAATTTTGCTCTACAAAGGTGAATGCGCAAAATTATAGCAGGATGCTCTTTGAATGGCTAGGATGTTATGCTTTTGGAGGAAAAATTGCTGCAGCTGTGCTTTTAACGACATTTTCGAATATTTCGGTTTGCTTATTAATTTCGAGATTATGGTAATCGAGTTTTTCAGCCTCAGTTTCAAGATATTCAGCTGATATGGGCTTTAACATTTCTTTTCCAGCCATTTTATTGACTTTGGAAGTTTCATTGTTAATAAAATCTATAAATTGAGTGTCATTACTAAGGTCTGTTTTAAATGATGATTTATCATTAAAAATTAATTTTAATTTTGCCCTATCATATATAAATTTTTCATACTTAGAAAATTTTGTTTGAAATTCTTCCAGATTTTTAGCGGATGAAAGATCTTTTATAATAAGGTCTCTTTGAGGCTGCTCTATGTGTTCTTTAAAACCAACACAATAGGAAATCAATGTATTAATTTTTACAACTTCAGTGGCTTTTTGGTTAGATGTGATAACTTTAATCTCACCATTAATTTCAAAGTTCTTTTGTTTTTTATCGACTTTGCTTGATAAAGCACTTTTTTGTACCAATTTGTCAAATTCGTGATGAATAACCGTAACCTTTCCACCAGCATTTGCGATATCATTGACATTGGATAAGTTACTCTGAGTAAAGCCGAGTTTTTTAAAAACCCTCTTTGCTATATTCCCTGAGAGACGATTATTGAATATTTTCAAGATTCGATTCTCTTTACCTAATTCAGTGGCTAATTTTGGAGTAAATTCTTTAGCTGCAGCAGGAAGACTTGAAATGGTACCTGTTGTTACTAAAGAGACTTTCTTATTAAGTGCTGCAACATGACCTCCGATTAATCCACCAATTGAATGGCCATAAATTGCGGTATGTTCAGGCTTTACCCCTTTTTCTGCAAAATGCTGGAACATTTGCTGGAAATCATCGATAGGATCTTGGAGTGTTGTGATTTGGCCTTTACTAGCCCCGGCTCCTCGGTAATTAAACATAATTAGGTGAATTTTGTTAGGATCTTCTCCCTTATCTTTCGCTTCTTGCTTGACTTTCTCGAGAAGTTCTTGACCAATAGAGAGCCTATCTTCATATAGTTGAGCATTGGGGTTAAGCATGTAGATAAAGCGATGATCCTCTAGGTTACCTTCTTGAAAAGCCTCTTGAGCTTCTGCATTTCCATGGATAGCAATCCCGTCAATTTTATGCTCTCCCATGTCAAAAGTGAGCTTTGTGGCTCTTAAATCTTTATCTGTTGTACTAGGTGTTTTTAGAAACTTATCTAGCTGAACAGCATGATCAAAATTTAGTCTTAGCTTTTGAGAGGGGATGACACATTCTCGAGCGAGGAGGCGTTGTAGTCCTTTTTTTCCCTCGTTTAGTCTATTTTTTATAGCAGTTGTAATGGAGTTTTTTTGATCTGTAGAGAGTGAACTTGATGTTTTTTTAGTTAAGTCTATAGTTATTGAGCTACTTATATTTTTAGTTACAGGTTGGTTTACTGAATTAATTTCATTAATACTAGAAGTATTTCTATTAACATTCATATAATATCCATAGTATAAACCTATAGTTTTATTATATGATTATTAATTTTTTAATTAATAGTAAATTTTATGAATTATCTATTGTGTACTTTTCTTAATCGACGAATAGTAGGTTTCTTTTGATGTGGTATTTCTTGTCCCAAATCATAAAGTACATCGGGGCAGATATCAGCTCCGTTAGGCCAGCAAATGCTTAATTGACTATCATCTAGAGAAACTTGTTTAAAATACTCTATATCTTTTAATGGTAAGAAAATTCCCTTCGCATGCTTAACTAAATCTTTTAAATCTACCATTTTTATTTTTTTATCGCTAAATATTATTTTTAATTTGTATTCTTTTATATAAATTACGTTTTTGACTCTCATATCAAACCAAGGGTTTAATTTTTTTAAATGCTTGATCTTTTAAAATACTTTCCCAATTTTCTTCTAATTCCTTTTTATAAAGAAAAGCCCATTCAATTACAAGTCCTTGTACTCTTGCAGGTAAATTGCCTGTTAACATTTCTAACGAATGGATCGAAAAGGTGGCTTCAAAATCTCCATATACGGCGTGGAAGTGAGGTGGATTGTGGTCTGAATAAAACATTTTAATCACAATTCCTAAAAATCGACAGATCTCTGGCATGTTTTCACTTTTTGTTCAATGTATAGGAGATTTTTGCAAATCTCAAACATTAAATCCAAGTAAAATAAAATGAATTCCTAGTGTATAGTATCTGGCTATGGACGAATGTGTATATCTAAAGCCAGGGAAAGAGATCCCTGTTTTGCGTAGGCATCCCTGGGTATTCTCGGGTGCGGTGGCCAAGCTACCCATTTTTGAAGAGGGAGAAATTTTACCTATCTGCTCTTCCAAGGGTGAGAGATTGGGATGGGGGATGTTCAACCGCCGATCTTCTATCATTGGGCGAATGGTCTCTTTTAACCCTTCTGCTACGCGGGATGAGATTATTCCTCAAGCGATTTCCGATGCGGTTAATTTCCGACTAAAGTGGATAAATGGTGGTAGCACAACAGCTTACAGGCTTGTAAATGCTGAAGGGGATGGGCTGCCGGGCTTAATTATCGACAGGTATGGGGATTATCTTGTAATGCAAGTGCATGCTCTTGGTATAGAGCGCGTTAGATCTAAGGTTATCGAAACTTTAATTAAGCTGTTGAATCCCATAGGAATCTACGAAAAATCGAATAGTCCTTCGAGGCGTCAAGAGGGATTAAAAGATCGTTTGGAGTGTACCTATGGGACGGTTCCTGCTAGGGTGATCATTCAAGAAAATTCTTTAAAATTTAGTGTGGATTTTGTGGAAGGCCAAAAAACAGGTCTCTTTTTAGATCAGCGTGCGATGCGGGAAAGGATAGGGGAATTAGCTAAGGATCGTCGAATTCTTAATTGTTTCAGCTACACAGGGGGTTTTAGTCTCTATGCATTACACGGCGGAGCAGCCTTTGTGGATAGCGTGGATATATCTGAAAAAGCAGTTAAAGGAATCGAAGAGAATATCCTTCTCAATGGGCTTGGAGATGCAAAAAATTGGGCTAATCACGCTACCGATGTATTTGGATTTTTGAAGGAAAATCCTTTGGATCATGATTTAATCATCTTGGACCCTCCAGCCTTTGCCAAAAAGAAACAGGATCTTAAAAATGCCTGTAAGGGGTACCGGGACTTAAATCGTTTGGCTATGCAAAAAGTGAAAGAGGGTGCTTTGTTATTGACCTGTTCTTGCTCTCAGCATCTGGATGAGGAGTGTTTTATCAAGATAATCTTTGAAGCTGCTCTAGAAGCTGGCCGCTCTGTGCAGATTCTTGAAAAGCAGCGTCATGGCTTAGATCACCCTGTGAGTCTATTTCATCCTGAAGGTTCCTACCTTAAGGGATTGCTTCTGCGGATCTCAGATTAAACGCAAAGGCGCAAAGCCGCAAAGAAAACAAATAAATAAATTTCTTTGCGACTTTGCGCCTTTGCGTTTAATTATGTTATAGATTAGGTGAGTAAATAAGCTTTACGCTATCAGCAAACTGTTGGCAACTATCCAGGATAAAGCGTGGGGCATCTTTGATGGTTTTAACGATAAAATCGGAGAGTAGTGGCAGCCCGGTATTTCCCAAAAGGCAATTTCCAACATAAACGACCCATTTTTGAGCTAATTTCGCCTGAATAAAGGATGCTTGGAGTGTGGGTCCTCCTTCTACAAGTACCTGAAGAACTCCTCTTGTAGCTAAGTCCTGAAGTAGTGCCTTTAAGTCAATATTTCCATTATGACTACCTATGAGTTTGACTTCTGCGCCTGTCGCTTGCCATGTCTCAATATTCTGTGGAGGACTCTGCTCGGTTGCATAAATGAGTGTGGGGCCTAAAGTCATGTCAAAAAGCGGTCCATCTGGCTCTAGGTTACTTTTACCGGCACAGACTACTCGTAACGGTGGTTTTAAGGGGGTGTAAGAGGGGTGTCTTACTGTGAGTTTGGGTTTATCTGTATTGGCCGTCCCTGCACCTACAAGAATGGCTTGGCTTTGTGCTCTTAAGCGCTGAACATCTTCCCGAGCCTCTTCACTGGTAATCCATTGCGATGAACGATCCTGCGCTGCTATGCGGCCATCCATACTGACTCCAGACTTTAATACGCAAAAGGAGCAGCGGTGAGTGCGATGAAATATATAAGGTTCCAATAATTGCATCGCTTGTTCGGAGCATTCTCCAACGATAACCTCGATGCCCGCTTGGCGTAACCGCTGAATTCCTTGTCCTTTCACCAAGGGATCTGGATCTTCGATTGCCACAACAATTTTTTTGACTTTAGCGGCTATCAATGCATCGACACAGGGTGGTGTACGCCCCCAATGGGAACAGGGCTCTAAAGTGACATAGACCGTCGCGCCTTCTGCTTTTGTCTGAGCTTCGCGAAGAGCTACGATCTCTGCGTGTGCGCTTCCTGGTGGCTGAGTAAATCCGCGCCCAACAATCTGCCCCTCCTGGACAATGGTGCATCCAACCCAAGGATTTGGGGGAGAGAGTAGGCGCGCTTTTTCTGCTAACTCAAAGGCGGCTTGCATTAGATGCTCTACCCTTCTCGATTCATGAGTTCTTGGAGCATGTGTGGATCGGCTAGAGTGCTGATATCTCCCAGGTTTTGGTAGTCTTTTTCGGCGATTTTTCGTAGGATCCTTCGCATGATTTTTCCGGATCGCGTCTTTGGGAGTGCATCCACAATGGAGATTTTATCGGGCACGGCGATGGGGCCGATTTCGCGACGGACATGTTCGAGAAGTCGCTGTTTAAGGTCTGGGGTATTAGTAGCTCCATCGACGAGAATCACATAGGCGTAGAGGCCTTGGCCTTTAATGGGATGGGGTATGGGCACGACAGCAGCTTCTGCAATGCTTTCGTGGCTTACGAGTGCACTCTCGACTTCGGCAGTTCCTAAGCGGTGTCCAGAGACGTTGACGACATCGTCAATGCGACCGAGAAGCCAGCAGTCTCCTTCGTTGTCAATTCTACAGCCGTCTCCAGTAAAATAAATATTTTGAAATTTGGTGAAATAGGTGTCGATAAAGCGGTCATGGTCCCCCCAGGTAGTGCGCATGATGCCTGGCCAAGGCCGCGAAATACAGAGGTAACCCCCTTCGTCGGTCTGGCAGGGAGTGCCATCTTCATTAAAGATGATGGGGGCAACTCCGAAAAAGGGTCTGTTGGCGCTGCCTGGTTTTAGGGTATGGCAGCCCGGAAGAGCGGAGATCATGATTCCGCCTGTTTCCGTTTGCCACCAGGTGTCGACAACGGGACAGTGGGCAGCGCCGATCACTTCGTAGTACCACATCCAGGCTTCTGGATTGATGGGCTCTCCGACAGTGCCTAATAGGCGTAATGAATGCAGATTGCAATGGTGAGGGTATTGTTCTCCATAGCGAATGAGTGTGCGGATGGCTGTGGGAGCAGTGTAGAAGATGGAGACTTTGTATTTCTCAATCACTTTCCAGTAGCGATTAGGTTCTGGATAGGTGGGTATGCCTTCAAAGAGCACACTTGTGGCTCCATTAGCTAGAGGGCCATAGACGACGTAACTGTGACCGGTGACCCAACCGATGTCAGCGGTGCACCAGTAGACGTCGCTGTCGCGTAGGTCAAAGATATATTGATGAGTCAGGGATGTATGGAGGAGGTAGCCAGCTTGAGTATGGACAACGCCTTTTGGTTTTCCGGTGGATCCAGATGTATAGAGAATGAATAGAGAGTCTTCGGGATTCAATGGTTCGGGAGGACATTCGGTGTCATTCCATCGAGAGACTTCGTCTTCCCAGAAGGAGTCTCTGCCTTCTTCCATATGGCAGGGGGAGTTAGTGCGCTGTACAACCCAGACATGTTTAACGGATGGAGAGCGAAGAAGAGCTTCGTCGGCGATGGACTTTAAAGAAATTTCTTTACCACCACGTAGCGAGACATTGGAGGTAATCAGCATTTTGCATGAGCAGTCTTCCATACGGTGTGAGAGAGAATCGGCGCTAAATCCGCCAAAAACTACCGAATGGATAGCTCCGATGCGCGCACAAGCTAACATGGCAATGGCTAATTCGGGAATAGAGGGTAGATAGAGGCAGACACGGTCACCTTTGACGATACCTCTCGCTTTTAGAGCGTTGGCGCAGCGACAGACTTCATAATAAAGTTCATTATACGTAAGAATGCGCGTCTCGTTTTCGTTTTCGCCTTGCCAGATGTAAGCGATTTTTTCTTTACGGTGAGTTTTGAGGTGACGGTCTAGACAGTTGTAAGAGACATTAATGAGTCCGTCTTCAAACCAGCGGTGCCAGATCTCCCGCTGGCTTGTGTTCCAGGTGTAGTTGCAGGCGATGGTCGGTTTTTTTATCCAGTCGAGAGTGTCCGCTTGCTCCAGCCAAAACGTTTCGGGCTGGTCGAGACTTTTGTGGTACATCTCATCGTAAGTTGCGAGGTCTTTGCAGTAGGATCGTTCTACAAAACTTGGAGGTGGAGGAAAGCGCCGCCTTTCATCCATTAGATGTGCTAAAGTCGAATCTTTACTATGCTCGTCCATTGAGCCGCCCAGATCAGTTAACTAAAAGAAGCGGGAGGATAACTTTAAGGTAGGTTTCCCGTCAATAAAAAAAGACAATGACGCAAAGACAAGGGACAAGGACTTTGTGGACAATGAGGACTTTGAGGACAAGGACGATTTAAATTTATTATATGTCCTTGTCTTTAAAGTCCTCATTGTCCTAATGGTCCTTGTCTCTTGTCTTTTCGTCCTTGTCTTTTTGTCCATGTCTATATTCATCAGATTCATCATCTGGGTCTTCATCATAGAAGGGGAGTTCTATTTCCCCGAAATCTTCACCTTCATCATCCACGTTAATATTTTTCGCATTATTATTCGTGTCCGCAGCATCGCTTAGGTAACTCTCAAAGTTATCATCGTCATTATCGTCATTGATATCAGAGAGAGATAGCGATTGAAGAGTATGGATTTGATGTTCCAGTTCATTGATTTGAGTATTCAGCACCGCGATCTGCTTTTCAAGTTGCTTGGAGTGCTTTTGATGCAGCAGAGTCTCTTGCATGAGTTCATGTGGAGCGCGGTTGCAAAGATTAAGAGCAGAAGAGCCTAATTGAGCGACTTGAGTATGCATGTAAGCAGCTTGAGCAGCGGTAGAGGTGGGAGGTTTTTTCGGATGGATGGTGGCGTGTAAACTGGGAGGAGGATTTCTGAGCAAGTCTTGGGTCATTGCAGCATCATCCTTAAGAGCAGCAATCTCTTCATGCAGGATTTTCAGGTTAGTCTTTATGGCTTTATTTTCTCTGTTAAGAATGTTCAGGTCAGCATTGGCGCTGGCAAGATGCTGTTCCAAAAATTCGATATTAGCCAAAACATCATTGCTAGGAGTGCTTGGAGAGCTGTTATTTTTTTGCTTAAGATTAGTTATTTGAGAGTTAAGTAGACCAATTTTATGCGTGAGAGCTTCATTGGCTATTTGTGAGGCGTCCAGGTTGCTATGCATATCAGCCATTCTCTCTTCATGATCAGCAATTTTCTGCTGTTTAGCATTTTCGAGTTCGATGTTTAGAGCTTGGATATTAGCTTTAAGGGCGTTGTTGTCATCAATGATGAAGTTGAGGTCGTCATTGGCTATGACAAGATTATTTTCTAGCAATGAAATTTTATCTTGCAGTTCTTTGGAGGGAGCTTCAGGAATTTGAAGATTGTCATAGTGCTCTTTGAGGGTTGACAGCTGAGAATTTAGGTGACTAATTTTTTGAGTTAAAGCTTCATTGGCAATTTGTGAAGCATCTAGATCGCTATGGTAAGTGGCTAGTTTATCAGCGTGCTCATCGTGAGTCATTGCAAGATTTTGTTCTAAGAGAGCAATTTTAGCCAGTAGCTCTTTAGAAGGAGCTTCAGGAATTTGCATCGTGTCATAGCTATGTTTAAGAGCGGCTAGCTGAGCATTCAAAGAGTTAATTTTATTTGTGAGAGCATCATTAGAAATCCCTGCAGCATGCAGGTCGCTATGCATATTGGCTAGCTTTTCTTCATGCTCGGAGTGGTCTGAAGCAATTAAGATGTGCTTTCTTGCACTCTCTAATTCAGCGTAGAGAGTATGAATCGTTGTTTTTAATTCATTATTATCTCTGCTGATAAATTCCAGGTCATCATTCGCGATGGCAAGTCTGTGTTCTAAATCTTCGATTTTATCTTGAAGCTTTTTATTAGAAGCAGCATGTGCATGGTAGATGGGGTGGCCATACGAACTTAACTGAGCTAGTTGATTCCACATATCATTGTGGTCAGCAGCTTCTTTTGAAAGAGCTTTGTGTGTATGTTCAGGAGGAATATTAACAGCGAGAGACTTATTTAATTGTTTATGCTTGTTGATAGTAAAAGTTAATTCGTCGTCGTTTCCACGGATGGCTTGATTGTGATGATTAATTAAATTTTTGAGCCTCTCTTCTGTAAGAGCTAGGTTGCGCTTCAGCTCATTCTTTTCTTTAGTTGCAGCTTCAAGAGAGTTTTTGAGAGTAGGGTGAGCTGTTTTCGTTAACGTTAATTCATCTTCCAGAATATTGATTCGATTAACGAGTTTTGCAACTGTTTGGTCTGCATTCAGTTTACCATTCTGAGAATCCGTAAGAAGCGAACGCAATAATTCAATTTCTTTGACTAAAGTTTGGTTAACGAGCGCTTGCTCTTGAAGTTCAGTTTCTAGGTTGGCATAGTGATCTTTGATCGATTTCTTCTTATTAACAAGCTCCATGTACTCTTTTTGGCTTTCTAAAAGCTGCTCTTTTGAAATAACAAGTTCTTTTTTTAGAAGCTGCTTCTTTTCTAATAAGAGCTGGTACTTAGTTTGAAATTCAACTAGCTGCTTTTTGAGGTCAATTAGTTTTGGACTGCCTGAAAGAGAACCTTGAGTCAATAGCTGAGTGCGCAGACTTCCCAGTTGTCGGTTGTTTTCATTAAGCTGAGACTGCAAAGACTGGATAGTTTCTTTATGGGTATAGCTATAGGGCGTTTGACCGATAGAGTTTGAGGCATCAGCCAATCCAGATTCACTGTCGTCATCTAAAATGAGCAGCGGTTTGGAGATTTTATGAGGTGCATCTTCAGCGACAGTGGATGAGTGGTGTTTAAAGACCTCGAATCCTAACAGAGAGAGCAGCCCACAGGTAATGACTGTGATAGCTAGAGCTGTTTTTTGCTGTTTAGAGATGCTTTGTGGGGCGTGTTTATCCATAGAATCCTGTTCCTCAGCCTCAAAGTTGACGCTATTTTTTTACAGGTCATACAAGTTTTCGCTAATATCTTCAAGAAATAACAAGATCTAATTGATTAACTGCTCTCATGAAAAAATAACAGGATAAGCAAGATCGACTTCGTCGGCAGGATAAAAAAGGATAAATTGGCATCCTTTGTTTTCTTTCTTGAAGGAAAAGCTCTTCAATTTGCCAAAAAGTAGCCAATAGACTACATTTAAGATAAAAGTCTCCTATGACAAATCACTACGAAATCAAAGTATATAGTACTAGTACCGGAAAAAAAGTAATTAACTTAGCAGGCTTGTCCAAAGATGAAAAAGATGAGTACTGGTCATTAGAAACTTTAGATATTGCATCATTTGATGTAATTCATGAGCTCTCACCCTTGTAATTAAGAGACTTTTTTCAAATTTCGCTTTAGTTGTACAGGATAATTGCAGAGCAAGATTTTGCTTAAGCCCGGAGGGCGGATCTTTGTATAGCCCAGGCCGAGTGCGAGGGAGCTTGCGACCGAGACACAAAGGCCTGGGACTGAGATAACCAAATAAGCATAAGGCCTGAATAGGCCGGCTCTTCATTTTCAAAGATATTTCTCATCATATTTTAAAAAAGATGTTAACAAGAGCCGGCCTATTCAGGCCTAATGAATATTTATATTGACCTGTCCCAGGCCTATGTGTCTCGGTCGCAAGCTCCCTCGCACTCGGCCTGGGCTATACAAAGATCCGCCCTTCGGGCTTAAGCAAAATTAATCCTTTAGGGGATCTTCATCTGGATAGGGATTACCTTCGGGATCGAGCTCTAAACCGATTAGAGGACCTGCATAGAATTCTATTGTATGCGAGGGTATTGAATCTGAAGTATTTTTAGGGCTTTGTTTGGCTTGGTCTGGATTACGAATTTGCGTAATGTATTCCTGAAGCTTTTCTTCACGTGTTACTTCGTGACAAGGTTGTCCACATCTGTACCATCCAGTTGATTTTTCTAGGCAACCTCCTGAATTAATCTCTAGAAAAATTGCAAAAATTGGCCCACTGATAGGGAGAGAAAATATGGCTAAACCTCGTGCCCATTTCAAAGATTCTATTGCGGCTTTTGCATGATAGACTCTTTGTTCCTCACTTTGTAATCTACTTAGATCCTCGAGATTGAATTTAACATCTACAAACATATAATTTGTCTTATATATTGATGTTCCTGGGATTAGATTTCCATTATCATCTTTTTCATGCGTATGCCGCCAATGATAATTTGCAAGGACACCATGATACGCAGCGGTAAAGAGGCATCCTATAGAACCTATGGGTCCAATAATTGGATGTGCAACAAGTATCACTGCTCCTACAACAATTTTTCCTACAACTTTTCCCACTTCTTTTATGGCTGTACCGCAGGATTGGAAACAATCATAACAAGTATTATTTGATACATTGACATTACTCATGATCTTCCTTTGATTATTCTTATAAAATTATTATACAGTAATTTTTAATGAAAATCAATAAAAATTATTTGACTTTTGTTTAGAAATTGTATATAATATTAATAAATTCTTTATAATTTGGTTAATAATGAGTTTAATTAAGGTATTTTTTAACTTTTTTTTGCTTGCCGGGGTTGTACTTTCTCCCTATGATTTGCATGGAATGGAGGATATTCGAGGAACCATGCAAGAACTTATCCATTTACAAGAGATTAGGGAGAGAAATACTCAAATTGACTTTAGTTCTCTATTTCCTGGGGTAATGGAGTTTAGGGATGTCAACTTTAATATCAAGGGTTTGACTGTAATCTCCAATACTAATCAAAAGATTAGGCCTGGTCTCGCTCCGGATTGGGGCATCAAAATCTTTTGTAATGTTCACTTCGAGAACATTAAATTTGTTAACTGTCGTTTCAACTTTTTAAACTTGGCCTTTACTTCCTTTAAGAATGTGACCTTTGAAAATTGTGATTTTGAAGGGGTAAGCTTTAAATATGCGACTTTGGAAAATGTGCAATTTATTAACTCTAAGTTGACGGATGCTGCATTTAACTATGCTTCGCTGTCAGATGTCGTGATGTCTCATTCGGATGTTCAGTATGCGAGCTTTTTTGAAGCAAAGCTGTATAGAGTGGATTTTAATGAGAGTGATTTAAATGGTGTTAACTTTTTTGGCTCAAACATTGATCTGGAACCTGAGGCTAGACCTGTTGTTCTGATTTCGTGGAATGTTGCAGAAGCGGGACCCACAGGTGCAAAAGTGATTGAGCAGTTGAAAGGCTATGATGCTGTTCCTTTTAAGTTTGATTATGGAACTGAAGAGATTGATTATGCAGCTCTAAAAGTGGAAGTCGATACGATTCTTCAAGAAATTTCTGGTCAGAGTTTAGGTGAGGCATTTTCGATCGCTAAGCGTATGCTCCACTATGCGACTGAAAATAGTGACCGCTTTCCGGTTTTGGGCAAAATCCAAGCGTTGACTGATGCTGTTGTACGCCATGTAGATGGGGTGATTGTACCAGGTGGTCAAGATATTCAACCTCAGTTTTATGGTGCTGCACCGCATTTTAGAACGATTTTAAGTAACGATTATCGCCGTGATGTATTGGAATTTGCTATTTTGGATGCTGCTGAGAGGTATAAAACGCCTATTTTAGGAATTTGTCGCGGCTCGCAAGTGATCAATGTGTGGCGTGGAGGTACTTTGAATCAGCATATTAATGGCTATTCGTATGCTGTTCATGGGTTTGAATTAATGGGTGAATCCATCTTGAAAGATATTTTTCAAAAGGATGAGTTTTTGTCTGGATTTGCTATTCAGCATCAGGCTAGCGATAAGATTGGTAATGGTTTAAGGGTGACTGCCAGATCGGAAGGAACGGGTATTGTTCAGGGATTAGAAGGGTCTTGGGAAGATCATTTTTACATGGCTGTCCAATTTCATCCCGAATTTAGGGAAAATATAAAGGATGGGAAATATTCTACTGTTGAAGCTGGCCAGCTTTCGGAACGCTTGTCGCCTAGCAATACATTGATCTATAGTCGCTTTGTAGAAGAGTCTAAAAAATTCAAAAACAATTCTTGATTATTAAACCTCTCTAGAATAAACTCTGTAGCCAAGTACACATCATACTCACTTTTGACACGAAACAGTGTAAATACATCTAAGCCTTTAGCCGGGGACCTCTTGGAATAAAGCAGTTCGAACTAGGTCAGGACAGGAATGTAGCAGCCTTAAGGATGGAGCTTTCTGCCTAGAGACAATCTCCGGCTTTTTTTTCTCAGTCACCTTAATCAAAAACTAATTTAACGCGAAAAATTAAACGCAAAGACGCAAAGCCGCAAAGAAATTTCTTTGTTTTCTTTGCGGCTTTGCGCCTTTGCGTTTAATCACTCCCAAACAGTTTTTTTGCCTTTACGCTCTTGGACATCGTGAGGGACAGTTTTTGGATCAGTGTTGGGAATAGCACGACGAATGGCCAAAATTATGACGTGTGTGATGCCATTTTCTTGTGATAGGAAGTGTGTAATTTTTTCGAAAAAAGATCTTATGCGATCTGAGTTGTCGTAAAATTTGCTTAAGGGATCTGTGAGAAAGCTGATTGCTTTCCAAAGGTAGCGGAAAGGAGAATGGCTGAAGAGCTGAAACATCCACTTGCTAAACCCTTGGCGTTGTTTAAGGGCTTCTTTGCGGTACTGGGGATCTCTACAGGCTCTCTCTACTCTTCTGGGCCATGCTAGGAAATCGGAGAACTTTATGAAGAGTTTGTCATAAGCGTAGTTAATTTCTACTATTTCTAATTCAGTTTCTGCTAGATCGATGAATCGTTGCAGGGCATCTTCTGAATGGAAATCAAGCGGCGTTGAGCAGATGATTTTTCCATTTTGTTTGACTAGCCTGGCTAATTCGGAAAAGAGGATACGGTATTCGTTGGGATGGAGCTCAGCAATAAGGTCAGTGCAGATGAGTAGATCATAGGAGTCATCTTTGAGTGTAGTGTAGGGAACATAATCATGGATGGTCGTTAGCGAGGAAGAGGGATATTTTTTGCGGAGGATCTGAAGAGCATTGCTGGCTATGTCGACCGCATCGACATGTAATCCTTGTTGACATAACCATAGGGAGGTGGCTCCGGCACCGCAGGCGAGGTCGCAGGCTACTTGGTCAGGTTTGATATTGGGCTGAAGAAGCATTTTAAGGCGTTCAAAGCGTTCTCTACCAATGCTAGTGTGTAGTTTGTCAAATCTTTCTGGGTTGTCGCGCCATAGTTTTTCGAAGTAAGCGGTGCGCTCAATACGACGTTGTCGCATGGCGGAGACTTTATTTTGGAGGGGTTGTTTGTTCTCGGTAGAAATAATATTTAGACCTGACATAGGTACTCCTAATGGCGTAGCAGTTCAATGGCTGGTTGTGTGGGTGGGGTTCGTGAAATTGGCCTGTTGATGAATATTTGTATCCATAGTTCCAGTGTGAGTAGTGCCCATAAATATCTAAAGACTACTTTGGATGTAGGAACTTCTTTAATGCGTTTTCTGATCCAGTCGGCGCTGACTAGCCCTGTGTCGACTAGGTCTCCGTGAGGTAGTCTTTGAAATAATTCCATAATGGGAGGGAAAGAGGCCCAGGTGCCTAAAAAGTTGAGCCGGGTCCGTTTGGGTCGATTGAGGAATTGTGGAGTAAAGTTGTTTTTGAGTAATTCTTTTAAGAGGCTGGCTGTTTGAAGCTCGACAAGTGCGTCTGGTTCGGGGAGGCCGGCTAGGAATTCGATAAGGTCTCTGTCGAGAAAGGGAGTTTCCCAGTGTAGGCCATGCGCTGAGAGCATTTTTTCGTATTGAAAGCTGTAGCAGTCTGCTAGGCGTGTTTTGATATCGAGATAGAGTAGGGCTCCTACTTTGGTAGGAACGCGGTTTAGGTGATGGAATCTTTGAATGAAAGCTTCTAAGTCAAATAAATCTTTTAAATGTGGGGCGGCATCGTGAAGTAAATTTAAATCAAAGAGCGCGTTACGTTGCATGTAGGCTATTTGCCAGGGGTCGGTTCGGACCGCTTTTAGATAACGGAAAGCGAGAGGCTCCCAAACAAGTTTGAGGAGGGGTAAAGTAAGGTATTTGGAATGGCGAAATATGTGTTGAAATAGATTTTTAAGGGGACCGAGTTTCTGTTCAGCAGTACTATAACGGCTGTGTCCGGCTAGAAATTCGTCGCTGCCCATGCCTGAAAATACTGTTTTAGTATGCTTAGAAGCTAATTCTCCTAGATACCAAGCAGAGACGACATTGACATCGGCAATAGGTTCATCGAGGTACCAGATAATTTTAGGCAGATTTTCAATGCATTGATTTGAGTTGATGGCCATGATTTGGTGAGGCATGGTGAGACTGCTTGCAGCGTCTTTAGCAGCGGAGATGTCTGGATCATTATAGCCTGTGAACCCTGCTGTGTAGGCTTCTACTTTGTTTTTAGAAGCATTTTTTTCTACATACAAAGCTGCTGCAGCTGATCCGAGGCCGCCTGAAAGAAGACATCCGATTTTACCCTCTTTGGGAAGGCGTTTTCGTACAGAGGAGTTGATTAGATGATCGAGATGTTGTAATAGAATTTGAGGCTTTTCTCGATGTGTGCTCTGAAAAAATGCGCTGAGAGACCAGTAGGACTCTACTTGCATATTTTTTCTCAAACTAAAATTTAAGACATAGCCTGGCAGCAGTTTATTAACTCCTTGAATGGGTGTCATATCTTGAGGAATATATCCAAAGTAAAGATAGGAGCTGACCGCATCCATAGCGATAGTTTGGGGCACGGCTTCTGTTGCTAAGAGACCTTTTAATTCGGTAGAGAAAAGGAAAAGGTTATTATGGTGATACCAGTAAAGTGATTTGACTCCAATACGGTCGCGAATGAGGAGAAGCCGCTCTTCGTTTTGGTCAAAAAGTGCGATGATAAAGTTGCCGTCTAGATGATCTGGAAAAGATGTTCCCCAGATTTCGTAGGCTGCGAGGATTAATGCGCGGTCGTCTTCGTGCTCTTCAATTTCGGTCCCTTGACTGCGAAGTTCTTTAAGCAGCTGGCTTTTATTTGCAAGGGAACCATCTAAAGCACAGTAGACGATTTTTTTTTCGTTGGTGGCTAGTTTTTGGCCAGTAGCCCCTAGTTGTATGTTGCGATGGGTGTAGATGTCGCGGGGGCCTTTTCCGGTGTGATCCAAGATGTCTAGCATCTGCTCGACAAAGTGGTATACTTGAAACACATCTGGATAGATTGCTCCAGCGATCCCGCTCATCCAAACCCCTATACAACTTAAATTTTCGTGCCCGTGCCCCTACCCGAAAGACTATTTGTTACTCTAGGTCTTCATCATCCTCATCATCGAAGTCTTCTTCGTCCTCTTCTTCGGTAATCTTGACTTGTGGTATAGCGGCTACGGGTTTGGCTGAAGATTTGATGAGCCTTCTTCCTTTTCCAGGTATAGTAGGTTCTTCATCAACCCAGATAGGAGAGCCCCAAGCCATATGTCCATCCTCTTGAGTAGCACGGACATAATAGAAAACAAAGGGCGGTTTTTTATTGGGTGCCTGTAGGGTGACTTTACTGAGTGGATCCATGTCATCAATAGCGAAATCGCAATGGTAATCTTTTGGGGAAATAGTATGGAGTACGACACCGTTACGAATGATTTCAACTTTCTTGAGAGGGGTGGTTCCGACGACATAGCCGGTTAGATGGCGGTTAACGCGAAGGCCTGGACGGTCTGCAGTGGTTAATTCAGCGCCCATTCCTGTACCGGCAATGAATAGTCCTACAATAATTCTAGCACCTGTAGTGGCGTAGCAAGAGCGTTGATAAAGCGCTTCAAAAAGAGCTGGGCGTGAGTGTTCTTTGGAGATAATAGCTGTTAGACCAGGTGCATATTGGATCTGTTCACCATCATAAAAGTCGGCATAGAATCCTCTGTCGTCAAGGCCTCCGGCGACAAAACCAAAGCGGCAGTTACGTAGAAGTGCTTTAAGGACTGAGCCTTCGGCATTCATGCCTATGCCTTTTTTGCCTTCATAGTCGATAGGCAGGGGGTTTCCTTCCTTTACAGTGCATTCTGAAGATCCCCATGCGTTATAGATTTCGACAACGCGTTCAAATTCTGGATCATAGGCTTTGAAGTTATAATGGTGTTTATCTCCCATCGTAAAGCAGGGGATAGAGATGATCTCTTTGGGAGTGACAGATTTGTAGAGTTTGCTAAGGGAGGTATATTTAGCGTCTTTGCGGCGAAGAATGGATTTTCCTTCTTTCGCGAAAATAATTTGTCTGATGCCTTCTGATCCTGGAACGCCTTCCCATTGGAACCCAAGAAATGTGGTGAAGCGGTCATTTTCGTCGAATTCGCTAATATTTTGAGAAATAATTTTCCAGGTTTCGTTGGAGGTCTCTTCGGCGCTTTCAAAGGGAGAGACGCCATAGTATAGTAGGATATGTTCGTCGCGGAAGTGGCGTAGACAGCTTTCTATACTTTCTGTAGAGTCAAAGCGTTCAGACTCTCCATGCAGAAGTCCCCAATAGAGAGCGTTCTCTGTCTCTGCAAAGCATCTGATAGGGGGAGCTTTAAACTGTTCTTTGGTTTTGGGGTTCTTTAAAATGACGGTATAGACGCCTGGCTCGTTAAAGTACATATTTGGGAGAGAGATAAAGCCAGTTTCTGGTACGAAGAGTTTCCAGTTGAGGTTTTCTCTGAGGTTTTCATGTGAGAGCTCGATGAGAGTATCGTCGGGAGCATTACTGGTGAGGTTTCCATACTGATCTTCAAAGCGGACAAGTGTGTCAAAACGTTTATTTTTGCAGACGAATGAAGGGACGACGACATGGATTCTGTCTAGTTTATCTCCTCTGACATCCAATGTAAAAACTTCGGGTTCGTCATAGTAGCCTTTGCCGGTAGTGTCTACGTAGAGGCCAAAGGTGCGTCTTCGTTGTGCAAGAGTTTGTGCGCGTGTTCCATTTTTTCTGGCTAGCAATCCGCCTTTAGGAGAGCCGACGACGATGGTAAAGGTGTGTTCAGCGGGGACTTCTTGTGGCAGTGCAAATTCAAACATGGGGACGATAGAGGTGGGAGTATTGACGGCTTTAGCTGGGACTACTTTCCCGGATTCAAGTACTCCAAAGATGAGGTTACTGCCTTTTTTCAAATCGTTTGTAGGAGTTTCCCAATCGATATTGCGCCCTTTGGACATTAAGTCGAATTTGAGTTTTGTTCCTTTGGGCAGGGTTGCATGGGTTGTATAAATAAATTTCCAGGTATTGGCTTCTCCTGCAAAAGCTTGAGCAGGCTCGCAATAGCAAATCGATCGTCGCATGTAAGACCTCTTATCGTCATCATCTAATAGGGTTGCTATTATCCTTTAATAATGATTCTTTTTCAATAGGTTGTGTCAAAATTAAACGCAAAGGCGCAAAGGCGCAAAGATAAAAAAAAATTTCTTTGCGTCTTGGCGGCTTTGCGTTTAATTTATTTATAATGCATATTCTGTAGCTCGTCTTTCCCGAATCACAGTAACCTTGATTTTTCCTGGGTAGGTTAATTCTTTTTCGATGATTTTGGTTAAGTCATTGGCGAGGGTGACGATTCCGTCATCGTTGATCAGATTGGGAAGAACGGAGACACGGATTTCTCTGCCTGCTTGAAGGGCGTAGGCTTTGTCGACTCCTGGCATTTTGATGGCGAGCTCTTCTAATTTTTTAAGGCGTTTGACATATTCTTCTACAGCTTCTATGCGTCCGCCAGGTCTGGAAGCGGAGAGTGCATCTGCGGTGCTGCAAAGGCTTCCTTCAACGGTGTTGGCGGGCATTTCAAAGTGATGGCAGCCGATCCCTACTGCGACGTCTGGGGTTTCATTATATTTGAGGGCTAGGTCGTGTCCGATGATGGCGTGTGAGCCTTCCATTTCATGTGAAACGGCTTTTCCCATGTCGTGTAGGAGTCCGATGCGTTTGGCTAGTTTGACGTCGAGTCCGAGTTCGCTAGCCATGAGTCCCATAAGATGTGAGACTTCGATGGAGTGGTCTAAAACATTTTGTCCATAGCTGTAGCGTAGTTTGAGTTTGCCTAGAAGGAGAATGAGTTCGGGATGGAGATTGATGGCGCCGGCGCGTAGAGCGGCGTCTTCGCCATATTGGCGTAATTTTTTGACGACCTCTTTTTGGACTTTTTCTACTACTTCTTCGATGCGGGTGGGGTGGATTCTGCCGTCGGAAACGAGTTCGGCGAGAACTTGTTTAGCGGTGTAGATGCGGAGTGGATCAAATCCTGAGATGACGACAGCGTTGGGGGTATCGTCGATAATAAAGTTAACGCCTGTGGCATGTTCTAGAGCGCGTATATTGCGTCCTTCCCGTCCGATGATACGTCCTTTCATCTCTTCGGTGGGGATAGTGACAGTGCTGACAGTGGCTTCGGAGACTGTTGTAACGGCAAGACGTTGGATGGCGGTGACAATAATTTTTCGGGCTGCATCTTCTGCCTGTTCTTCAGCTTCTTTGGTTAATCGTCGGACCATATTGGCTGCATCGGTGCGGACTTCATTGTTGATGCGTTCGAGTAGAAGTTCTCGGGCTTCATTGGCGCTGAGACCGGCAGTTCGTTCGAGCTCTTTAATGAGTTTTTGGTTCTGTTCTTGTAGGGATTTTTTTTCTTCATCGATTTGGTCGCGTTGGGCTGTGATGACAATTTCACGCTTTTCAATATCAACAAGTTTTTTTTCGAGTAGGCTTAGGCGTGAATCGAGCTTATCCTCGCGTGTTTTAAGGCGTTCTTCTTCGCGGGCGATTTTTTTTCTCTCTTGTTGCCAGAGTTGTTCGGCTTCACGTTGTTGTTCGAATTGAGTTTGTTTGATGGCGAGTTCGTTTCCTTTTCGGAGAGCTTCGGCTTCACTATTGGCTTTGGAAAGTATATCTTTGGCGACGTTTTGGAAGCTGCCTACTTTATAGCGGTAGAATAGCCAGAATCCGAAACCGCCGGCGACGATGCCGAAAAGGAAGAAGATCAGTAAAAAAGCGAGATCATTTGCGTTCATTAAATTACCTTATAATCGTTAAGTAAATTTTTTATTTCCTCTGATATTAAAGGAGCTACAGAGAGGGTGAAGATTTTTGATGATTTTGTAAATCTATTTAATGGGGGAATGGTATCTGTGATTAAAAGTGCTTCTAGAGAACTCTGTTCAATTTTTTCGATAGCATCTTCAGCGCATATTCCATGAGTAACGGCAGCAATTACCTTTTGGGCTCCGTGTGAGTGGCATAAGTTGGCGGCAAGAACGAGAGTACTGGCTGTGGAACAGATGTCATCAGCGATGACAACTTCTTTACCCTGCACATTTCCTATTAGGGTCATCTGAATGTCATGTGAGGAGAGACGCTCTTTTTCAATGACAGCAAGATCGGCATTGAGAGGCGTGGCAAGTTTTTGAGCAATCTTGATGCTGCCGATATCGGGGGCTACCACAACGCAGTTTTTGCTCAGGTGTTTCTGAGTGGCAGCAGCAAGCAGCTGTTGGCACTGAAGATGGTCGACAGGTATCTCAAAAAATCCTTCTAGCTGCCCAGCATGAAGATCTAACGTGATGATGCGGGTTGCCCCTGCAGCTGTGAGTAGGTTGGCGACGAGTTTGGCGGTGATGGGGCTGCCTGACTTATCTTTGCGGTCTTGGCGGCAGTATCCAAAGTAGGGGATAATGGCGATGATATGTTTTGCGGAATTACGCTTTAGAGCATCGATGATAATGAGGAGTTCCATGAGGTATTCATTGGGCTGGAGGGCGATGGATTGTAGGGCAAATACTGTGCGGCCGCGGACTGGCTCAAGGATTTCTATAGAAGATTCGCCATCGGGAAAGTGCGCAAGTTTCATGGAGCCGAGGGAGATATTGAGGAGCTTTTGGATCTCTTGTCCTAAGTTTGGATGAGAGGATCCACAAAAGAGCAGCGGATGGGAATGGTTATTCATGATGCACTCGATAAGGGGGTTTACCAGTTTGCGTGCCAGCAGCAGAATTCTTTACTGTTGACGATGATTTCTTGTCGTTCAATAGGCTGATCATAAATGTTATCACAATCTTGGGCAGGGCGCAATTTTTGATCAAAGTTTATTCCAAAGGAGAAAACAACTTGTAAGGATGTTTTAAAAGTAGAGTCGTAAGCAGTTCTGATTTCAAAGGAGAAGCGATTAGCGTAATGGATACCTAAGCGAAATTTTCCACCGACAACATTATGGCATTTTTGGGAATAAAAGTAAGACCCAATCCCGATATAAGGATAAAAACAATCATAATGATTCCAGCAGCTAAAGGAGGAGCCGATCTCAGCATCTCCCCCTGTAAGAGGTTGATGATATCTGCGGCAGGTTGTACTAAAGCCTCCAGGGAAAGAGAAGGTGTGAGGCGATTTAAAATGTTTTTTACGACTTGTTGGGAAGTATCCATTGATTCTGATATCAAAGTCGTCGCCTAACATTTCAATTCCGGCGCCATACTGCTGATAACTTCCATAAATTTTCCGAAAGTCATAGAAAGCATTACATCCAAATACTCTTTCAAAAAAAGGGCTCCAGTAGCGTACTCCCAAACCGAGGTTAGTGGCCCAGCGATGATTATTGTTTAAAAGGTGAAAGCGGGCGTCTACAAAGGTGTGGAGGGTATTGTTTCCAAAATCTAGAACGAGCCCCTGTGTGGTGTATCCCGAATTGTATCCGGGGCCTTTTCCTTCAGTGATGTTGACATAGGTGCGTAGAAAGTCACTTGGATAAGCTTCAAGCCTCCAACAAAGCATGATGAGTAAACAAATTTTTTTCATGTCAAAATATGTAATCGTCTGCTATTTGCCTTTTTTCGTGACTGTCAAGAACGTGAAATTTCTTCAACTCCATGAGTGTTACTGGTGAAAGCTGTCCAATTGGGATATAAACAACACGTTTTCCATATTTATTTGCATAACTTTTTAATAGTGGACGAGGGGGTTTTGCCGCTACATAAACAATAGTGCGTGTTAAAGAATAGTCGATTCCTGCAGCCAAAAGTACTTCAGATTTGGATTGGCAAGGAGCATAGTCTGGGTCGATCCAGACGTCTAAAACTCTACGTGGAGGATAGGTGAGCATAAACCCGCCATACTCGCAGCGGCAGATGCCTGGTCCGACAATATCCTCACCAAAGCGCGTCGCATAGAAGGCCATGTCAGATTCTTGGCTATGCTCTCCATGCCAAGTCACGCACCAGGGATACTTTTCAACAAAGGGCATGCCCTCATCGGGCTTATCTTCGTCGAAGATCATGATCACTGAGCCTGCGTTATCGGGAGGCTTTCCTTTGACTTTGACGTAGAGCTTACGTTCAGGCCAATGGCGGATGGTCTCTTTCATATCTACGCCATCTTCAAGGCTTGTCGAAAAGGGGAGTGTGCGTGCTTGTTCTTCAGAAAGGATCTGCGAGCCTTTTTTCTTCAAAAAATCGCCATATTTTTCGATAGCGTTATCTTCAGGCTGGTAAGAGCAGAATCCTGGTCGTCCTGACGTAATCAGTTTGTAATGTCTTTTTTCTTTGCCTAAGCGATTAAAAAAGGAGCTTTTTTCGTTTTTTTGCAGAAGGCGAAAGCGAATGATCTGACTTTTACCCCAGATATCATCGGGAGATAGGTCTATTTCGCTTAAGTTATCTAGATTGCGTAGAAAAGGGTACTCTGTTGCCAGTTTCCAGACTTCATATGCATAATTATTGTCGACACATCCTTTTGCGGCAGTCAAAATTTGAAAAAGGGAAGGAGTTAACTTCTGTGAAATGATGGCGTAATTGCGTGAGAACTTCATTAGGTTTCTTAGGTGGTACCCTGGAAACGATCCTTTTTGTTTTTCGATATAGTTGACGCCACCCTCTTTGTAGAGCTTTAAAAGAAGTAATCGGCGGTCGGGAGGAAAGGGTGACACTGGTGTGATTAGAAACTGGCTGCGTGCTTTTTCGTAGGCTGTTGAGAGGAATCCTCCATCGGGGAGGATTTCTCTGCAGGACTCTTCTGTCACGGTGCAGATCTCTCCCATTTCGCGGGGGGCGTGCTTAGATTCCGTAAAATGTTTTTTTGAAAGATGCCCCAATATTCTCGCCGCATGCGCAATCCCACAGACCGCTAAAACCTTCTCATGACGTGCTGAGAGCTCTTTAAGGCGCTTAGCCATATGAAGTTCACGCGCTTCATCCTGCTGTGAGGCTTTTGGAGGATTGATTGCTAACGAATAATAGGCATACCAGTACTGTTCAAGACCAACCCTAAAGATAGCATAAGGATCGGGTAAAGGGTCTCTCAAATCAGGGTAAAAATCCACGTCCAGATCGATACAATAGGCCGCACAACGATTTTCCAAGGCACAACGCAACCCTTCAAAAGCCGCATCAGCAGGCTCACACAGATAATAGAGGGGATTTTGTTGTGCAGTATAGGAGATCACAACGCTAATATCCGGCAGCCTTGAAGCCGCCCTTAGAAGAGGCTCTTGCAGAGTCTCAGCCAACTCCACAGCCACACAATCGGGCCGTAGAGCATGAAAGAGCTGGCAGACATGCGCAGCAGTCTCCATATTGTAGTGAATAGCAGGAACTAACCAAATATTTTCATAACGCAAAGCAAATGGAAGCGAAACGGGCGAGGGTAGCATAGTCCTATTAGACCTCTTCGGGAGGTTTTAATGATCTGAATAAGTAGTACAAAATGAAATCATAAACGATTTTCAATCCACCCGCTATAAGAAAAGGCAGGTTCATCAACATAGGGTAGGCCAGTAATGGACTCGATAAAATAGGAGCGATAGATCCTCCTACAGAGCGCGCTACCCCAGAGATACCACCAGCAGCCGACCGTTCATTTTCATCTACCACAGCCATGAGGTAAGATTGTCTGGTGGGAACGTCCATTTGTGAAATGCTAAACCGCAAAAATAATACGATTATAGCAAGCTCTAAAGTAGGCATAAATGGTACAAGAATCAACAAAATATTTGAAGGAATATGCGTAAAGACCATTGTATTAAGCAGACCATACCTTTTTGCTAACCATGAAGCTGCCAAAGAAGAGAGGCCAGCTAAAAAATTTGCTCCAAAAAAAATCGCTCCTAGAGTGGCTGGTTCGACCTCAAATTTAAGGTAGAACCAGTAAGCGACAATACTCTGCATGATAAAGCCACTCCCAAAGGCATCCAGAGCAAAAAGAGCTGAAAGGCCCAACACTCTTTTCTTTGAACGATGCAGCCCCAAGCTTAATTTAATTTTCGGGATTTCAACTTCCACTGCAGGAGATAGACATAAAAATAATAGACCCATACAGCCTCCTAAAACAGCATAGATCAGAAACACCATTTCATAACTCGTCAAGGACGAAGCGCCCATTGACTGCAAAAATTGGACAAATCCGCCCACAGCCAAAGAGCCAAAAGAAATTGCAAAGGCACCCGCCAAGTTATACCACGCAAAATACCAAGTTCTTTTTTCATTGGGAGTAATCTGAGTTAATGCGGCTTGCTCTATAGATAAAAAGGGGCCAACTTCATTTCCTGTGGGACTTATAACCCCAACGATAGACGCAAAAAGTAGTAAAAAATAATTTTGTGTAAAACAGAAGACTATGCCCGCTAAAATCATTAAAAATGATCCAATAATCAGCATATAACGCCTACCTATCCGGTCTGCACGAGTGGTCAACCATAAAGAGATCGCCGTATCCCCAACAAGCGTTAAAGTTATCAACAGCCCGATCTCTGTCAAACTCAACCCTATTTCAGCCAAAAAAAGGACCAAGATAACCGAAAAAAACCCATAAGCAAATAGTCGGATGATCCTAGTAAATATCAATATCAATGCATTGTGAGAGAGCATTAAAACCTCAAACTAGGTAGTCCCTAATATGTAAAAATTTTTAGCATAAACATAATTTCACCGCAGAGTCGCAGAAATCGCAGAGGTACGCAGAGAATAAAAAAAAATTCTCTGCGTACCTCTGCGATTTCTGCGACTCTGCGGTGAAATTATGTCTTATCCTAAAACGCTTGTTAGCCTATAAGCACTACATGTTTAGGACTACCCAAAATTTTGCCTTTAATTGTTAAGCTAATTTATGATAGCGATATTTTGCAAAGATGAGAGATTTATGACGTCTGAAAAATCAAAAGGAATGACACTTTTACTATCCAAGCCAAGAGGCTTTTGTGCCGGCGTCGAACGCGCAATCGAATCTGTTGAAAAAGCGCTAGAGCTATGGGGCCCTCCCATCTATGTCAAACATGAAATCGTACACAACAAGCATGTTGTTGAACGCCTACGCTCTATGGGAGCCATCTTTATCGAAGATATCGACGACGTACCCATTGGCGCACGCCTTATCTACTCAGCTCATGGAGTCTCCCCAGAAGTACGCAAGCATGCTCAAAAGAGACAGCTCTTCGAGATTGATGCCACATGCGGCCTCGTGACACGCGTCCACTCTGCTGTCAAGCGCTATGCAGAGCAAGGGTACCAGATCATTCTTATTGGTCACCGTAACCATGTGGAAATCATTGGAACAGCCGGAGAAGCCCCAGAAGTCACTACCATTGTCGACTCCGTCAAAGATGTCGAAGCCCTGAGCTTTCCCATCGAAACAAAACTTTTTTATATCACACAAACCACCCTAAGCCTTGACGATGTAAAAGAGATTACCGATGCACTCATAGCAAAGTACCCCCACATCGTAACTCTACCCAGCTCTTCGATCTGTTACGCCACCACTAACCGCCAAATGGCCCTACGCGAAATCACCGATCAGACCGATATCGTCCTCGTAGTAGGCGATCGCACCAGTTCCAATTCGAACCGTCTGCGCGAAGTCGCAGCTCGGCGTGGTGTCAAATCCTTTTTGATTAACGACGAGACCGAAATCCTCCCAGAATGGCTTGAAGGCGTATCTACGATCGGATTAACTGCCGGAGCGTCAACACCGGAAAGCATCGTGCAAGGCTGCATACAACGTTTACAAGAATTAGGTGTAAATCGCGTCGAAGATGTTGTATACACCCAAGAAGATGTCGTTTTCCAGCTGCCTAAACCACTCTTTAACGCTTCCTTTGCCACAAAATAAGAGAGAGAGACTACATGCTATACCCAAAACGCGCACTATTAACCTGCCTGACCACACTTCTCTGCTTATGGGCAGCTAACCTCTCCGCTACGATCTACTGCGACGGTGATGTCTGGATTACCATGGGATATCGTTGGGACGAATTTAAATGGAGTATAACGGGACCCGATCATGTGCCCAATATACTTTCAGAATTAGAGTGGGAAAAATTAGGTGTTATCGAAGCCTCTGCCATGGGTTGGAACTCTTTCGAAAATGGATTTTACTACCGCTGGGGAGCTAGCTACGGAACCATTATCCATGGAGAAGTCACCGATTCAGACTATTTAGGCGACGACCGCACACTCTTGTATTCACGCTCCAAATCCATGGCTAACAGAGGCAAAACGTTAGACTTCACTGGATGTATTGGATGGCAGTGCTCCTGTTTTAGCGATAGCTTAGTCATTGCAGGTATAGTAGGAATGTCCGTAGAACAGCAACATCTCCATCTGATTGGGGGACATCTAGTTGTCAATGTTTTTGATCCCGATGATGTAGGTGAAATTCATGGATTAAACAGCGAGTATGAGCCTACCTGGTGGGGCCCCTGGATCGGTCTCGATGCCGGTTGGGCAGCCTGTCCCGATTTCGTCTTTTCTGGAGGCATTGAGTACCACTGGACAAAATACGATGCCACAGGACACTGGAACTTAAGGTCAGATTTTTGTGGAGATTTTACACAAGAATCAAAAGGAACAGGATTTGTCGGCCATGTCGGCATCTCATATGCATTTAGAAGAGATTGGCTTTTTATCTTAAATCTAAAAGGACAGCATTGGCGTGCGCATGGAGGTACTGACACTTGTAAAATTAGAGTGCAAGTAGTCGATGAAGCGAGTGGAGCTGTCTTCACAGAGTGTCAGAAAATCCACACCCCCTTTAAAGAAGCAGTTTGGTCGTCCTATTCCGCTGCTTTGGGCGTGGAGTACCGGTACTAGTGAATACCGGTATTAATTGATTTATTGTCTTCTCGTAGCAGCGTAATAGGCACCACCAGCAATGATAATAATAGGAATTGCAGCTATACCAATGACAACAGCAGAACCTGCTAAAGAAAACATTCCTGCAAAAGGACCCACTAGACTTACTTCAAAACCAAGCAGATTGGTGATTCCAACTGAACCTAAATAACCCACAACACCTCCAAAAATAGCACTCGCAACTGGATTAATTTTATTTTCTGTTAAAACTTTAAAAATTCCGAAAGCCGCTAACGGAGTTAATCCCAATGCAAGACCATATCCAACAGGAGATACAGACGCTACTAAAACTTGGTTAGCCCTGCCAGCCAAAAGTCCTAAAACTGCTAGAGAAGCAGATGCAAAACCAACTGGTTTTAATTCATTTATACTCATAATTACCTCACTCTAAATTTATTAATAATAGTTGATAAGCATAACAAAAGTTAATATTTTATTCCATACTTTACCCGCGTATTCCGTCTCGCAGGAAAAAGCCCCGATACGCCCAATGTCATCAGAGTGATGAAAACCACCAGAGCGAAGTAAACATAAACCGAAAAAAAACTTGCCACTCCAACTCCCCAGTTTAAAAGAAATTCATACCAGCAATTTCTCTAGGCCGTCAATACAATTTTTGAGAATCAAAATGACATCTTGTTTAAATATACAAATACTTATATAATCATGCTATAGAAGCACGGAAACACAAAATGGACGAAAT
>JABDDJ010000030.1:7052-30014 GCA_013287645.1 Chlamydiota bacterium | reverse complement strand
ATTCTGGCTCTACTGTTAGGGCGTGCGTACGGTCGTGCGATCTACCTGAACCTGGCGGAAAACGCGGTACATTTTCACAAATCATTGAGGAATTGGTTAAACCCGAAATCGGAAAAAAATGCTTGGTTGTATAAGCAGCAGTTGTTAATGGGATTGGAAAGTAGCGCTGGAAATGAACAACTCATTGCAGCTGAAGGACTTATATCTTATGAGGAGAGCGCATTACTCGATAAAGTACTCCTGCATCTCTCATCTTCCTCCGAATCCACCCAAAAAGAGTTTCTCAAGATCATTGCACATTCCCCCTTCGCTTACGAATCCTCCCTCATTGCCGCGCTACATCAATGGTATGACCGCGCCTCAGACGAAGAGCTGCAGCACGCGATATTGTTTCACCTAGCTTGTGGAGGCTTTTTGCATCCAGAAAAAACCATCTCTTATCTGGACAGCTCCTCACTACTGCTTAGAGGCACTGCCGCAGCAGCGCTAAAAAAATCGTGGGCACACCTGCCACCAGTTCAAGCCACTCAAAATCAATTAGTTGCAGTACAGCATCAGCAAGATCTACTCTCTAGCCCTGTTGCCGAAGAGGTAGTTCTAGGAATAACCCTGATTGGAATCGATGGAGCCTCTTACGATGCAGAACTCCTCATCCCCTTTTTAAAAGACCGCCGTCCTAGCGTAGCCATCAAAGCCATGGAGACCTTTGCCCTGCTCGCCGATTCCCGCTGCTATCGCTATATGCGCTTATTGACCAGTCAACTCGTTAAAAACTCACAGAGCGAGTACCGCATAGCATGCTTAAAAGCCCTTTGTAAAATTGCCGGAACAGCCGCCGTCGAGCCCTTGATCACATCCAGTGAGCACTTGCGCCCCCAAGAGAGACGCGTTGCCGAAAACCTTATTGTCGAGATGGGGCTACGCACCGTGCCCCAACTGCTAGCATTGACAAAAAACACCGATCTGAAGGATCGTTGTCGGATTCTTGCAGTAAGAATTTTAAGCCATTTGGCCGTTCCCCAGCTGCGCGCCAATTTATCGGAGATTGTTAAGCAAGAAATTGACAGAGCCTATTTTTATTACTATCACCAGCAGACTATAGAAAATAAAAATCCAGGAATAGATTTAACTTTATTAAAAGAAACCTTAGAAACAAGTTATCGCTCCGTGATTGACTTTATCATCCATCTATTAGGTGAGGCAGGTGAAATAGAAGATTGCGAACTACTGGCACGCTCAGTGACAAGCCGACATCCCAAAGTACGCAGTCAAGTGATCGAAACCTTAGAAAAATCGTGTGCAGTGGAGATCTTCCGCATGCTGCGACCATTGGTAGTCGATGTCCCTGCAGAAGAAAAAATGCGCATCGGTCAAAATGTAGAGGGTACCTCAATGAGTCTAGAAGAACTCTTAGAGAAAATGAGCAGCTCCTCGTCACAGCTTGAGGCTATGGTCTCTGCCATTTATATGCGACAGCTCGATCTGCCCAAATGGAGAGAAACCCTCCAGAGACAGATGAAAACACAAGAAGAACTCTTTCACCACTTTGGCTATGAACTCCTCGAGACGTAAACTATCGTTGATCGACAAGGCCTTCTTTCTGAAAAGAATGCCCCTCTTCCGTTCTCTAACACTAGAGATGCTGTTACCCATTGCCGATAAGTTAGTTTTAGCCAGCTTTGATAAAGGCGATATCATTTTTGACTATGACGACGAGGCACATCGCATGTATTTTGTCGTCGATGGACAAGTAGAGATCCAGAATAGAGACAAAAAATGTTTAGCGCGTTTAGAACAAGGCTCCTTCTTTGGCGACGAAGCCCTATTTGATGATAGCCGACGCTCCTACCGTGCCTGGGTGGCTGTTGACACCGAAATCATGACGCTCTCTCAAACAAATTTGTTAACAATTATCTCAGAGTATCCCAACGTAGCCCTCGGTTTTTTAAGCGTTTATGCCTCCACGCTACCCGATAGAGCCAAGTTTCCGGTGAGAGAACTATGACCATTCGCTCACGCCTCTTTGCGCTACTCCTTCCACCCCTTATCGCCTTCGTCACAATTATCTCCCTATTTTTTTACCTCAATTGGCGCAATGAAATCATTAATAGCTTCAAATTGCGTTTAATGAGCACCGCTATTAGCATTGCAACTACCCTCCCTACTGAGACCGTTAAAGAACTAAAAGAGCACCCCAGTCAAAATAAACAGTTGACACAAGATTTTAATGAGATCATGGAGCAGGTTGGCCTCTATAGCATCTATCTCGTCCATCTTACCCCCGTTAAAAAAGGGGAACCCGTCCTCCTAAACCAACCCACAAGTGATGATAATCCTGCTTATGAAGGAAAAAACCCCGCTTACGCCTTTCGACAAGTCTATTTGATGGATGCCAGCTCCCAAAAACCTCGCCAGCCTGGAGAGCTCGATTTTAGCGAATCGGATGAGCACTTAGTCTACATAACAAAACAACCCATTATCACAGATAAGTATGAGTCACGCATCTACCACGAACATATCATTACAGCCTATGCACCCGTTATGGATAATAATGGTGAAGTGATTGCCCTCTTAGGCGTAGATGTCGCTATAGACACAGTCGATCAGAAACTAAAAGCCGCAGCAATAGTGATTACACTGAGCGCCATAGCGACACTCCTCCTAGTACTACTCTGCGTTTATATCAGCGCACAACGCATCAGCAAACCCATTGTAGAGATGAAAGCTGCCGCCTTAGATATAGCAGCGGGAGAGTATGGAAATACCATCGCAGTACATGGACCAAAAGAGGTCACCGAACTGGCAAATACTCTAAACACGATGAGCGAGTGCTTAAAAGAAAACATTGACCGATTCAAGCAATCTGCAGCAGCCCGTGAGCGCTTATATGGCGAATATGAATGTGCCCAGCTCATGCAAGAGAGAATGTTCAAGAAATCCTTTACCGAATTCACTCATCCACACTGGCAAGCCCTCGGCCTCCAAACCCAAGAGTCCCAAGCACTGCATGGCATCTACGCTTCCTTTGAAACAAAGAATGACGGAACAGTTAATTTCGAAATGATCGAGAATCCCCGCCAAGGCTTTGAAGGACTTTATGAGCTACTGCAGAGCGTAGGAAATCCTACCTGCCTATACCCCTGCATTCATCTCACACTCAAGGACAATGGAAAAGCCCATTTCCAATGCAAAGACTTCCCCACACCTATTTTATGGAAAGATCAGCAAATTCACTTTTTTAATGAAACTTCACAAGAGTTGACACTCACTCAGAAAGATATTTTGCTTGTCGCCACTCCCCTTTTATATACAATCCTCAATGGTCAAAAAGGAGTCGAACAGTGGCTTGCAAGGGTTCTCAAACATTTTTCTCAAGATTCTCTAGAGCTGACTAGTTCCATGCTACAGCAAGAACTCATCTTTCTCACCGATAGCCACCACCTCGAACGCGACATCTTTATGGGAATTTTTAAGTCTTTAATTAATTGAACGAGCGAAGCGAGTTCCTTGGAGTGCGTGCGCTCTGCGCCGCCTTTTATTTTCGATGCCATTTAAACCTGGGTTTTTGTGTTTTAAAGGCGGCGCAGAGCGCACGCACTCCAAGGAACTCGCTTCGCTCGTTCAATATTCACTGATCCATTTTATTGAGCCGTGAGTTTTGGGTTTAAAATAATTTAAGCCAATGTTCTGCTGATTTCTGTTTTGTACTTAACAGCTCAGAGACACGTGAAGTAGCCTGTAAGCTTGGTAGAAAGTCACCTGATTTAAGTTTTTCTGGAGTAACATCTCTAAGTTCATGATTATCAATCACATAATTAACTTCTACAATTTTTGTAGCTTGAGATCCATCTTGAGTATTTTCAAAAACCACCGCCTGTTTAATCGTTACATAAGTGCTTTTATCGTCTTTTTTTATCTCAACCATTCGCATTATGTCGTCGCTTATTTTTGGTTGCCAGACCTCATCTAATGCATCCCTAGAAAGCGCAGAAACTACTGCAAGGCTATATTGTGATACTAAAACCCCTATAATATTAGCTGAATTAACAGCAGTGTAATCTTTAATTTCCACGTTAAAATAGTTACAAAAATTTTCTACTACAAATTCAGTATTTCCCGATATTTGACGATCTCCAACTGTCAGATGTCCCTGACGATTTGCATCTTTTCTAAAAACATTTGGAATTTTATAATCGCTATCTCTAATTTTCATAGTATCAATTTTTCCAAAATCAGCTTGTATTCCCTTATGGCGGGTTTCGTATATTGATAAATAGCCCAAAGCATGCATCTCATGCGTACCTCTTAAATCAAGTGCTAATGGGCCCGTTAAATCAAAAGTTTTGTATTTAATAGGATTAATTGGTTCGGATACCGAGACTATAGGATCAATTGGTTTGGCCGTAACTATAGGACTAATCGGTTTAGATACAGAAATTAATTGTGAAAGCTTTTCTATGACTTTATTTTTAATGCCAATTATCGAAGTTGCAATTTTTTGAATTCTTCTGGGTATTCTTGGATAATTAATTCTTATCCGATCGGATGTGTCATTGTTCACAATGACATTCACCCTACGTGCAAAATCTTTCATTGTCATGCTTTGATTCAACTTTAATAACTGTGCAGCGTCTTCTGAAATGCGGTCACTTTCATCTAACATGGCTAAATCTGTATATACCTCTGTTAAAGGGTTTTCTTTTCTTAAAACAAAACAATTTACTTTAATTGTTTTCGGTTTAATTTCTCCCTCTACCTGGTATGTTATATAAATAGGATAGCTTCTTTTATTTAGATTATCCTTAACTGGTACTGGAACAGGATGTTCTTCAATTTTTAATATTGTGATTTTTGCATTCTTACTTTCAATTTTAAGTAATGCATCCTTTATATTTTCTGATACTGATGCATTAATTTCTTTATAATCTTTAGAAATTTCAAACGAAGGATGCCATTCAAACGACATAAAATAACCTACTAACTATTATTACAATCTTATTGTAACATGTAATAAGTTATTTTAAATAATTTAGTTAAATTTATTTATTCACAGGGCTGAAGTATAACAATTCCAATTACCAAGGTCCCGATAACCAGTTGGCCGAATACGGGCACTTTAGAGAATATAACCCTAACTAATTTACTTCCTCTCTGATACCAAGTATCTTCCGACGTATCAAGTATCTTTACAGCTAGAGGCTTATGTTCATCCTCGGAGCCTTCACTCTCTTCTTCCTTCGATTGAATAGATGCACTAAGGGTATTTTTTGGAACAGGAGTTTCAGAATCTTTTAAAGGCTTAACATGTTTGGTATCCCACTCAAAATAACTACTTTCAGACGCCTTAGGGAATAAAACTCTAAATAATTCACTTCTTATCTGATACCAAGTATCTTCCGACGTATGTACAGCTTGAGGCTTATGTTCATCCTCGGAGCTTTCACTCTCTTCTTCCTTCGATTGAATAGATGCACGAAGGGTATTTTTCGGAACATGAGTTTCAGAATCTTTTAACGGCTTAACATGTTTAGTATCCCACTCAAAATAACTACTTAAAGTCTGCAATAGATGTGCCCCTGATCCTGCACACAATAGAATTAAAAGCGGACTAGCTGTTCCGGTCTGCTTATAATACCAGATAAACCCTCCTTGCGCTATGCTGACAACTGCACACAAATAGTATAGAGCATGAGCTGCTTTGTTAAATCTAATAATAACAACATTTTTATACTTTTTAACTGATGATAGTACTGTGTCTTTATCAAGACCTCTAATTCCCCTTAATAGGATAGCTGCCAATGCGGAAAGAGTCATCTTTCCTACTTCTGTCACTATCAATACTCTATTACTCCAGCAACTGGGGATATTTTGATCACCACTCTCTGCAATTAAGCTGCAAAAAGCAGAAAAAACAGAATTAACAGCCATGATCCACCTCCTAATTTAAGGGGCTTACTTTGACTATACATCTTCAAAATATAATTAAAAGCTTTTTTTAGTTGCGTTTAAAGTGAAGTTTTTCCATAATTAGCTTCCAAAAAGGTATGGTTTATGGCAACGTTAGCGTTTGATCACAATAATGAAGAAATAGAACTCAACGAAGGCGAAGGAATCGCCGCAAAATGCGAAGAAGCAGGAATTCCCTTTGCTTGCACTGAAGGTGTCTGCGGGACCTGTGTAATTGAAGTCGTTGAAGGGATGGAGAATCTATCCGAGCCTACTCAAGAAGAGAAGGACTTTCTAGGAAATGACACTTGTGCAGAACGACTAGCCTGTCAATGCAAAATTAAGAGCGGAAAAGTTCGAATCAGATTTTAAAGAGGTTTTATGGCACACCCAGACACAAAAGAAGAAGACATTATCCATCGTCAGATGACGATTCAAGAGATTTTGTCCGTATTCCCAAGCAAAGCACAGAAGCTAGCCCAGGAAATTACAAATGCAGGTTTGCATTGCGTGGGTTGCCATGCTGCTACATGGGAGACCTTAGAAGCAGGAATGCGCGGACATGGGTATAGCGAAGATGCCATTGAACAGCTCCTTAAAAAGTTAAATGCTGTTTTGAAAAAAGAGACCCATTCCGACCCATTGTCAGTTACATTAACTGCAGCTGCAGCAGAGAAGTTTCTCGAGTTTGCTAAGGCAGAAGGAAAGCAGGGCTGCGCATTACACTTTACAGACAAGCTGGAAGGATGTAGCGGGTTTGCCTATGTGTTAGATTTCTCTGAAGGGGCAAAAGAGACAGACGAGAAATTTATGTCACATGGAATAGAGATTCATGTTCCACAAGACCGTGTAGAGAGATTAAGAGGCTCAGTGATCGATTATGCCCATTCGCTAACTGCTTCTGGGTTTACAATAGATAATCCCCATACGTCGTCTTCCTGTGGATGCGGGACGTCCCATAACTACAGTAAAGAAAGTACTTCTCAAAAGAGCGGTGGAGGCTGTTGCGGCTCATCTTCAAAGACACAGACGCATGAAGAACATGATCATCACCATCATCATGGTGGTGGTGGCGGCTGCTGCAGTCACTAAGAGGTACCATGTATAAGATTTTTACGGCCCTGTCTCTGCTTTTAGCTGCAAGCTGCAGCCTAAGCGGAGAGCATCATGAAGTTGCTATGTATCAAAAAACCGATCGCTATAAATTTATCGTAGATGGCAGTTTAGTTTACCTATTTGATGGACAAACAGGAAATGCTTGGGTAGCAAGAAAACCAGTGTATAAGGAAGATACTTATACTTGGCTGCCATTGCCTACTCCCCCACCCATCCCAGAGTAGGATTCCGCAATGGGTTTAAGGGGGATTCCCCCCCCCTTAAACACTAAATTGACATAATCCATTGAGGTAAGCATGTTACACACGGTTAAACAAGTTGAACATGTAGAGATGTATAAGCTAAAGCTATTGTTCAATGACGGTAAGGTCAAAATTATCGATTTTGAAGATAGGCTTAAGGAAGCAAAAAATATGTTTCTGCCCTTAAAAGATGTTAATTATTTCAAGAAAGTAAAGACGGATGGAACAACACTCGTATGGCCTAATGGTTTAGATCTTTGCCCAGATACTCTATATAGCCAAGGTATTGAGGTTGAACACAAGAAGTCGGTCTCGCTGAAACGAAAATCTCTACCTTCCAAGCGCAGATCAAAAAGAATAAAAGCACATAACGTTATAAGATAATAGGACGTCAAAAACAACTCGATGAGAGGTGTATTATTATCTTCGGTCTGTGGATTAGAAATTGCACAAGCTATCTGGCTGGCTCAACGAAAAGAAAGTAGAGATATAATTTCATCGTAGAATGAGCAAATAAAAAGGGCAGTGTCATCAAGTCTATTCAATTTGTTAAGATTGCCCTTAGAGCTATGGTACCAGGCTAAACAGAGGTTATTGAGCTGATAGAATAGAACAATTTCTTTTAAAGAAACTAAAGTGATTAAAGCAACAGCACCTATTAAAGAAATTTTGCTCATTAGCGCGATAATAGAAACGCCTACAAGAGCTATTAGGGTGATTTTTGTGACTAATTTCGCGATATTCCAGAGAGCATTATTTCTTTCAATCTGTTTTACCACTTGCATGGCTTTTGGATCTGTACAGTAGTGTTTAAGTCGAGCTATGCCTTCAATGGCTTGTTGAGCATGTAGAGCGACTTTATCGAAGAAATATCCTTTGAGGCCAGAGCATAAGGTTTTCTTGAGAGCTCTATTAAAAGGTTCAGTATCGAGAATTGCTAATTTTCCATCCTGCGTAAAATAGAGATTAGTGTAATTAAAATCAGTATAACCAAGAAAGGATAACTCAGCAGAGGCTTTAGCTTGAGTGAAGGTGAGATTTCGCTTTGGCTTTCCATCTCGTAATGCTTGTACTTGTCCGCTGCGGCTGTAACCCTCCTTTAAATAGCTTTCCCAGGCTGGAGATTCGATGCCTGCAATTTCGTTTGATAAGTTTAATTTTTTGCAGACAGCATAAAGTTGTTCATCTTTAGGATTAAAATAAATGTATTTATCGGGAACAGCTATTTCATTGTCATAATGGTTCTCAGAGATATACTTCTTAACTTTTAATGCTTTTCGGACTCTATATAGGTGAGTGTCTGCTGTTGTAAAAACTCCGAATTGTGCTCTAGAATTTTTAACCACCCATGCACCACAATCTCGGATATTTTCTTTATTATCAATCGGTGCCGATTGATCAAAATTTTCAAAAATTTTCTCAATTTCTTGTTTGACATTATCTGGGGCAATACATTTGCTATGCCCAAGTAAATGCGTATAAAATTTAGGTGCGAGAGTTAAACTATTAATCATAAAATATAATTTTAAATTTAATTAACTAATAGTATCAAAAATTTTTGTAAAATGCAAGTTATATTAATATATATGGATATCCGATCAATCTTCCGCTTTTTCCAGCTAGTTGGTTAGCGAGTACAACGCCTCCCTCAGAAGCAACGTTTTGTCGAAATTCTGTTATTGCTTTGAATCAGAGAGTGTACCTCATTCAATCTACAATTTTTTAATATTATAAATTATAATTATACACATTAATAATTAATTGCATTAAATTGTTTAATATTGGTATAAAGCTTTATCTCCTCATTAAAAGATGAGGTGAAAAATCAAATAGATCCTTACAAAAGGAGGTTGTTATGCCTACAAAAACACAACCGAAGACAGGAACAAAATCCGGCTTGGTTATAAGAAAAATTGGAAAACTTACTAAACCAATGGTACACCACATTGGGCAAACAGTAACACCATAACAATTTGAATTTGATGGTACCTCTTAATATAAGAGGTACCATTTTAGATAGGATTAGCATGAGTCATTTGCTTTTGCTTAACATTGCAAATTTTGTTTTTAATTTTTCTAGGATGCTATCCGGTGCAATATTTGTTATTGTCTTAGAGAATCAAGGAATTAATTTAACTACAGTCTCTATTGCTAAAGGGAGTCAACTACTTGCAAGCATGCTTTTAGTGTTGCCTTCAGGTATTATTGCGGATAAATATGGAGGGAAATACGCTATTATTTCAGCTTGTATTTTTTCCATGGCTTATTTTTATTTTTTGATTAATCCTACTCATGAGAAAGTAATCATTGGTGAAATTTGTAATGGAATTGCATTAGCATTCTATACAGGAGCCTTTGAATCGTGGCTTTTTTCTCTAGTTTCTCAAAAAGACGCTCTCAACATGCATACCCATTTAGCTCAATCTCGAGAAATATCTTACCTTGCAATTGTTCTGGGAGGTTTAGTAGGCACGTTTATTAGTGGGCATATTTTTTCCTCTTCGATGTTTATCATGGGAATATCATTGATTATATTCTTAACTATAAAAAAAGGAGAAGTAAAGGAGTTAAATCACTCAGAAAGAAACGCGAACTTTTTCATTTCTGCCTTTCAGTGCCTTACGTTTAAAAAATTTGGCATCTTTCTTTTGATATCTTCTTTTTTAATAGGTGGGGGTATGCAATTAATTTTTCAGTTTTGGCAACCATTTTTTTATAAATTTTCTATTTTAGATGGTTCAAAACAATCTCTTGGGTTGATTTTTATCGCCTTTATGTTAACTCAATATTTTACTTCTAAATTCATTAGAAAATATGTTTTAAAAAGGACGGAACAAATGATTTATTTAACGGGTATATGTTGGGCTTTAGCTGCTATATTGCTTTTAAACACAATTTCAACTTCGAATATTTTTTCAGCTATCACGAGTTTTTGTCTGTTTTTTGGAATGACTGCCGCTGCTTCAAATTTACTGATGGCTCAGCTAGCCGAAGTAGTTGAAATCAAACTACAATCTACAGCCATTAGTATTTTAGATCTTCTTGGAAAAAGTCTAGGAAGTTGTCTTCTATTTTTTGGAGATGGCATTATAACTCCTCTTCAGTATAGTTTTGGATGGCCAATCCTAATTTTTATCTTTTGTCCTCTTTCATTATGGTCTATTGTTCAAAGGAAAAAATTATGTATTCAAATGAGCTAGAATTAAGTTGTCGTATAGGCAAAAAAAAGAATGTGGAGGCTTTTTTTGATGGAGAAGGCGAAATTTTCAGAAACCTTACGAATCTTTCGGATGACTTCATTTCTATAATAGGAAGAGAAGAAGAAATTCAATGGATGTGTCAACGATTATTGTGCAGATTTAAGCCAAATATTCTACTTGTAGGTGAGTCAGGCGTTGGAAAAACTGCATTAGTTGAAGGCTTGGCTAAATTTGCAAAACAATCTAATAACGATAAAGTTAATAATCTTCAATTCATAGAATTTAGTGCAGGATCGTTAATAGCTGGAACCTCTTATAGAGGAGATTTTGAAAAAAAAATTATTAATCTGATGAATCATCTAGCTATTAATAAAACACACGTTATCTTTATTGACGAAGCTCATGCTTTATCTATGACCGGGGATGTTCACGGAGGAGGCGTTGACGCCTTAAATTTACTAAAACCTTTTCTAACATCCGGAATCATAAAATGTATTTTAGCCACAACACCCAAGGAGCTGCGTTCCTTAGCTTCAGATAAAGCCTTTATGCGTCGTTTTGGTGTACTTGAACTACAGTCTTTAACAAAGCAAAACATGTGTGACGCTTTAAGAAAAAAAGGTAATTATTTAAGCAAAATACATGAAGTAGAAATTAAGGATATATTTTATTTGTTTGTTGAAGAAAATTATATTAACTGTAACTTTGGATTAGATTCAGCACTTGATTTCATTGATGAAGTATTGGCGGCTTTGGCATTTGACAAAACTCAAAATATTTATCAATTAATGCAAACCAGTTACACAAAATTTTTAAATACACAGAGATTTTTAAATGAACTTGAACTTAGACTGTAAACCTGTAATTAAAAGATCTAATTCCGCTTCCTTAACTCAAGATGGAAAGATTATAATAGGAGTCGTTCCTGAATCCAGTATCGAACTTGAGATAAAGGAAGAGTGGATATCTAATTTAATCTGTCTCTTAGATGGAAATAGAAGTATATTAGACATCACTAAATCCTTAAATCATCAAGGATATTCTGTTCAAACAGACGACGTAATTGAAATTTTAGAAAGTCTTTTAGAAGCCAATGTTTTAGAGGATATTGAAGAATATCAACGTAGCCTGAAAGAAGAAAATATAAGTTTGCATGATGCCACTCGTTATGATCGTCAAATACTCCTTTTTCAAGCACAACTTGGAGAATATAAGGATGCTTTTAAAGCTCAAAATAAAATTAAACATGCACGAATTGGGCTTGTAGGCTTAGGGGGGATAGGTAGTTATGCGTTTTACGCACTAGCCGCAATGGGATTTGGTTTTATTCGCGCTATTGACTTCGATCACATTGAACTGTCAAACCTTTCGCGTCAAATTCTTTATTCAGAAAATGATATTGGACGACTAAAGATAGATATTGCAAGAGAAAAATCTAAAGCAATAAATTCTCACGTTACCTATGAATTTTTAAATCTTAAAATTTCAAATGTTGAAGATGCTATTAAAGCAATCCAAAATCTTGACATTGCCATTATAGCAGCCGACATACCAAGAGGAAAAATTTGGCAAATTTTTAGCGAGGCAAGTTTTAAAACTAAAATTCCAATTTTATTTTTAGGATCTGCGCAAACTTGGATTTGCTGTGGTCCATTAATCGTCCCGGGAGTTACTCCATGTTATGATTGTTCTTCACCGGAAGCTGTATCGGCTGATCATCCTGTTGCTCAATTCCTCAGAGATAGGTATACAACTACATTAATTGATCCATACAATTCAATTGGTGCTTCTCTAGGTGTTTTGGAAGCCGTAAAATTTATTACTAACTTTCAAGATTGCAAAATAATCGGTAAGCGCTTGCTGATTGATTTAGGAACCTATGAAACATTTTTAGTATCTGGTGAATCAAAAAAAGAATGCCATATTTGCGGATGTAAAAAATAATTATGAAAACAAACTCCCCACCCCTGACCGAGATTCTATATAATGACGGAAGTATTTTTCTGTTGATAAGACCTTTACGAAAAGAAGATGCTGCGACATTAAACACTGCTGTGCATGAAAGTATTGATAACCTCTTACCATTTATGGATTGGGCTCATGGTGAATTGAATGAAGAAAGTCAACTCTATAGAATTTCAGATTCCCAACAAAATTATTTGAAAGGCTTAGAATATGATTTTGCAGTATTTGATAAATCAGGTGATTTTTTACTATCAGCAAGTTGGCATCCTTCTAAGACTAGAAATAAAAAATGTTTTGAAATTGGTTACTGGACACACGTCAAGCACTGCAATAAAGGGCTTGCAACTCTTGTAACTAAAATTCTAACTTTTACTGCTTTTGAGTTTATGGAATGTGATCGAGTAGAGATCGGCTGTAATAAAGCAAATGCTGCGAGTAAGAAAGTAATAGAGAAGTGCGATTTTATATTCGAAGGAGAAATTCGAAATTATTTTTCCAAACCAGCAGAAAAAATGTTAAAAAATAATTATTGTTCAGAAAGAACATATCTCTTATTCGGGTTAACACGTGATGATTTGTTGGATATTCCGTGGTATCTGAAAATTAAAAAATATGTAAAAATTTCCTAACACTATGGGTCATCCCGTATGAAAACTCGCTCGCTAAACGCAGAGAATTCTAATTTTAATATTGTAAAAAATTAAACATGGATGGCTTGGCCGAGGGCATGGGCGGCGGCTTCTTTGATGGCTTCGGATAGGGTGGGATGGGCAAAGGGTGTGTTGGCGAGCTGGGCGATGGTGAGGCCTGCTTCGATGGCTAGGGCGCCGACGGCAATAAGCTCAGAAGCATTAGCTCCTATGATGTGCATACCGATTAATCTTCCGCTCTTTTTGTCTCCAACGATTTTGACATAGCCCTCCGTGGCGTTTACGCAGCGAGCGCGGGCATTTCCGAGAAAGGGAATCTGAGCGCTGATGGTTTCAATTCCATTGGATTTGGCAAATTGATCGGTGAGTCCGACTGAAGCGACCTCTGGAGAGGTGTAAATAACACTGGGGATGGCCAGGTAATTGATTTTGCCCGGTTTTCCGGCCAGGTGATTAGCAAGCACCACTCCCTCTTCGGAAGCTCTGTGGGCTAGTCCTGGGCCTGCAATGACATCTCCAATGGCGTAAATATTTTTTTGAGTGGTTTGGAAGGCGTCGTCGACCTGTATGAGTCCTTTTTGGTCTAAAGTGACTCCGATCTTTTCTAGATTTAATCCTTTGGTATAGGGCCTTCGTCCTACGCAGACAAGGACAGCATCGGCTTCAAATTTGAGGGTTTTGTTCTCTTTTTCAACTTCGATCGTTAACTGACTACTATTTTTTTGAATGGCTTTTACTTTGGCTTCGAGATGGAATTCTAATCCTTGCTTCTTAAGTGATTGAAAGAGTGTTTTGGCTAAAAGAGGATCTACGCCGGGACAAATGTGATCGAGCATCTCAACAATGGTGACTTTGGAGCCTAGCCGTTGATAAACGGAGGCGATTTCTACGCCAATGATCCCTCCTCCAACGACAAGAAAATTCTTGGGTATTTGTGTGAGCTCTAGCGCTCCAGTTGAAGAGACAATAGCCTTTTCGTCAAAGGGTGCAAAGGGAAGTGGAATAGGCTCTGAGCCAGTTGCAATAATGATTTTATCGGCATGAATTTGGGCTGTAGACCCATCCGATTTTGTGACAGTAATATCTGTAGGGCTACTAAAGGATGCGCTGCCTTCTACTCTGTCAATTCCATGCTTTTTAAAGAGATTGGCCACCAATGTGACTAAATCAAAGACAACTTTATCTTTTTCGGCCATCACTTTGGTAAAGTCTAAGGGAATGGTAAAGTGTTCTGAAACGTGGAGTAATCTTTTAGATGGGATGCAACCGACATTGAGGCAACTGCCGCCTAGCGTAGCGCGCTTATCGATACAGACTGTTTTAAAGCCTAATTGAGCGCATCGAATAGCTGCTACATAACCACCCGGCCCTCCTCCTATCACTGCGACATGGTACTGACTTGCGCTCATGTTAGACCTGTAGTAGGATCCGTGAGGGATTTTCGATCATATTTTTGATATGCACCAGAAATTGGACAGCCTCTTTTCCATCGACTAGGCGGTGATCATAGCTCAGAGCCAGGTACATCATGGGTCGAATAACGACTTGATCATCCATAGCAATTGGCCGTTTTTGGATTTTATGCATGCCTAAGATGGCGACTTGGGGTGGATTTAAAATAGGAGTTGATAAAAGGGATCCAAAAGTGCCTCCATTGGTGATGGTAAATCCCCCGCCCTGTAGGTCATCGATAGCGATGGTGCCTTCGCGTGCCTTCTGAGAGAATTCGACTAATTGAGCTTCGATTTCTGCCATCGAGTGTTTATCACAATCGCGGATGACAGGCACTAAAAGTCCTCGATCGGTGCTTACGGCTATGCCTAGATCGTAATAATTGCGTTGAACAATCTCTTCTCCATCCAGATAGCTATTAACTATGGGAAAAGCTTTGAGCGCCGAGACTGCCGCGTCGACAAAAAATGACATGAGTCCAAGTTTAACACCATGCTTTTTGGTAAATTCTTCTTGGAATGTGGTGCGTAAGTGCATGACTTCGGACATGTCTACCTCATTGAAGGTAGTGAGCATGGCCGATTCATTCTGCGCTTTGACGAGGCGTTTAGCAATAACCTGGCGGATAGAGGGGATTCTGCGTCTGGTTTCGCGCTCACCAGAAGTAGGTGCTGGAGCTTTGGGAGAGGGCTTAGGAGTCTGAGCGGGTTTTGTGGAAGGAGTGCCTTTCAGTTCTTTGACAAACTCTTCTTCAGTAAAGCGGATTGATTTGGATTCTTGAGTCTGTTTAGGTGGCTGTGGTGGCTTTTTCTCTTCCGCAGGCTTAGGAGCAGGTTCTGGAGTTTTTTCTTTTTCTTTTTCTTTAGGTGGTGTTGCCGCTGCTGTAGCTTCTGTTTCTATGTACCCAATAGTTGCATCTATATTGACTTTATCGCCCTCTTTTACCGAGAGGGTTAGGACCCCTTTTTTGGGTGCGTAGAGGACCTGATTGACCTTATCGGTCTCGAGTTCCAGAATTTCGTCATCGAGCTGGACCCCTGTTCCACTTTGTTTGAAGATGGTCCCTATGGTCGCTTCACTGATAGACTCACCCATACGGGGTACTTTGATATCAACTTTCATTTTTAAATTCCTGAATAAGTTCACTTATAAAGGCGTCTTGCTGGATTTTATGTAGGGCATGCGAGCCTGCTGCTGAAGAGGCAGAGCGTTCTCTTCCGATATACTTGAGTGTGACATTTTTAGGGAGTAGAGCTGGAAATTGCGAGTGGATAAAGTCCCATGCGCCCATATTGGCAGGTTCTTCTTGTACCCAGAGACAAGTTTTAAGGTCTGCATGCTTGCTCATCATTTTTTTAATTTCTTCGCTGTTTAGAGGATAGAGCTGCTCGATGCGCACGATAGCAGCCGAAAGCTGTTCCTTTTCTAACACTGAGATGATGTCGTAGTAAACCCTACCGGCACAAAAAAGGAGTTTTGTGACTTTACCTTGGGGTATGGGGTCCTCGATGATAAACTGAAATTTCCCTTCCAGAAATTCTTGGAGAGAGCTTTGACATTTTGGATAGCGCAACAACCCCTTAGGCGTAAAAACAACCAAGGGCTTGAAGGCCTCAGAGTGTACTTGACGCCTCAGCAGATGAAAATGCTGTGCGGGTGTTGTGGGGTATACAATCTGCCAGTTATCATTTCCGGAGAGATTCAAAAAGCGTTCTATGCGTCCCGAAGAGTGCTCAGAGCCTTGACCTTCATACCCATGCGGTAAAAAGAGCGTGATAGGCGCCTTTTGGCCCCACTTCTGCTCAGCAGTGGCAATAAACTGGTCGATGATCACCTGCGCTCCATTCGCAAAGTCGCCAAACTGTGCTTCCCAGATAGTCAGCGCTTCAGGATGTCCAATGCTATATCCATAATCGAAGCCGAGCACTCCATATTCTGAGAGTGGAGAGTTATAAATTTCGAATAATCCTTGCTCTTTTTTGATATTCTGCAGAGGAATATAGACCTTGTTTTCTTGCTCCTGATCTACCAGGGTAGCATGCCGATGGCTGAATGTTCCTCGACATACATCTTGTCCCGAAAAACGTACGTGAGTGCCTTCATTGAGCAGAGAGGCATAGGCCAATATTTCAGCGGTTCCCCAATCAATAGCTTTCTTGTCTTTGGGAGAGGCTAAGGCCTTTTTACGCTCTTCATGCAGATGGACCAGCTTTCGGTGTGCTTTAAACTCGCTAGGAATGTCTGTGATTCGTTCAGCTAGAAACCATAGGGTGTTTTCTGGCACATTTGTAGCAACCGCCTTAAATGGATCGTACGGAATAGATACATTTTTTGATGGAGCCTTCTCATCAGTTCCAGAATCGGCTTTAATCGCTTCATGCGCACTGTGAAGAGCTTGAGTAAATTCACTTTCTAGTGACTCTACAACACGCTTTTCGACAATCCCCTGCTCAATAAGATAATCGCGGTAAAGCTCTCGGATCGGCCTCTTCGAAGCAATGAGTTTATATTCTGTAGGCTGCGTAAAGGCAGGTTCATCCGATTCATTATGGCCGTACTTACGGTAGCAGTTTAGGTCGATGAAGACATCGCATTTAAATTTTTGTCGAATTTCCATCGCTAAAATGATGGCATAAACGCACACCTCAGGCTCTTCAGCATTCACATGAAAGACCGGTGCACCAAATGCATGAGCGATATCGGTGCAATAAGGTGTAGAGCGCAAGTCTCTAGGAAGTGTTGTAAAGCCGATCTGATTATTGATCACGATGTGGATAGTACCGCCTGTGGCATACCCTTCCAAACGCGAAAGTTGCAGAGTTTCGTAGACTACCCCTTGCCCAGAGATCGCAGCGTCGCCATGAATCAATACAGGCACTATCTCTCGTGTAGATTTTTCTCCCTGCGTCTGTTTGGCCCTAGCAATACCCTCTACAACAGGATCAACGGCTTCAAGATGGCTAGGGTTGGGAATTAAAATAATATTTACTTCTTTTCCCGATACCGTCTTGACAAGTGAAGAGAACCCCTTATGGTACTTTACATCGCCGCTACCCTCAAAAGATTCCGGAATATAATTATCCTCGAACTCCGAGAAGATCATCGAGTAAGATTTATTTAAAATGCTTGCCAGGACATTCAAGCGTCCACGATGGGCCATCCCTATCAAAAACTCTTCAACACCCAGTTCAACACCCGCTTCAAGCAGGACAGCCAACATTGGAATAAGAGTCTCCCCACCTTCCAATGAAAAACGTTTTTGACCCGTATATTTTGTATGCAAAAAGTTTTCGAAAAGCTCCGATTTATTTAAGAATTCCAAAATGAGTTTTTTCTGCTCGATGGACAAGTGACTCTTTTGCTGCGGATTCTCAAATTTTTGCTGTATCCAGATCTCTAACTCAGGATTTTGTATGCCAATGTACTCTAGCCCAATTTTTCCACAGTAGATCGTGCGCAAAGTCTGAACAATCTCTAAAAGAGGCGCCTTCTCTTCCTGCAGCAAACCACAGGTAGGAAAATGAGTAGACAAATCTTGTTTTGTAAAGCCCGCCGCCTCAATGCTTAGATTCCAATGCCCTTCGGGAGAATGCGTAGCGATAGGATTGATCTGCGCATCCAAGTGACCATATTTGCGGTATGCTTCAATGAGATTAAAAATACGGAAATCTGTGCTGCCTACAAACTCTAACTTGGGATAGTAGAGAACAGAACTTGGCTGAGCCTTCTCCTCCGAAACAGCGATCTTAGGCTCTTCGATGGTAATTTCCGGCTTAGCGTGAAGCTCCTGCAAGGCCAGTACCAAATCCTCGGGAAGACTAGTCGGATCCTGCGCATAGCGCTCCTCTAGATCTGTAAAATAGGCTGGGTTCGCTGCAGCAGCATGTAACAACCGTTCCCGTGAAGACATCGTTACCCTCAATCAAAAGATTACTTTATCTTAAGTCTTAAAAAAATTAAACGCAAAGGGGCAAAGATACAATAAAAAATTTTAATAAACTTAACATAAAATTAATATTTATGAATTATAATTATAGAAAAAGCTAGTTAGGAGAATTAAAGAGATGTCAAGTGAATCAACTATACCTTATCTTGCGCCTAATTCTGAAGATAGAACAACCTTTGCTCGAGATGCATTTGAACCGAATAAACATGTAGAAAGTTTCGTTAATCTTAGAAATTATTTTACTCTGGGAAGGAATTGGACTTACATTAGAGATAAAGAAGGCCAAGTCAATGTAGAAAGAGAGAGTGTGTTTTCAGCTGGAATGAGGATTTTTTCTTTCCTTACTGTAATTGCTCCACTTGTACAAGCCTTTAGGCTGCAAAATGAGTTTTTGCAAGCAAAAGAGACAATCGAAAAGCGCGAAAAATACTGGTTAAATGTTTTAGAAGGAGTCAAAGGCGTTAAAGATTATGAAACTAAACGTGTTCTCGATCAATCTATCGTAATTGCTTATTTACTTAGCGAATCGCCTCTTGGTCCAGTTGATTTTGAATATATTTATCCAATGAGTGTTTCTAATACAAAAAGCATAAATCACTTTTGTTCTGATGGAATGTGCGGTGTTACGCAAAAAGAGATTAAAACCGTACATTTTGAAGGAAAAGAGCGCCAAGTTCCTAACCGTGTTCCCGAGAAATATAAAAAAGAAAAAACACTCTTTTTTGGGATTCAGACAGAAAAAATGGATAAGACTCTGCTAGATCCACGTGGCCTTGATCAAGATGGACAACTTATAGGTTATAAAGTCTTGTGGGTACCTTATCATGATTGGGAAGGTAACAGGTTACCCCTTAATCTAATTAATGAACTTGCTTCTCATCAATTGCCGGGCTTTCAATTCGAAACCTGGAATAGTCCTAAGTCTTAAATACTAAATTAAACGCAAAGCCGCAAAGGCGCAAAGATTCAAAAAATCTTTGCGCCTTTGCGGCTTTGCGTTTAATTTCTTTTTAATCCGTGGAAGTAACTAATTTCTTATCGCTGTAGTATTGCCAAGATTTTTTGATGACGCCCCAGATAATCACCAGTAGTAATAACGGGTAACAAATCTGCAACGCTGGAGATGTTACCGCTGTAATTCCTTCTAGCCCTGTAATAGACATAAAGTAGCTGCCCACAAGGGTAATACCAAGGCTAACGCCATACATCTTCTTAGAACCAAAAATCGAATCCGTTAAAAATTCTGTAAACACAGCCACAAGTGCAACCGAAGTCGTAAAGCAGGCCAAGAAGATAGCCAAAGCGGCCACAATTCCCAGATTCTGCCCCAAAGTAATTTTTGCAAGCTGAGCCAGCATCTGCTCCTTTGGTATATTCACTAATTCCGCGCTATGGACTGCTGCAGAATAGAGTAATGCAGCATAGACGGCAGCTAAAACAACAGCTGCGATCATGCCTGCCTGAAACGTCAATTTTAAATTTGAAGAGAGATTTCCACCCTGCTTTTGTAAAATTCCAATCACCGATGCGGAGAAAAAGAACGATGCAATGAGGTCCATCGTATTATAACCCTCCACAAGGCTCTGTGACAGCAGGCCTAAAGAATCCGATCCCGAACTAAATGATGAATCAACAGAGAAACTGGCAACAAATACTAAGGTCAGACAAATGAGTAATGCAGGAGTTAGGTACGAGCCAAGGATCTTTAACATACCTCCCCTGCGCAATACGATTAAGCAGGTGGCGATGCTATAGAGGGCTCCGTAAACCCAAGGTGATCCGACATGCAGATAAGTTCCTAAACTTGCAAAGCTTAGCGAGATACAGCGGGGCCCAGACCCCAAAGGAATCCAAACTAAAAGTAAAATAAATGTTAACAGAAATCCCCAAGGACGCCCCAGGAGATCAAAAAATTTACGGTATTGCCCCTCATACATCACCATCGCCATCACTCCTAAAACAGGAAGGCATACAGCTGTCAGAAGAAATCCCATTAAGGCAATGTACCAATCCCCCTGAGCCATAGAGCCCAAAAAAAGAGGAAATATCAAGTTACCCGAACCAAAGAACATCGAAAAAAGTGCCAGTCCGAGAACGATCTGAGAAGGTCTAGAATTTTTGTCCATTTTATAAATCCATAGTTAAAATTAATTATAATGCTTTTTAAACGCTAAAAATGTGGGAAAAGATAGAGATAACCCTAACGGGTTGTGGAAAAAATAGAAATTGAGCGAGCTACATTACAACAAAATTTTTCTAGGACAATGGAAAACACGGTTATGCTCCTTTAAGCATTTCTTTGAAATTGTACTAAATGACACCATTGTTGTCAAATTTTGCGCGGGCGCTCTAAAGATTCTTTAGAGCCCAAAAAATTTAACCGCTTAATAATACCAAATTCTAAACCCAAAGCTGCTCCTCTTATAATACCATATCCTAGCACGGAAATTTTAAGCGCTGAGATTGCAACAGGTGCCAAGGGTAAATAATTTAATGCGACTAGAGTAAAAATGACTGCTATGGCTACACGACCCGCCTTGTAAGCTAGTTTTTTAGAAATCCGGCTAGTGCAGTTGTCTGCAGATTGTTGGACCTCTTTAAAAGCTTCCTTATTGCAATAAGCCTTTAACATTCCCAAAGAATTAATAACATGTGCCGATAAAAAAAAGTCTATATCAATAAATAGACTGAAAAAGTTGATTTTTGAATAATACTTTTTCCCTTGTCGCGAAGATGGATATGTATCAGATATCGCTACCTTTCCTTCTTTTGTAAAGTAAAGATCATTATAGCTTAATTTTTCATAACCAAGAGTAGTAAGGTACGCTAAACCATTTGCTTGATTAACAGTTAGTTCTCTTTGAGGATTTCCTTGAGATAATTTGAGCATTTGCATTGTAAGTTCTTTACCATCAGGTGCTTTTTTAAACTTGTCTCCTACTTTATCAGAGAACGGTTTTGCAACTTCATCAGATACATTTAATTTTTGGGTGACTGTATAAAACTTTTTTTTACTCTCATTCCAATAAAGGTAGCTTTTTGCGACTTCAAACTCATTGCCATAATTATTATTTTTGAGAAATTCTTCAAATTTCTTTGCCTTGCGAACGCGATAGAGTTCAGAATTTGAAGTATCTTTTGGATCTGTACTACCTATAATCCATTCTCCAGCATCATACGTAGGCGAGTTCATATTATTAAGAAGATTATCAAAAGAGTCAATTTTGGTTTTAAGGTCTTTTTCGGGGCATTTTTCATGACCAAGCAAGAAGGGATGAAATTTGGCTGGAATGGTATCTAAATTTAACATTATCAAGCTCCTATATTTTTATAGAAAAAGAATATCAAATAACATACTTCAATTCAAGAAAAAATCATAAATTTGCATCATCAAGTGATTAATTAAAATTAATATAGAATTAACTTTATGATGTTATAATAAAATAAAAACTAGGATTAGAATGGTATTTAATACTAGAAATTTTCATTTTAGTGAGTACAATAGTTTTGTAGAGCGAAACCATTCGTCATTATTTGAGAGTATTAAAACGAATATATGCCGATTTAAAAAATACTATAGCTCGGGAGAATATATTACTAATGATAAAATTTTTAATAACTTCAAATTTTGTATTGATAAATTAAATGAGCCGGAGGAGGCAAAATTAAGGAAGTCCTGGATTCTTTCAGCCTGTCACATGCTTAGGGATGCAAAACTTACCCGTGAGCAGTCGATAGTTTTATTTAACTATTCGAAAGAACTCTCTGATAATGATTTGCCTGTAGCAGATCAAGAAAAATCATTTGATCTATTAACTCATTACAGAGCTATTTATGTCCCTGGGGATGGCAGCTGCTTATTTCATTCTATTGCACATCAGGTTTATGCTAGACAGGTAGCTCTCCTTGGAACAGTTACTGTGGCACATTACGTTAGAGATGAGATTGCAGATCAGTTAGTAAAAAATATGGAGAAATACAAAGAAAAAAATCTTATTTTAGGTGATTTTGATGCGTATGTTAGTGATATACGTAAGACTCGCTTTTGGGGTGGTGTACCAGAATGCTATGCTGCATCCGATCTTTACGGTGTTCCAGTCCATGTGTTTACTCAATATGATAAGCATTTTGGGGAAGTGCTTGATGTTGATGGAAGAGCCTTACCTAGTGAAAGATATGGAAGTCTAATTAATGAACCCCCTATTCGCTTGTATTATCATAAAAGCCATTGGATGCCCATAGGGCTTCGAGACATTGAGTAGATTTTTATTGCGCTAAAGTTTCTTTGGAACCCAAAAAACGTAAAAGCTTAATAATACCAAATTCAAAACCCAAAGCTGCTCCTCTTATAATACCATATCCTAGCACGGAAATTTTAAGCGCTGAGATTGCAACAGGTGCCAAGGGTAAATAATTTAATGCGACTAGAGTAAAAATGACTGCTA
>JABDDJ010000030.1:0-6952 GCA_013287645.1 Chlamydiota bacterium | reverse complement strand
AATACCATATCCTAGCACGGAAATTTTAAGCGCTGAGATTGCAACAGGTGCCAAGGGTAAATAATTTAATGCGACTAGAGTAAAAATGACTGCTACAGCTACACGGCCAGCCTTATAAGCTAGTTTTTTAGAAATTTGACTAGTGGAGTTGTCTTCAAGTTGTTGGACCTCACTAAAAGCTAGATTATTGCTGCAATATGACTTTAACATTCCTAAAGAATGAATAATTTTTGCCGATAAAACAAAGTCTATATCAAAAAATAGACTGATAAGGTTGATTTTTGAATAATCTTTTTTTACTTGTCGCAAATTTGGATATGTATCATTAATTGCTACCTTTCCTTCTTTTGTAAAGTAAAGATCATCATAACTTAATTTTCCATAACCAAGAGTAGTAAGGGATGCTAAACCTTTCGCTTGATTAACAGTTAGTTCTCTTTGAGGATTTCCTTGAGATAAATTGAGTCTTTGCCCTGTAAGTTCTTTACCATTTTTAAACTTGTTTTCTACCGCTTCAGAAATTGGTTTTGCAACTTCATCAGATACATTTAACTTTTTAGTGACTGTGTAAAACTTTTTTTCTTTCTCATCCCAATAAAGGTAGCTCTTTGCGACTTCAAACTCATTGCCGAAATCATTATCTTTGAGAAATTCTTCAAATTTCTTTGCCTTGCGAACGCGATAGAATTCCGAATTTGAAGTATCTTTTGGATCTGTTGGATCTGTACTTCTTAAAGTCAATTCATTAGGATCGAGTATAATTGCTCCAAACTTTTTCGAGTCTAGTTTGGTTTTAAGGTCTTTTTCGGAGCATTTTTCATGACCAAGCAAAAAGGGATGAAATTTGGCTGGAATGCCTGGAATGGTATCTAAATTTAACATTATCAAGCTCCTATATTTTTATAGAAAAAGAATATCAAATAACATACTTCAATTCAAGTGAAAGATAGATTAATAGAATAAAATAATTTAATTTGCTTTTTTGTTTTGCTATCTGTTATATTTTGTTGCATGTTTGTTTATTTTTTAGTTTTAGTTTTGTTTCCGTTTTCATTATTTGGAACTATTCAATTTAAGAATTGTCCAGCTGAATTGGAGCCTGCTGTTAGAAAAATCTATCTTTTGCCTGAGGCGCGTGCATTAATTGAAAAGGCAAGTCAGGAGGGTGAGATTACTCTGGCTACAATGTCTAAGAAAAAGATCGGATTTCAAGGTCTCTGGGAAGCAGAAACTCGTACGATCTATGTTAATTCTAATAGAAATATTGATAAGATCGTACAAACAATCCTTTTTGAACTGCATAATGCTCAATCTAATTCATCTTTTGAACTTTTATGGGGTGACGCGCGTCTAGGGCGTATTGATAAAGAGAGTTTTGTAGAGAGAGCGGAGCGGCTGGAGCATCATCATTTGTTGAAAACGCAAGCTTTGATCGAAAGAGGGATTGCTAAGGGTATTTTGTCGCATGACTCTACTCTTTCGTTCAGTAAGCAGTTTGATCAATACTACAGTACTCAGCAGCAGCGCGGTCACTCGCAATGGTTCTCAAAGGAGTTTGATCGCACTTGTCCTATGCATATGCGTAAGCCTTACTTAGGTACCATAGGGGTTGTACCAAGATTCGATCATTTTTGAAGATGCTTGACTATGCGTTCACATTCTGCAGAAGGAAAATCGTTTCTATAGAACTTAAGAAAAAGTTCTTTTCGAAGTCTTTTTTTTGAAATTGAAGGGTTGCCCTCTAAAATGTAGCGTTGGACTAAATACCTGGATGTTTCATACATCGAACATCCCATTTTAATTCGCTCTAAAGGCGTTTTTGCTCTTACTATCTCACGCATTTTTTCATCCATATCGAGTGAAGTATCATGCATGAGTACCTACTTTTTCGTAGAGAACTTCAAGGTTTAACTTGTTGACCCATTCGCGTATATAGTCGTGATCAAGCTGATGCATGGTCAACAAAAGATTTTTTACGTCTTTGATTTGCATTTCGGATAGGCTATCTTTTGCCCAATATAACTTTGAAATAATGAGATCTTCTGGAGACACTATCCAAATGGATACATTATCTAGTTTAATTCTTCTTTTTCGTTTAAATTCAACTAGACGATATTCATCGTCTTTACGAACAATGAAATCAATTTTAAAAACATACTCATTATGGATGATATTAAATATGCTCTGGCGTTGTATAGCTTCACCAATTGCAATTTTATCCACATAGAAATCTTTTTGAAAAATCTGATAAATTTTGTCAGCCTCTTTCATTTTGATTTCGATTACAATATCGATATCTCTTGTCATTCGGGGCACAGCATAAAAATTGGCAGCAAATGAACCGGTTAACATGTAAGAGATACCTTGAGTATCTAATTGGCTACATACCTGCTTCAATATGTTAAGTTCAATAGACATATAGAGTGCCCAAACGGGATAGATATTTACGATAGGGCTCTAGAATAGTTTTGGCTTTATCAAATCGAATATTCATACTTCTATTGTGTGATCTCAAAAGGCATTAAGTCAAGAAATTTGCACAATTTACGGAGATTTGATCGCACTTGTCCTATGCATATGCGTAAGCCTTATTTAGGTACCATAGGGGTTGTACCAAGATCCATCCGATCGGCTAACACAATGCACTTTATGAACGAGTAGGTCGTTCTGTTGTGGTGGGTTTCCTTCTCCTATGCAAAATAGGGAAGATCCTGAACCTGCCAGGACTACTGTTTCAAATCCAGATTTTAATAGTTTTTCTTGTAGCTCTTTTAGGGCTGGAGAGAGTGAAAAGGCAGGAACTTCAAGATCGTTGAAGTAGCTTGGTTCGCCTTCATAAAATGTTTTTAGAGCAAGTTTTGGATCGCGTTGTGGGAGCTCTGCTGCCTTTAAGGTGCGGTAAACGAGTGGTGTACTGAGTCCAAAGTTGGGTTTAATTATTGTGATGGAAGGTGGTTGTTTTAGGGGAAGTAAAGAAATGAGGTTCTCTCCCCTCCCTGTGCAATAGGCTGTGCCGTTCGAAAGAAAAAAGGAGACATCCGAACCAAGCTCTGCTCCCCATGCCGTTAGCTGTTGTAATGTTGCCGGGCGTTGGGTTAGTTCATTCATAGCCCAGAGCGTTGTGGCGGCATTGCTACTGCCTCCGCCTAAACCGGCTTCTAAAGGGATACGTTTGATTGCATGCACGTTGACATTAAGCGTTAAGCCTGTTTTGTCGCGAAATAATTTGGCTGCTCGTAAAATCAAATTTGAATTGTCAGTTGGCATTGTGATGCCTTCGACAGTTAGCCGGTCGGGATCTTGTGTGGGCGTAAAGGTGAGCGTGTCAAAAAGGGATATGGCTTGAAACAGGGATGCGAGCTCGTGATAGCCATCTTCACGCTTGTAGAGTATGCGTAAAAAGAGATTGAGTTTTGCTGGGGAGTGAAAAATAGACATAATTTCTCTGATTAATATTAAACGCAAAGGCGCAAAGGCGCGAAGATAAATATGATTTTTCTTTGCGTCTTTGCGCCTTTGCGTTTAAATTCTTTTTAGGCTTGGGGTGCTGTTTCTGGGGCACCTTCGGCGATAATGTCGATAATGAGCTCTGCTGCAACACCTTCTTTGAGTTTTAGAGGAATAGTATGTTTTCCTGTATTCTTCAAGGGGTGTTTGAGCTGTACGTTACGACGTTCGATCTCGATACCTGACTGTTCTTTGATCAGATGGACAATATCGAGTGAGCTGACGGAACCATACATATGGCCTTCGTGGTCGACTTTTACAATAGTTGTCAGCTGGATCTGCTTCAAAGCTTCAGAGACTTTCTCTGCATCGGCTTTATCGAGGATGGCTTGCTGGCGTCTCTCTTCTTGGATGCGGGCTTGCTTATGGAGTGCTAGCTTTGTGGCAATCTCGGCAAAGCCATGGGGCAGCAAGTAGTTACGGATATATCCTGGTCGTGCTGAGACGATATCTCCGGCTCGGCCGAGCTTATCGACGTCTTTGAGCAACAAAATTTTAATAGCCATGACGTTCTATCCTCCGTGTTTACAGATCAGCCACAAAGGGCAGCAGTGCCATATGACGGGCACGCTTGATCGCTTTGGCTAGGTGTTTTTGATGGAACGCAGAAACGCCTGTGATGCGGCGAGGGAGTATTTTTCCTCGTTCAGTGATGAACTTCAGGAGTGTTTCTGTATCTTTATAATCGATTTCTCTAATTCCGACAGCGGTGAATGGACAGCGTTTGCGGCGCTTGGAGCGCGAATCTGGTCCGCCATTTTCTGCTGGGGGTCTTGGTGTAGTAGGTCTTTTTAGCATTGCTTCTTCCTCATCTTATAAATTATTCAGCGATCTGAGGGAACTCAAGCTTCTCGAGTACCTTATCGGTTCGCAACGTTAAGAAGCGAATTAGGTCTTCGCTGATGTGGTATTCGTCCCAGATTTCTTCAATCACTCCTGGGAGTGCTGAGAAATAGAGAAGGTAGTAATACCCTTCGCGGTGGTCATTGATTTCATAGGCGAGTTTTTTGCGCCCTTGCTCATGGAGTTTGAGCACTTCGCCACCGCGGCTGGTAATGCCGACGACAATTTTATCAAAAGCTTTACGGCGCGCTTCGTCACTTAACTTGGCGCTGATGATGTACATCCCTTCGTAAAGCTGGGGTTCTTTTCTGCTCATAGGTTTTAATCCCCTAACAATCTTTTGTGTTCACTAGATTCATTGCGAGATCCACGCTATGTTCGATGGTATGTTTTAGGGCTTTGGTTCCTTTGTCGAGGAACTCGGGAAGTTGTGCTTCCTCATCTGCGCTAAAACGTTCCAGCACATAATCTGCGAGGTCTTGCCCCGTTTTGGGCTGCCCTATTCCCATCCTAAGACGGACATAGCGTTGTGTGCCCACATGTTCTTCAATACTTTTTAGGCCATTGTGGCCGCCGGCGCTTCCGAATTCGCGGAGGCGTAGGGTGCCGAACGGCAGTGCTGCGTCGTCGAGGACGACGATGAGTTCTTCGGCGGAGAGGCGATAGTAGCCAAGGAATAGGCGTATGGCTCTTCCGCTTTCGTTCATAAATTTCATGGGTATAATGAGTTGGACGTTAACGCCGTTGACGACGCCGCGGGCAATTTCGTTGCTGGTGTTCAGATCTTTTTTGAAGGGCCAGTTGAGTTCATGGCCAAGATGTTGAACGACCATTTTGCCTAGGTTGTGCCTGGTCTTGGAGTATTCAAGACCTGGGTTTCCTAGACCTACGATGATCCAGCGTTTATGTTTGTTAACGTCTTCCACAATTTCCCTTATCTCTTAACGATGACGACTGCGACTTCTTTGAGGTCAGCTAATGGGCGCACGGTTTCAGGCCATTTGATGTCTGAAAGGCGCTTGGACTGGCTCATTTGGAGTTCGGTGACGTCGAGTGTGAAGAAGGCGGGGATGTCTTTGGGCAAGCATCTGACACGGACGTGGCGGATGACTTGGCGTAGGACGCCGCCTAGTTTTACACCGATGCACTCGTTGGCTCCGGAGCTTTCTATGGGTACTTTGATGTTTACATGTTGGTTGTCATGCAGTTCTTCGAAGTCGAGGGAGATGACATCGTAGTTGATGATATTGTATTGGATATCTTTGATGATGACGCGTCTTTCTTTTCCTTGGTCGACCAGGGAGAAGATGGTGGTGGGCAGACGTCCGGGTAGGACTTGACGTAAGAATGACTTGAATTCAGTGGCGTCGACGGCGATATTTTCGCCGACTTTGCCTTTAGAATAGCAAACGGCCGGGATAAGGCCTTCGCGGCGTAGTCTTTTAGCGTCGAGTTTGCGCTCAGCAGAGCGTTTTAATAGCTTAAGTTTCATAGGCTTCCTCCAAACAAATTGTATGTGATAAAAAAGGGAGAGACGACAAGAAACCACGGATGTGGAGGTGATGTCGGGCGCCCTTCTCATGGGATGCTGAGCTGCTAACCTTGGGTTAGCGAGAAGAACATCTTTTCACAATATATTAGGGTGGAAGGATTCGAACCTCCGAATGGCGGATCCAAAATCCGCTGCCTTACCGCTTGGCGACACCCTATTAGGAATCATTTACGCTAAAATACTACGAGAGCATCGAATATTTTGCAAGCACGATAATAAATTTTGCTTCATACTTTTGCTATGATGTTACGAATAGCAGTGATAGGAGCAGGATTTGCAGGTTTGTCGGCCGCGTGGCATTTGCTTTGTGCGGAAGAGACCCAGGTGGTTGTTTTTGATCGGAGCGGGATTGGGGCCGGAGCATCTGGGATGGCGGCAGGGTTGTTGCATCCATTTGGAGGGTCTCGTGCTAGGTTGAATCCCGGCGGACGCGAGGGGATGGCATGTACAGAAAATCTTTTAAGGGTGGCTTCGGGGGCATGGGGAAGACCAGTTGCACGCCAGACAGGATTGTATCGAATTTCGGTGACAGAAGAGACATTAGAGCTTTATAGCCAGAGCGCGCAGCTTTATCCAGAAGTGACAATGCAAAATTTTTTAGGTTTTTCAGCTTTACATGTACCAGAAGCGTGGTGCGTGAACTGTCCAGAGTATTTGTTGGGCTTGTGGAAAGCCTGTGAGGATAAGGGAGCAGCTTTCGAGAAGCGACATGTAGAGACACTTTCCCAATTAAATGACTTTGATAAAATTTTAATTACCGCAGGGGCACAGGTGTTGGATTTTCCAGAGTGTCAAGGAATTCCTGTAAAGTTCTTGAAGGGACAGGTGTTAGAGTTAGAATTAGCGAGTGATCTATCTTTTGAGGTGCCTGTGACATTGGATGGATATATAATACCGCTTGAAAAGAGAAGATGCATAGTTGGAGCTACGTTTGAAAGACACTTTACAGACGATAGACCTGATTTGGAGGTGGCAAGACAGCTGTTGCCAGTAATAAAGAAATATTTTCCAGAGTTTGAAAATGCAAAGATAGTCGATTGTAGAGCTGGT
>JABDDJ010000029.1 GCA_013287645.1 Chlamydiota bacterium | reverse complement strand
TTTGTTTCTATTTCTCATGGAAATGGGCTTATTGCTCCTGGTTTCAAAACATATCTGCCACTTAAAAAACAGCATTTAAATGCTCTTATGGATACGTTATATACGGGTAGATTTACAATTAAAGAAGGAAAGGTCCATCGTTATTCCGCTGAGGGAAGTACTTCTCCAGCTAACCTTTTAAATATGGAGGGTGTTCCAGATGGCACTTATGAATTCTATCACGGAAAGGCTTACAGTATTTCTTGGGGTGGGATCACTACTGAACTTTCTTCAGATCATCCTATTTACAAACGCTCGACAGATAGAATTCAACAATTTTATAATTATGGTATCGATTTTAACTATGTACAAGAACCTACTGTAAATCAGTTATATTTTCCTCACCGTTACGCATATTTTAGAGATGGTAATTTTTATTTGATGGGAGGTATTGTTCTCAAAAAAGACGATCCAATCCTAAGAAAATTCATCGAAAAAGAAACTTTACGAGAAAAATTTTCTCACTCCAGTGGTCCTTATGTGGCTTTTATTGATCATGGTCCTCCTATAAATGAAGCTTTTATTAAAACATTTGGCCTTACTATTCCAGAAAAGCACTATCTCGCTCTTGGAGACAATCATGCAATGAGCGGCGATAGCCGTGTATGGGGATTTGTTCCTGAAGATAATATACAAGGAGCACCAAGTTTACTCTATTGGCCATTTGGTTCACGTATAGGTTGGGCAAAGAGCGAACCAGAAAGAGAATGGATAACTTTTCCAAATGTTGTGATGTGGGGTTCCGTAGGCCTTTTAGGACTAATTCTATGGCTACTCCATCTGAGAGGAATAAAACGATCACAGTTACCTGAAAATTTTGATAAAAATAGTTAAAATAATATGTTATTAAAAATCTTATAAAGAAATTTAAATAAATTACACTACTTAACTTAAAAACTAAGGTTTAAAATAATGTAGATCCATTTGTAATAAATAAATGGGTTTAACATTTTTTAAATTTTTAAAGAGAGAATCATGAAGTTCATTTTATTAGCTGTCGTTTCGTTCTGCTGCCTTTCTAACAATGCTACTAGCATGGAATATCATCCAAGGGAATTTTACTTACCTGGTGATTGGAGTCACCTTTTTCAGTCTGAAGAAAGTGAGTGTGCTGAGCCTGACTCTGAGTAATTAGTTCGAACGTCTGGTGCCGGTTCCTGCATAAGTTATGCAGGCCCGGCCCTCAATCCTCAGTCCAGTAGCTATCCATTTTGTACATGATAAGTTTTGAGCTTCCTTAAAGAAGGCAAATTCACTTGCTTCGTCAATATTAGTTACTTCAAGAATTTCAAAAAGAAAGTTATGAAGAGATATATAACAACATTTCAAATAAGAACGCGTTGCACAAATAGAGCTTATACAAAACTGCTGAACAGAAGGAGACCTTATCAAAGCATCGATAGAAGGTGTTAAAAATACTAGTCTTTCACAAATCAATCTAACCATTATGATCTGATCTCACAATTACGATGTTATTGCGTACTATAATCTCCTAAAAAGGTTCAAGATCAGAATACGCAGAGATAATGACCTAGGCATTTTACCCAAAAATAAAATGAAAGACAAGGACCTACTCCAGAATCCCTAAACATCCCACTTCTTTGACAGGGAATGCCTAGGAGAAACTAAGTAAAACTAAATTTATATTAAAAAATTTAAACAATATACATATTGCAATATAATAGAAGATAAAGATATATTATGAAAATTGAATTAACAAAAACTTAACAAAATATCTTAGGAGACAACCAATGCACGCTTTAAAGGGAATATTCGGTGGACATCACAGGGATATCGAGCATACACAGAAAGATATACAGCAGAAACAAGCTCCAAAAGGAAAGTTGACCAGCGGACAACAAACTGAACAAACACAAAAAGACCACACCGTAACACCTATGAATCTATCGACTCAATCCCAGCCAAAAAATGCAGGAGCAGTACCAAATAAAACTCTCCCGTCTATTCCAGCTAGACCATCCCATACAACCGATCATCCAAACAAAAGCACTGTAGCCTCAAAAACTCCCCCAGCAAGACCCTCTCCTGACTCCAAAATCGTTCACACCACCGTAAACCCCTCAGCCCCAAAAGACTCCATCCCAGGCCTATCCACTCGCTTCGACGCAATTCAAAAATTAGTTACAAAAACTACTGAACTCTCAGAAGAAGCCGAAGTTCATTCTATGGCATATAAAAAAGTCTTAAATGCAAGATTAAATGAGAATGTAACCGCGATAGCTCTGCAAGATCATAAGACAGCAGATTTAAATTACAATAAAACATCAATTGAACTGTATAGACAATTAAAAGATGTTGTTGAATTTATTTCTAGTCTAGGAAATGTTAAATTATCTGGTGAGCAATTTACTAAAGAAATTAACTTAATTTATAAGTGGCTAGATGAAAATAATTCCTCTGAAACTTCTTTATATCCTTTTTCAAAAGCTGCTGTGTATTTGACATTATTCTATCTAAATTCCTCAGAAGGTAAAATTCAAGAACACAAGGGTATTTTAGAAAAACTTTCTATTAGAATTAAGGAAAGAAATTCTGAAAATCATCAGGAAATAACTGCTTTCGCTTTTCTTTTAGAATGCATATGTGAAAAATCATTAAATTGGACTGAAGACCAGAGAACAGAGCTTCAAAAAGCATTTAAGACTTACGAAAACTCTCAAAAAAGTAAATTGGATAGTATTGCAATGATTTCAATGCTTAAAACTGGAGCTAAAGCTCAGCATACTGATGTTAAGATCAATGATTCAATTCTGCACAGCTGTGACTACGTAGGTGAAATTTACAATATTGTATCTCTTTTTCCGAGAGACGATAGCGCATTACAAAGTTTTTCCACTAACTCTTTTAATGCTGTTAAAAAATCAACAATAGCTAAAGAAGCTAATTCTGCTCTCTTAACCTATATTGATAGTTGTTTTAAACAGTTAAATGGATAATTAAATTATTTAGTTGCGTTTTAATGCTATCAAGTTTATAATTAATTTATATAAACTTGGTAGCTCATGTTGAAACAAATCAATATTTTTATTAAGTACCTTTCGACAAAATTTTCCTCTTATTTTATCTCAAGCTATATAGAAGATAACTTTAATACCTTTCAAAGAAAAGTATTCGAATGCGGAGAAGTCCATGAAGGCTTTTTCACTAATAATCTTTTAGAGGGCTTTGGAAAACTCATCTTTTGTCATGGTGAACTTCACGAAGGAAAATTTCAACAAGGGGTCCTCCATGGAGAAGGTAAAATTCTTTTCCCTAGCGGAGAAATTCAAGAAGGTGTTTTTGATCAAGGCAAATTAATCCATGGAACAATAACATTTCCTGATGGTGAAAAACAGAAAGGTAATTTTATAAATGGTCATTTGCATGGACTTTCTGAAGTAATTTTTCCTGATGGAGAATTTCATCAAGGAAATTTTGTTTTAGGAAAGCTACATGGCTTAGGATTGATGAGATTATCTGATGGAACAACTCATAAAGGACACTTTATCCATGGCTTACTTCATGGATCTGGAGAAGACATCAACCCTGATGGAATTCAAATTATATCTTCCTCTGAAGAGGGGTATCTTTTAGAAACTGATGTATCTAATGAATCTGAAGAAGATACTAGTCCCATAGTATTTGAGCAGGACCAGAAGAGTGAAGAACAAATTTTAATAACTTTTCCTTTATCTCCTCAAATTGGAAATGAAACCCCGCTTGAATTGTCAGGATTACCAATAGGTATGCTCTTAAGTGGGTCACTTCAAGATGGCCTATTAGAAGGAGAAGCCAAAGTCATATTTCCCTCAGGAAAACTCATTCATGGTCACTTTAATAAAGGATTTATGAATGGTTATGCGACTGTTGTTCTTCCTGACGGTTCAATAAGACAGGGAGAATTTAAAAATAACCTCCTTCACGGAGAAGGTCTAATCACTTACCCTTCAGGGTTTCAAGTTAAAGGAAATTTTAAATTAGGCAAGTACTTATCCGAAAATAGTTAATGAGTTATAATATAAAATATTAACTCATTACAATAAATCTTTCTATCAACACTAGACATAAATTAAAAAATATTCTTTAATTAAGTAAAGTGTTTAGGAGGATTCATGTCTATTCCACCAAACAATGATTTAGCATTAAAATTCTCAAGCTTTTCTGACATTCAAGTTGCTTACTTTAGTAATAAGAAAAATAATATTATAGATAATAAATCTGAAAAAATTTTTCTTACTTTCAAAAATTTAAATATAGAACAAATTGATAAAACTCATCTTCAAGAAAAAGCAAAAGAAGGAAACATTGTATTTAGAAATAGTAAAACAGGAAAGTTAATATTTCATGAAAATGTAACGCAAACTTTGGATGAAAATCAAAGATTTATAGTAAGAAGCCCTGTAATCCCTAAAGCAAATCAAGCTTTTAAAGAACAATTTGGAACAGTAGGATCTCAAGCAGAAGAATACGAAGAAGTTGAATTATCATTAAAAGATGCTAACGTAATAATTCTCTCTGGAAGTGAATTCCAATCATTAACCAATGCTGTATTGCTAAGATTGCAGATGATGCAAATGCAAAAAGAATCTAAACCTCTTACAGATTATACGTTCAAGTCACTCAATCAGAATGTTGTAACTAAAAAATCAGCGAATGTACCCGATACAAAAATAGGTAAAAAAAATCCGAAAGCAAAAGCTGAAGGTAGCACTCAAAAAGCCTTTTTGGAAGAACAAAAGGACCTGGACAAAGCCCACGCTGAAGAATTTCGTCGTTTGCAGGGCATATTATCTAAATTCTTTAATGTTCAGGCAAAAAATGATGCCTTCCGTAAGTCTTCTCAAATAGAAGAATAATTGAGACTAATAACCAAAAACTTTCCTTCGTGCTTCTTCATATGGCTCTTCAAATTCAGTTTCAAGTGGCGATGTATTATCAAATGCAACAGAATAATATACCATTCCATTTACATTAAATACACATGCTACATTTGGATAAAGACATAAATTTGCTTTATCATTAAAACTAAGACTGATATGTGCATTCTTGTTAGTAAAAGGATAGCAATGCATATAAGGCCGTAAACGAGAATCATTATTAGCAATTTCCAATAAAGATTCAACTAACATCACTAAACGTTGTCGGGCTTCAGAAATATCAACTGCCTTATTAATTTCATAAGAAATCATGAGCTCCGTAACGTCTGTTGTCATTGACCCTCCATTTCCGTCAACAGAATAGCCTAATTGCTTTTGTTGACGTATATGCTTGCCTATAGTTGCGTAAGCAGCTTGAATATATTCTGGTTCTGGATCTCTCATAAGAACACAACTAGACACTAAAACACATAATATTAGTAATATAATTTTATTCATAAATTGAACCTCTTAATATCATCTTCTGCAACTACTCTTAACTTTTTTTGATAAGTATTACCAAGGATATCGTGATCGAAGAAGGTGAAGTGGTCGGGGCTTAGGAATGTGATGCTGTCGTCTTTGCGGTAGAGGGAGCGGATGATGCCGATGGGGTCGGCGATAAATGGGACGGGGTCGCATTTGCTGATGTAGTTGTAGCAGCTGCCTAGGCCTTTTGGAGAGATGATTGTAGCGGCTCCAAAAGTTCTGATATGCAGTTTGCGTAGTTCTTCGGGTGTAAGGTATTGCATTGCATTACTAATAATCGTAGCTCCTTGGCTATGGGCATGTATGATAACATTATCGTGCATTTTGCATAACTCTCTTATTTTGATAAGCGAGACGGTTGATGCATAGGTGGGGATTCCTAATTTTTGACAAATGACTTCGAATAGGTCGTTACAGAACCCTGTAGTGGAATTATGAACATTCCATATGCCAGAGATTTTATAATGTTCGCGCACTTTAAGGGCATTATCAGTGCTGGCTTTTCTAGTTGTGATCATGCCATTTTGGGTCATGAGTGCTGTGCGATGATTGGGATCGCACTCTCCTAGTTCATATGCTGCAGAGTTCTCATGTCCATAAACGACATTAAAGTCTTCTTTAGGCTTTCCTTGGGCACGATATAGGCCATATGATAAGTAATAATTAAAGAAGTAAAGTCTAGGTGCGTGGGTCACAACGGATTCTGCAAGGCTAAGTCCAAAATTAAAGTTATCGCTAATCACCAATCCATAGGCATCAAAGAGGGTAAAGGGTCTGTTTTTTACAAAGAGGTAACCATTCTCTCCTGCTGAATATCCGCTGGGATCGAGTGTGAGCCAGCGTCCTACTTCGTGCATATAATAGCGTCTTCCAAAATAGGTAAAGCTGGTTTCGGGATCATAGCGTTTGCCAAAATATTTCCAGGGGCAGTCTATTCCTTGCTGTTGGGTAATTTTAAAGGCATCATATCTATATGTGGCGACTGGATCTCCTGTAGCTATATCTAGGAGCACTCTGAGGCAACCTCGATGATCATAGATGGGTGCATAGGCTTTCCCTTGGAGTTCAATGGCTTGTCCATTCCCTGGGGGTCGCAGAGCTGTAATGGTATTATCTTTATCTACGGATCCAATTTCATCAAAACCGACATAGAGATACCTCTCGACATGGTTATCTTGTTTTTTAGATAGGCGTCGATGAAATGCATCGTATGTATAGGTAGTCACTCTATACTCTTTTTCTACTCGAATGAGTCTGTCAAGGGAATCATAGCTATAGTTAGTCTCTCCATCGGAAATGAGGTTGCCATTATCATCATAACTATAGGTTTTAGTATCTGTAGCAAGGAGTCGATTGGTGATGGGACAGATTTTCCAAGGGGTGTAATTATCGCTGCGGCGGTTTCCTAAATTATCGTAAGTATAGTGGTGGCTGTCTTCTGAAGTGAGCTGTCCGCTAGAATCATATGAAAAACTGTAGTGGTCTTTTCCTAAGGGATCTTGATAAAAGAGCATTTCTAAATGCTCTTGTTTTGTAAATATATTTTTTTGAGTATAGTGTGGGCTATTGATATGTGTGATGCGTCCTTTGGGATCATGTGTAAAGGCAACTTCGCTATTCTTGAACTGTACATGCTTTAAATGTCCGGCATGATCATATCTGAGATAGTGGTGATAGAGTTCATCTCCCTCAGAAGTGAGTCTGATGGTTTCAGAATGATACAAACCCTCATAAATATAATGGGAGCTGCTCTGATCGGGATAGGTAATAGAAGTTGGTCGTTTGAGAGCATCGTAGGTATATTCTAGACTAAGATCATCAAAACTTTCTGAAATAAGTTGTCCTTGTGAATTATATGCACGCGAGATTTTCCACTGCTGTAGTGGATCTTCAACCAAGATGGGATGATCGAACGGATCATAAGTATAGCGATGGTCATACGTATTTTTGGAATCATACTCGTGGACTACCCTGCCTTTACCGTCATAGTCACAATAGAGTTCTGTGCCATCGTTTTTGATCGTTAGATTTTTGCGTCCCATGCAGTCGTACTTATAGCGTACGGTCATTTGCTGGGGTGTACCGCTATGTGCAATTTCTGCGATCACTCTCCCTGAGCTATCATATTCCCACTGTCTAATCTGGGGGCTCTCTTGTTTATTGTAAATGAGAGTGTCACGGATCTCTAAACACTGGCCGCCCATGGAGTAGGAGTACTCTTTTTGCTGGAGCTTGATTCCTAATTGATCGTGGAGTGTGGTCTTGATGACTCTGCCAGCACTATCCAGAAGGCATCTAGAAATCCTTCCTTCGGAATCGGTCGTTTCCGTAACCTCCACTGAGGCACTGCTGACAGGGTCATACACTGTGCTGTAGGCTACATGAGTGGCTGCACCCATGCTATCCGTGGTCTTAATCAAGCGGCCTCGGCTATCGTACTCCATCAAAGTATAACTACAGCCATCATCTGTAAATAATCCTTCACTGACTTTGTGCCCTGTGACGTCGTAAGCGTAGGTTTGGCGCTTTTGGAGATTGTTTTTACCGTCATAAGAGCACTCTTCGAGGATTCGTCCGGTCAGATCGAACTCTTTGGTTCTGACTTGTAAGAGTGTATCGTTTTCCCACTGTTTCTCTTGGTACAGATGCCCCTGAGGGTTATATGCGTAGGTGATACGCCGGTTTTCGCATTTTTCTTCGATGCGCCTTCCAGAACCATCATAAGAGTAATAAGTCGCTGTTCCTAGTGCGTCATAGGAGACTGTACAACGCATCCCTTTAAACTCGTTTTTTCTTTCGGATAAAATTTGATTATCAGCGTCGAGAATGGTTTCAGATAAAGGATTTCCTAATCGGTCATACGTATAAATTACCCTGGAACCATCTGCACGTAGGGTCTCTTTAAGCTTTCCGGAAAGTGTATAAAATTTTCTTTCTGTGCTACTGTCGGGATAGATGGTTTCTGAAACATTACCTCGGATTGTGTAGCGATGCTTTAGCTGAATTCCTTCTTTGTCAAGTGTGAGAGTAGGATTATTTAGCGTGTCATACTCTATAAGTGTTTGACGAGGATAGGTACTTCCCATAAAGCTGACATGGGGATAAATCGTTTGGATAAGCCTTCCAAATTCGTCATAAAAATAGTGTGTCTTTTGTCCTAATGGATCTACGGTAATGGTTCTTTGATTGAGATGGTTATAGTGATGGCTTGTAACTAGGATAGTGCCGTCTTGGTGGTGCTCTTCGGCTTTAATTAAGCGGTGAGCGTAGTCATAGGTATAGTGTTTTTCTACTCTTTCGTCAGGCCCTTTTTCATAGAGAAGATTGTTCTCTTCGTCATACTGTTTTTCTAAAATATGACCGAGGGCATCTTTTTCCCAAATGATTCTTCCTCGTAGGTCATATTTGTATTCTTGGGTGTAGGAGAGCTTTAGGTCAGCGTCATAGACCTCCATTTTTGTCACGCGGCCGTGCTGATTGTAAAAGTAAAGGACTTTCTTCAAAAAGGCGTGCTGCTTAGTAACCGTATCGTAGTAGATCGTGGTTTCTTGGATCGGCTTTCCAAAGAGAGGCATGTTGATGTGGTGTTCTCGGAAGGTTGAGACACGTTCTGTCACATTGGTGAGGTCTTCAAAGTTACGTCCAGAGCCATTGTCATGCGTTTCGCAAAAGCAGTTTCCAGCGGCATCGAAATGTTTAAATTCGCGCAGTACAATGCCTTTATCCCCTTTCACGTATCTAGTCGTTAATATATTCGTTTTCGGCACATAGATGTACTCAATTGTGGGGCCTTCATCTTCTCCTTCTTCGATAAGGTTGTTTAACGCATCGTACTTGTACCATCGGGAATATTCTGCGTGTTTGCCGGAGCCTGTGAGATCACCCGATAACGTTTCTTTTAAAATATTTCCTTTCTCATCATAGACATAAGAGGTTGTTCGCAGTTCGTTTCCGAAGGCATCCCGATCCGATTTTGACAAAAGATTATGACGATGCCATTCATAGGTCTCCTGATGATCCATGATAAAGGTGGGATGCTGACCTTTAAAATATTCAATTTTGGTAGGCCTTTCGTGCGTGTTATAATGGTAGGTGATGCGGTTAAGATGGGCGTTATAGACATCTGTTGAACCAAAGGCTAAGTCGGATTCCTGCTCATTCCCCTCATAAGTCAGGTGATATCTAAATCTATAGGTCGTAATGGGATCCTTGGAAACACCCACAGGTTCTTTAAGTTGTTTGACACGATTGATTGTGTTATATTTTGCTCGATTTCTCAGTATGTCCTTTCCTCGCTTTGTCGAGACGTTTCCGATCCCATCCAAACCATTTTGACCACTAGAATAAAATTCGATTTTCAAAAAATTGCCTGTCACACATTCACGTGAGTTGATTACCATGCGGTCTTCGCCGCGATGGTGATAGGTATAGAAACGCGTGGGACAATCAGAGCCTTCTATTTTGGTGATATAGTGCCGACAGCCCTTTTCCGGACCAACGCGATAGCTATAGCCTTTTAGAGAATAGTGCACATAGCGACCATCATGAGTTCTGACCCATATTTCACTGGGATGCTCATCGTACCTAAAATAGATGTCGGCGTAGAGGTTGCCATGGCTGAAAGCTTTGATGCCTTTTACAGCATCTTTTAGGGACTTTCTGTAGGTATATTCAAATTTTGTCTTATTTAACTTTTGACAGCAGCGTTCGCTGAATGGTTTCAATTCTTGCACTTTGCAACATTTATCAAAAGTACGAATGTCGCCTGAGCAGCTTTTTGCAATAGCTACTTCATTTTTGACATCCAATTCCACACTGTTATTGAAGACGTTATATCTTCCTGAACCGGGGTTTGTATATCCGCTCATGTAACCGGGATCAAATATGACTTTATTTCCACTTTCTTCTACGGTTTGCCTGCTAAAATAGGGAATTACACCTCCCGAATCTTCCCCACAATATAGGTAATAGGGGTATTCCTCACGTTTAGGCGTTTCCAAGATAAACTGGTGAGGATGAGACATCCACCAGCTGCTGCCCATATTGGAAGTTGAATGGCTGCTGCTAGAGTAGCCATGATCGATGACGACAGGAGTAGGGCCGTCCAAGACCATGCCAACGCCATAGTCGACAAAGTCACCGGTGATCACGCTGACACATCCATGAACAATCGTATTAACAAGGTTTTCAGTGTTGGCTAATGAGGAGGGCGGAAAGAATTCTCGTAGTGAAGATTCCTCTGCAAAAACGTTTGAAAACCAAAGACTTAGGACAAGAAAAAGCACCTTCCATGGCATTTTGAGCAGCTCCGTTTGCAATTTGGCAAAAAAACTACACAAAGCCAAAAACAAAATCAAACAAAATTAATTTCTTAACATTTTGAATATCTGAAAGGAAAGATAAACATGATAAGCAGGATCGCCTTCGGCGGCAGGATTGAATGAGCGGGACCGCGAACCGCTTTCACAAGAATTACACGAAAATTGCACGAGAATAGCACAATACTATTATCATCGTATTCATGTTTTCAACTATTAGAGATGGTATTATCATATATTGAATTCCTAATTTTTGGCAGATGAATTCGCATAAGTTGTTACAAAAACTTATAGTGTAACTATGAACGTTTCATAGAGGGCAAACACTCACAATTTCAGCCCAATGCAAGTGAATTTTGTCTTTCTAATTCTCTTCTTAAAAGAGGTCTTACCAATGCTTGTGAAGAGATCAATGGACAGACTAATCCAAAAAATCAACGCATTAAATTGGTGAATGGCCGTCCTCAGTTAACTAATGGTTCCAAGACTTTGCAGTTATTTAAGAGAAGAGAACTTGAAGTGATTCAACGCCCTATTGATCATGACGATCTCTATGAACCATTCTTCAACCCTCCTAGAAAGAAACCTAAAGTAACTACCTATTTACTCGAAGAAGAGAGATTTCCTAATAGCCAAATGTATGTCTATAAGTATGACTACAAACCTAATAAAAATGACATTTTGGAGTCCATCATTGCAAAAAGTACCTCCAATGCCATTTTTAGCGAGGCTCATTTCTCTCAACGGAAGGATCTAACCGGAATCTCTGTTCAAGGAAGCTCCGAAAAATTGAAAGCCATCTATCACTATACCCGAGTGAATGAGTTGCGGCTTCTCAGTTCTGTGGATCGTCCAAACGGCCCGAATGAATCCTTTAAGTACGATTCGCATAACCGCTTAAAGACAATTTTTCGTCCCGACGGACACCGCTTAGATATTAAATATTATCATCAAGGCAATAACCCAGTAAATGGTGTCAATCATTATCTCGGTGAATTAGATGGGCGATCAGGACGTGTTAGAGAACTGCTTGAACCAGTAGGACCAGGCGGAAAGCTAATGCCCACTTATTCGTTTCATTATCACCATCATCAGCCTGTTACAACTGTCTATGATGTTGTGGGACATCCTACAGAGTACACCTACAATAACTTTAGACAATTAACAAAAATCACTTCTACACTTTATGGTAAACCCTATTCTAGCCTTCAATATACTTGGGGAAAGAGACAGAATTTTGGCAATCTTATTTCTCGTTCGGCTCATTCAGCTACAGGAGAGCAGTTATTTTCTCAAACATATGTCTATGATGGTAATGGAAATCCCATTCAAGAAAAGTATGAAGGAAATATCCGAGGTAATCAAGAACAGGATTGTTTATTAATCGAGCGCACATACAGCACAGATGGATTAAACCTACAGCTTCAAGAACGTACAAGTCGTTCTGAAACTACCTATGATTACATTCCAGAAACTAATCTGCTCAAAGCCCAATACCTTTGGGTCGATGGCTGCATAAGAGAAAGACACTTTTATCACTATGATATCAATGGCATTCTTATTAAAGAGATCTGGGACGATGGCGTAGTTTTGGAAGAAGATGATATCTGTCATATTACTGAAAGGCATATCCGTGAAACCATACCTCGATTAATCACACCATTTGGTTTACCAAGTATTGTCTTAGAAAAAGCATTAGATCTTTCTACTGGGAAGGAAATACTCATTAAGCGCACCGATTATGATTATGATTTGGAAGGGCATATCACTACTGAAAACTATTACAATGCCGATCAAGTCTACTGTGGTTCTTTGCTAAAAGAGTACGATCATAAAGGCAATTGTATCAGCGAAACAAATCAGATCGGTGAGAGAACTCAAAGAACTTATGATGCTAATGGCAATATAGCCTACGAACAGGGTCCTCGTTTAGATTATCATAAAGAATATGGATTTGATTGCTGCAACCGCAAAATCTGCTGTGTTACAGCACTTGGTACAGGCCAACGCTTGCACGAATCTTATCGCTATAATACTTTAAGCCAAAAAACAGCTCTTATAGACCACTATGGAAATGAAACAAACTATTGCTATGATGAACTAGGACGGCTGATAGAAACCTTTTATCCAACTGTTTTGGATGAATTTGAACGACCCTACCGGCCTACTGAGAAACGATCCTATAATGAACTTGGCCACTGCACCTCCGTGACTGATCCTCGCGGCTTTACAACTACAACTCAGTATACTGTCCAAGGCAAGCCTACCCAAACCCATTACTCCGATGGATCGATCGAAAAACGTACCTATACCATCGAAGGATGGCTAGAATCCGTTACAGATCCTACTGGAGTTACCACTCTTTATAGCTATGACTATCGCGGCCGTATTGTCCGTACAGATGCCCTTGCGCCTTCTGGTGAAATACTTCGTAGCACATCTGCAACTTATAACAACTTTCATCTTCTCTCTGAAACCGATGCCATGGGCCTAGTCACTACCTACACCTACGATTACACAGGAAGGAAAAAGTCCATTCAAAAAGAAGAAAAAGAGACTCTCTTTGTTTATGATGCCAAAGGCCATGTGTCTGAAGAACGAGAAAAAGTTGGCGATGATTACCGAGTGCACTGCTATTACTACGATGGATTAGACCGCATCTTTTCAGAAGAATTTCGTGATAGCCAAGGCAAGCTCTTTGAAAAAAAAGAGTATGCCTACGACCAAGATGGTAACCGTATTCTTGAAAAGTATTTCGATGGAAATGAGTTTTCATACACATGGACTGACTATAATTTCCAAGGCAAACCCATTAAAATTACTGATGCCGAAGGAAATCAAACACACATATTTTATCACACAGAACATCGCAACGAGCTTAATCAATGCGTTGCGTGTAAAGAAACAATTGATCCTCTTGGTCGACGCGTGGTCATCGAATATGATGCACTGCAGCGTCCTCTGCGTACATTTACTCTAGGTATAATGGGAGAGCATTTGCATATTGAATTCCTTCTTTATGACAAAGCAAGCAACCCTCAAAACAGACGACAATGGATTTATGCGGCTGGCAAAAAAAAATGTGAAGTCCTCAATGCCCAGCTCTTTGATGGAATGCATCGTATGGTTTATCAGGTAGAGGCTGTGGGCACTCCTGAACAGAAAACCACAACTAATTCTTACGACCATGCAGGCAGAAAGATCCAAACACTCAAACCTGATGGAGTAAAACTCTTATACAGCTACGATCCACTTAGCCGTTTAAGCCACATTCAATCTACAGATGGAACTATTGATTACTCCTATACCTACGATCTGAATGGACATATCCTAACTGTTCACGATAGCACTACGCAAACAACTACCTACCGACAATATGACTCCTACGGAAGAATGCACTCTGAGACCCTAGCCAATGGTTTAACACTCAGTTTTGGATATGATGAACTGGATCGACATATCTCCACACAGCTCCCTGATGGAACAGATATTCGCTATACATATAATCCTTGCCACTTAGAAACCATTCAGCGCAAAGATTATAATTCCACATTTGTCCACAGATTTGGTCAGTTAACTACACTCCATTTGCCAAAAGAATTAGGTACAATTAGCTATACCGTAGATAAAGTAAGAAGACCTATAGAAATTAGTTCACCTCATCATCATGAAACCCTTAGGTATGATGCCGTCTCCAATGTTGTGGCACATAATAATAACAGTTATAGCTACAACGAATTAGATCAGCTCGTCTCCGAAAAAGGTAGCTTTACCCATGATTATCAGCTCGATTCCCTACATAATCGCCTTCAACTCGATGCTGAACAACATCAACATAATGCCTTAAATCAGCTTCTTCAGGCAGGACAAACAACTTATCACTATGATCTCAATGGCAACCTCATTCAGATAGGAAATACCCATACATTCAAATATGATGCCTTCGATAGATTAGTAGAGGTCACTAAAAATGAAGAAAAAATAGCTTATCAGTATGACCCCTTCCATCGACGTATTAAAAAGACATCTTCTTCCCAAGAACAACTCTTTCTCTATCAAGGCGATAATGAAATTGGCTCATGCACACCTTCTGGAAAGATCACAGAGCTCAGAGTCCTCGGATTGGGTAAAGGAGCCGAAATTGGTGCAACAGTTGCCTTTGAGTTTGATAATGAGCTCTATGTACCCATTCATGATGCCTTTGGAAATGTCACACACATCCTCAATGCACGTGGAGAGGTCATTGAACAGATCAACTATAGTGCCTTTAAAGAAGAATCCTCCACAGGAATCCAAAAAACTCCTTGGCGTTTTTCTTCCAAACGCTGCGATCCAGAAACAGGCTTTATCTACTTTGGCAGACGCTACTATATGCCAGAACTAGGCCGCTGGCTAACTCAAGACCCCATCGGTTTCAACGACGGACCCAATTCCTATGCCTATTTACATCACAGCCCACTCTCTTATAACGATCTCTATGGACTTTGGTCAGTTTCTTTTGAAGGTTGTGTACGCACAGCGTTCACTATAAGAAATTTTATGATGAACGTATGGGATACGACCAAAAAAGCCGGAAGAGGCTTCAATACAGGCCTGTACAATGCGTTTTGCGATCCGGCAAAAATCATTTATAAAGAAGAAAACTCAAATAAGAGTCGTTGTGAATCAAACTTTGAAAGAGTGGGTGAAATAGCTGGGATAGGAATAGGTTTTATTCCCATAGCAAGGGGTGTCCAAGGAGTATACAGATTCTACCAATACTGTAGATTAGTACGTACTGCATACAATCTTGCAAATTTAGCTAGAAATAATTCTAAACAAGAAATTGGATATGAGTTACCATCCATTACAAATGATACCCCCTCACTTGCGACTCAAGAACTTGCAATAGAGGGAGTGAAAAACGGACCTGGTTGTAGTGCTGCTAATGCTGTTCGATTAAAGAACTCCCTTGCTGCCAGAGAAATTACTAGTGGCCATGCTTTTGAGAAACATGTTTTATACCAAGGAGAATTTACTGGATTGATTCGCACGAGAGAACAGTTTGCAAATCATATTGAAAATATTTTAAATATTCCTAGTGCATTCAAACAGCTTAGAAATAACCGAACCGCATATTGGCATGAGGAAACAGGAACAGTAATAATTCGTAATCCAAACGCATTAGATGGGGGCACTGTTTTTCAGCCAAGGGAAGGTTTTAATTATTACGAGACTCTTAGATAAATATGGAATTATTAGAAAATAGTTTAACATCAGCTGATATTCGATTGTCTATTGATGAATTACTGACAATTCATCAATCTTTAAATGAAGTTTGTAATGGAATTGATTTATTCGAATTCCAAACGCGCATTGGGGTATCTAGAGAAGAAGTTTTACACTTAATGAAAATAATTAGCCAAATCATTAAAAAGATAGACGAAAAGATGCCAAAAGAGAGCTAAATAAGGGGTCAGGCTTGGGCTGTTAAAAATCAACGATTTTTGACAGCCCAAGCCTGACCCTCTTATTCTCTTATTATTAAAAAATAATCAGCCAGGATATACAATAAAATTAAAGATTGATGGAAAAAAGAGTGGTGGATTTTGGACTAAAGAGGGTAAAATAATTACTTTCTGGGGAGACTAAAAATGAATATCGAAAGAAGAATGCTTAAAAATTTATTTTTAGAATTAAGGGATATGAAAATTCCAAAATTTTCACAAAATGATAAAGTAGATGATTGTGTAGAACAAATAATAGAACTTGATTCTTATTATGCCGGTTTAGCATTATCAACTTCAGAAAGTAAAAAACCTTTTAAAGAAAATCTTTATGATATTAGAGAACTGAAAAAAAAAATTTTAATCTAGTTCATGTTGATAACTACAAAGAAAAAGAAATTATAGAAGACTGTAAAACATACTTAAATAAAATTGAGCAAATAGATGCTTTATTACGTAAGTTATCCTAATCAGCAGAAGAATAAGGGGTCAGACTTCATACTTCACTTAAATAATATGGATCAAGTTGTGAAATGTAAAGCATGACCCTCTCACATAAAAATATGAATGATTTTGATAAAAGACAGCTAATCCTTATGTTGCAAACAATAAATAATTATAAGTCAGATAAAGTAGGTATTTCAAGAGTAATCAATAATATTGGAGGACTCTTAAATGTTTTAGAGGATTTTGATTTAAACTGGAAAGAAAAAGTACGTTCATACTGGTTTGATTTAGAAATAGAATATTCTGTAGCACTTTCAAAAGGTATTACAAACTTTGATACTGAATCTCAAAATACTATTAGGAACGCTATCGAAGAAATTGCGAAACTAGTCGAATCAAAACTAAAACTGTATAACGACGCAGAGTTTGATGATATTGAAGCACAAAAATAAGCTAGTTCTCAATCAAACTGTTCGGGATTAGATCTGTAATCTGCAATGTACAAAAAAGCAAACGATAACCTTGCCTAAAAATGCAGAATTGCAGGCCTAACCTCGAACACAATCAGGAGCACCTAATCCAGGATTTGGCTCATGAGTACAAATTTTAATAACTTACCTTGGCATGATGCAAACTTACAGACTATTTATATTGATAGACAAAAACCGGGAGAGCAAGATGTTATTAAACTTTTAATAGATTGGCCTGATAGAATTAGTGCATCTATTATTGAATTTTATGATTGTTATGCTTTAACCATGAATATGAATTTTGGTATTGTCGCCTCTGAATCTATTTTGTCAGCAGAATGTCTTGCTGACTCTAAAGAATTGGACGCTTTTCGAAAAGAATGGTCAAAAGCTGGTATTAATCTTGAAAATCTCAAATGTTTTAAATTTATAACTAATTCAACAAATAGTACTATAAATATTTTTGCTTTAGGTTTTCAGATGTGTTAGGGGTCAGACGTTGAAAATTTAGTAAACAAGTCACGTCTGACCCCTTTCTCTCCAAGAACTCGCGTAGTCAATATTTTATCAAGTGTTAGATCTTGATTAATGGATGGTTATCGATCCATTCGTTAGCTCTTAGATAAGCGCGTTTATAGAATATGTCATTGGGATTTTTGTTGAGGGCTTTTTCTATGGCCTTTTGGGAATAGCGATCTCCTGCTTTTGCGGCTAGAAAAGTCCACAGCCATTCATTTTCAAGGCTCTGCTTTACCCCTCTGCCATATTTATAGGCATTTCTTAAGATTGCCATGCAGCATGCATCTCCTGTTTCTGCACCTTTTTGTGCCCATTCAATTCCTTTTTTTGGCTCATTTGTAAAGCTGTAGTAATAGTCAGCAAGGAGTTTTTGTGCTTCGGGTTTACCTTCTGTTGCTTCTTTTTCAACGATTTTTTTACCTTTTTCAACAATTTGTCGGATCTCTTCTTCGTCGTCTAAAGAAGCAATGACTTCCATTGGCTGATCAACACCTAACCAGAAAAAGTGTTCTCGTGAAGTTTTGGCTGTTAATTCAGTAGATTTTACTGTAGTTAAAACGAGTGTCAATAAAATAAGGTAATTTAAAATTTTCATTTTCTGATCCTTCATCAAATGGTAAATCTGTTTGAAATGGTTAGTTATTGTATGCATTCGCAGCTTTAAAATTCAATGGATTAGTGGAGTCTCTATTCTTGAGTTGCGATTTTTGTAATGAAGGTTGAGTCGTGTGAAACGGCTAAAATGGCTCCTTCAAAATACACTTAGTGTTGAAGAGAAGGGGTCAGGCTTCACACTTCACTATTTCATATTTTTTAAGTGAATTGTGAAGCCTGACCCCTACTCCTGACCCCTACTTTCAGATAGATTTCTGGAGGGTATCTTCATAATACGTCAGGTAACCAGTCTGCGGGTCCAAGATATCCACTTACTGGCTGAATGAAGAACATGCTTGCAATTTTTTTGATTGTGTCTATCAGTACAGCTATAAGCCCCGTTTCTAGGGCCACAGCTACAATTTTTCTAGCAAAATGTATTCCTGGTGAGGCTGCTGCTGTAAGAAATACATGAGAGAAACTTAAATATAATGCAGCTAAACCATTTTCAACTAAGATAACTGTAAAAAATCTTCTTCTCGTCGAATTATGAGGGCATATCATATTAAATAAGTCGTATGATTTTCTGATAAAAGCATAATTCGACTGAGCTAAAGTATTAGGATTTACATTTTGAATCATTACAGCTACTTTTCTACCTAGCCAAAGACTAGCAAATAACGGGGTTAGTTTAACTACCAAGGGAAAAAAACAATATGGTGCTACTATTAAGGCGTTCATTTATGTAATTCCAATTCTATAAGTAAAATAATGGCTTAAAAAAGATAGTATTACTAAAAGCGATCATTAAATTCAAGCATGTTCATCGCTAGCGCACGATTAAATAACTTAATGATTGTGGTCGGTAATTGGGCACGGTTCCTGCATAAATGCATAATCTTTAAAATATTTGAAAGATAAAGTTATGCGTTTATTCAGGAACAGGCCCCAGACACTATCTTACCAATCATTCTCATCATTTTTGAATTTATGTGCGGTTATATTTGCCAAGTTTATCATATCTGAGCGTGTAAATACTCGTTTGAAGTCTCTATTTAAAAAATCTTCGTCATTTATCCAGTTAACAATAGGTAAATTGTTGACTTCTTGTATATTGTGGTCATCTTTGACTATTTTATAATAAATTAAATCACAACTATCCCAATAATTTTCTTTACAAAGAAACTTTACTGCTGCTGTTGCAAATTTTTGGTTGGGGAAAAAGCCCTGACATGTTTTCTCAAAGGGTTTAACATTGTATCCTTGATATGTTCGGTAATCTTTGAAAAAGATGACGGCATAGGGATACTTCTTGGAGTATTTTGTAGTGCAATATTTAAGTAGATGTGCTTTTAGGTTTTCTTTGGATTGATCTCTTTCTGAAATGATTTGTAACTGTTCTGATAGCTCTGATTTTTGTTGAGGATAGGGTGTAAAGTCTGTTTTATCATAGCGTGATTGGGCTGTTTCGAAAGTTTGTTCGAGGGAAATAAGTTCTTTGGTGGCTTCCTGAGTCGTGTTTTGAAATTGGAGATGTTTTTCTGTGATGACGCGTACTCTAGCCATTTTAACAGGGGCGACTTCATAATAGACATAGGCTCTGGTTCTGTCTAACTGGTCATGAATGCAGAAGTGTTTGTATTGCCATGGCTGGAGATCAGCATTAGGTTTCCAATTCCAATAGATGCTAGTTATACATCTTTGAGTTTCCCAAAATTTCTCGGTGCAAGCTTTTATTTTCCATCCTTCAGGTAGGGTTGCAATACTGAAATAGTCTTTTTGTGAGGGGTTGTTGAAGGTGATACCGATTTTTTGCCAACCGTGAAGATATTGTCTTGTAGCGGGTAAATAGGCGATTGAATTTGTGGCCATAAAAAGTTTCTCCAATTTAGTGATGGCGCCAATAGTACATATTTTAGATTTATAAAAAATAGTAAATTAATTTTTTATAATTTGTTTTCAAAAATAGATTGGTAATTGACTTTAGAACAAAGGTAATTCAATATAGGTGGGCGTTTAAACCATAATTCATAAAGGAATACAAATGAAATATTTATTCGCTCTATTAACTGCTCTTATTGTTTGTTCATTCAATCTGCAAGCGCAAGATTGTTATGTTTGTGATGATGACTATGAATGTCTCTACTACCCTACTGTTCCCTTTCAATTGGGGGTGTTTCCTCCCCTTCAAACCACGAATGTGGATACGAATGTGCGGGGTTTACGCTTGAATCTGATCTATGGAAACAACGTGGATGTTTCTGGCCTGGATTTGGGTATTATTAACCGTGCTAGAGGTAATGGGACTGGCCTTGAAATTGGTCTTCTTAACTTTGTAGAAGGTGATTTTAGTGGTGTGCAACTTGGCTTAGCTAACTGTGTTAAGGGTAATTTCTATGGCTGGCAACGTTCTTACTACAATGAAGTAGGCGGAAATTTCTATGGTATTCAAGATGCTATCATCAATGTGACTTATGGGGATTTTTATGGTCTTCAGGGTGGCTGGGTGAATTATTCTAACAACCACAGTGGTCTTCAAGCTGGTCTGTTAAACATTTCCGGTGATGTATCTGGTGTTCAGTTTGGTGTTGTTAACTATGCGACTTCGCTGACTGGTGTGCAGATTGGTTTATTGAATATTCAGACGAATCGTACATACGTGAAGGCTCTGCCTCTTTTGAATATTAATTTCTAATTCTAGTATTAATCATCAGGCCTTTGTGGCCTGATGATTAATTGTCGAGTGACTTTGATTTCTGATCATACCAATACATGTCTTCGGGATAGGGTTCTGAAAAGAGGTCATGGGGAACGCGTATCCATTCTGGGAGATAAAAATCTTCTACAGATGCATTGAAACTGGGTCCTAACCAACCGTCAGGCACAAGAACTGTGTGGTTAGTATGTGGACTGAGATAGGCTGCCCACCAGGAGTAGGTGGAATTTGAGATAATGTGGTTGTGCATTTTGGAGAGCAGGAAGAGGTCGTGGAGATGGTTGTCATCAATGAAGATGAATGTTTTGTTGGGGAAGCATTCGGGAAATTTTTTCTTGCACCAGTTGATTCTATCGCTAAAGACGACAAAGAGGGAATCGTGTGGAAAGTACTCCATGGCTTTTTCAAAGTACTGTAGTCCTGGAAATGGGATATGGGGATGTGTCTTTCTATCGGAGGTGCGTACATGTACTCCTACAGTATTTGGTTGTGATAGGAGATCTCCATACTTATTTTGTAGATAGGTTTCTACTTCTGCTGAGGGTGCAAAGAGTTGTTTGAGCTGTTCTCGGTGGTGATCGAAGTATCTCCAACTGTTGAAAGGGCCTACAAGACATAGATCATTTTTATAAATGGGAATGGGCTTATAGCTCCAAGACATGTCGTAATAGAATGTCTGTATGGGCTTGGGATTTGTTGCTTTTAATCGAAAAAATATGTGGTCGCGATTGTATTGTCGGTTTCCTCCTGATTCGTTAAGAAATGGAAAAACGGGGATAAAATGGTTGTCCCAGGCATAGGCTAGGGCGGTGGAGATGCAAAAAAATTGGTTTCCTAATTGGTAGCTGTTTTTGAGTTCAAAATCTGTTCGGACTGTGACATATTTTGGATGGGATCTTTTTGCGGATAGGGAAAGGGGCGGTACGGCGGCAAGGCTGAGTATTATAAGGTATCTTAGGAGTGAATGCATTTTTTTTGAATTTGTTAACTGTTTTTTAGAATTAACTCGGCATGGAGTGCTGCTCCATAGATGAGGCATTCTTCATCTAGATCAAAGCGTGGATCGTGGACCATGCGTGTAAAGCCTTTGGCTTCGTTACGGCATCCTAAATGGATATAGCAGCCTTTAATCTTCTCGGCATAGTAAGCAAAGTCTTCGCCTCCCATCATCTTTTGGGCTGGAAAATCGATATTATTTTCTCCTACGAGTGTGGCTGCAATGTCTTTGGCTTTATGGGCTAATGCATGATCATTATAAGTTACGGGATAGCCGTGGATATAGTTCATGTCTGCTTTAGCTTGATGCATGGCTGTGATGTGGTTGAGGATTTGTTCCATTTTTTGTTTGATCTGCTGCTCGACTTTTTTGTCAAAGGTGCGGACTGTGCCTCGGAGGATGCAGGTGTCGGGTATGACGTTATAGGCTGTGCCTGCATGAATTTGGGTGATTGTAAGGACGGCGGATTGGAGTGGGTCAATCTGTCTGGAGATGATGTTTTGGAAGGATTGGATGATTTCGGCTGCAATGACAATGGGATCGATGGCTAGATGGGGAGTTGCGGCATGGCCTCCTCTACCTGTGATGGTTATTTCGAAGGTGTCTGGAATGGCCATGGCAGGGCCTACACATATTCCATATTGGCCTACAGGCAGTGTGGGCCAGACGTGAAGGGCATAGATTTCATCGATATTTTCGAGTACTCCGTCTTGGATCATGGCTGGGGCACCGCCAGGGAGCTGCTCTTCGTTGGGTTGAAAGATAAAGCGTACGTTGACTTTTAATTCGTTGCGTATGTTTGAGAGGATATTGGCGGCTCCGATGAGCATGGCGGTGTGTGCATCGTGTCCACACATATGTGCGCGAAGCTTAACTTGCGATTTGTAAGGGACATCATTTAACTCGTCCATGGGCAGGGCATCCATGTCAGCGCGTAGGGCTATCCACTTTGTGGCTCCTGGAATGGTGAGGTCTGCGACGACGCCGGTTTTTCCAACATTTGTTTTAACGGTGAGGTTGAGTTTTTGCAGTTCTTTAGCGACGATACCGGCGGTGCGTTGGACGTCGAAACCGACTTCTGGATTCATGTGGAAGTCGCGCCGGAGTTGGATCATCTGTTGATGGAGTTTTTGTGCTAGGGATAGGCTTTGGGATGATTTGTTCATTGTGCTACCTGTAGGGATTTTTTGCGCATGTTGATGCTGATCATACCGACGATTCCGGCGAAGAGTACCCAGAGGATGGTGCTGATGGTTCCTCCAATGAGTGTGGTGAGTGATGTGAGTAGGAAGGGTGTCATTCCTCCAAAGACTCCTGTGGCGACGTTGTAGGAGATGGCCATGCCAGTGGTGCGAATGGGGGCTGGGAAGGCTTCAGCGAGTAGTGTGGCGAGGGGTATGGTGGTTAAGATGCCAAAGAAAGCGCAGATGAGTTCGAGTATAATGACTAGTGCGATATTTCCTGTCATGATGCCTAGCAGGCAAAATGGAGCAATCAAAGTTAGGATGCTGAGACTAATAAAGTAGATTTTTTTCTTATCATAGTTGTCTGCAAGGTATCCTGAAAAGGGTAATAGAATACAAGAGAATAGGAGTGGGATTAGGCTAACGATGAACGAAAGATAGAATTCCCAATTCATTTTTTGGATTAAATAGGCTGGAAGATAAATGTAGAGGACGTAAAGCCAGATGGTACCAGGTAAGATGAGACCGATTACTTGTGCAATGCTTGCGGGGTAATTTAAGAGGACTTTTTTAATGGGCTGATGTTCAATGGTATTAGTTTTATTGAGGTGAAGAAAGGTGGGAGTTTCAGCTGTTTTTTGACGTATGTAGTAGCTGAGGAAGGCAATAAAGAAGCCAAAGATAAAGGGAATGCGCCAGCCCCAGATTTGCATTTGGTCATGAGGAATATAGATTGTCATTAGAGCACCAATAGTTGCCCCGCAGGCTAATCCGAAGGTGGATCCTACAAATATCCAGGACATATAATAGTTTTTTTTGCCTGGAGGAGCGTGCTCAAAGATGAATGTCATGGCCCCTGTGTACTCACCTCCTAAAGAAATACCTTGACATAAGCGCAAAAGAACTAAGAGCAGAGGTGCCCAAACGCCTATTATGTTGTAGGAAGGGAGGAGGCCGATCAAGCAGGTACTGACTGCCATGAGCTGCATAGAGAGAAGCATGCCCTTTTTTCGTCCATATCTATCACCAAGCTGACCAAAGAAGCATGCACCTAGCGGGCGACTTAAAAATCCAATAGCAAAGATGGCAAAGGTTTTGATCAGAGAGGTGAAAGGTGTATCATCGGGAAAGAATTGGCTAGAAAAAATGGGAGCAAAGAAGCCGAAGAGGAGAAAGTCGTAGCTTTCTAGAGCATTTCCTAGTAGAGCTGCAAAAATATAGCGCCGTTGCATGGAACGAAATATACAGCTTAAGGATATTCTTAGCTACGATCTATTTACTTGTCTAATCGAACGATTTTTATGGTATCGGGAATTTTCAGTTTTCCTTGGAGTGTGATTTTTTTGCATCCTGTGAGATCAAGGAATTCGAGATGAGGACATAATTTAGTTATTTTTTTTAGTTTTGAATCGGATATTTGAGAAAACCTTAAGTTGAGTTTAAGCAAGTGTGATAGATTTTTTAAAAGAAGCAAAAGCTCCTTTATACCTGTTTTATGAACTCTTTTTAATCCTAGTGATTCTAGATGACGTAAGTCAAATGTTCTTAATATTTCAATGTGCTCTACATTCTTTTTCACGGGAAAAGAGAGACTTTTTAAGTGTACACAATCTTTTAATAAGTGAGATAATGTATCTGATTTTATTTTAAATCCATTAATATTCACTGCAATAAGCTGATGACAGGATTTAACTACCTTAATAATTAAATCATCAAAATCGAAGTGAAAACTTTTATCAGCGCTTATTGTGAGGCTTTTTATTGAACTGAACAGCTGTATTTTTTCAGTTCTAAAGTTCGGCAGATTATATTTATTAAGGACAAGATGCACTACTTTTTTTACTACTTTTTCTTTTACTGCTTCTTCTTTGGTACAAATGGGTTCAGTAACGTTAAATAACTTTAAAACATCGATACGGTTTTGATTGAAAGCTATAGTATGAGGCGAATCTTCAGGATATTCTTTCGCTTCGATAAAACTAATTTTATCCGTTACGTTTTCAATTAAAAATTTGATGTGATCTATACTTGCGTGAGCTTTGAGAGCTACGATAAGGACAAAACTCATAGACTTTAGTAAATATTTCTTTTTATGTTCATAATTAGCATAATTATCTTTATTTTCTTGAATTAACTTCTCAATGGCTGCAGCATTATAGGGCGTGGCAGCTATAATGATTTGGCAAACGAACCTATGTAATGCTATTGCTGGATCTTCCAAAATTGGAGTGGGCTGTTCCAAAAATTTTGATTGAATGGGAGTAAGGGATGCCATGATTAACTTTAATTATGTGCTTGAGCTGACTTCTATGTCAGCGGGTATTAATTCTTCGCTTTCCTTACGACCTTTAATATCCAAATAGAGCCATGTGGAGAATATGGGCCACCAGCTGTAGGTCAAAATGGAGGAGAGCGAAAGTTTGAAAGAAAGCGAAAAGATAAGATAAAAGATGACTTCGAGAACACTTACGATAGAAACAAGAAAGAGGAGGACAAGTCCATAGCCCAGTATACGCCATCGAAATCCTTTAACGAGTTTCCAGCTGCGTTTTCTGCTGTTACGGCTGATATATTGACCGTCATTGGCCTCTGCAAACATGACAGGAAAGGTAAGGCTATAGTTAATCATGACAAGTATTCCAGGAATAACTAATAAAAATGTACCGAGCATGGTTAAAAAGCCGATAAAAAACTGCGTTCCAAAAAAGACCAACCATCTTTTTTTGAGAATTGTGAGTGCATCGTCCCAGCTGAATGTTTCTCCTCGACAGGCTTTGCTAGCGACAATATAGGCATAGGCAGTGGCTGTCATTTGGAGCAGGAATGATAAAGCTAATATGAAGAAATAGGTGAGATTCAGTAAAGGTGTGAGTGTCGTTATCGATGCTGTCTCAGTGTGAAATTGTGGGTATTTATAAGCAATGATGGTATTGAAGAACATAAGAGGAAATAGTGCAATCATCATGACTATTGCGAGAGGGATAAATTGCTGTCTCCACACTTTAAAGGTCTCACTGAGCATTTGACCTAAGTTCATGGGTGTATTAACGATCATAGAACTTCTCTCGTAATTTGATTAGCTTAACATTATACATACTTGTCGAAATAAATGGAATCGACTTCGACATTATATGGGATGGCTAAGATTTGACAGGTCGGGCAGCGAGTGGACATCTATGGACGGATATGGACTTTTATGGACTAGAATGGACAAAGGAGGCTGTCCATACTAATCCTGGCTGCTTCACAGCTGCTCATTGATGCCTAATTGTGAAAGGATTTTGCCATAATTGGGTTCTTGTGCAATTTCGGGAACTTGTTCTGTGTAGATGATTTTCCCCTGTTCGTCGAGGAGGATGGCTGCGCGTGAGAGCAGGCCTTTGAGAGGGCCGTCTTTAATTTGTATGCCGTAGTCTTGGCCGAGGTTGCTATTAAAAGCGGAGAGGGTTTCTGCTCCGGGTAGGGATTCAGAGCTGCAGAAGCGGTTCATGGCAAAGGGAAGATCTTTGGAGATATGCAGGACGGCGATTTCGGGATGTTCGGCGAGGAGTGCGTTAAAGCGTCGGACGCTTTGGGCGCAGACTCCGGTGTCGAGGCTAGGGAAGAGGTTTAGGAGGATTTTTTTGCCTTTATAGTTGTCTAGGGTGGCTTCGGAGAGGTCTTTGCGGACGAGGGTGAAGGAGGGCGCTTTGGAACCTATGGAGGGTAGGTTTCCTACAGTGTGGATGGGTTTGCCTTTGAAGGTGATGTCTGCCATGGTAGTTCCTCATATTGATTAATTTTTTTTAGAATACTCTTCTTAAATTGAGCTGTCAAATTGTTGCATGCAGTTCTTCGGGAATGTAGTCCATTTTGCGGGTGAGGTAGACTTTGCCTGGGGAGATGCCTGAGGGTTCATGTAGGGTTTTGTTTAGTTGTATTTCGAGGGCTTCCATTTGGCGTGGAGTGAGGCCTGGTAGGAGTATATTGAGTTCGTTGGATGGTCCTTTTCCTTGAAAGATGAGAGCTTGTGGAGGAAGTATTTTTTTGATGACGTCGACAAGTAGGTGTAGTTCGCTAAAGAAGATGTTTTCGGATGAGGTGCGTAGAACGACATGAAAGGAGGCGAGATAGAATCTGAGCTGTTTGGCTAGGGAGAGGAGATATCTGTAGAGAATGTGATAGAGAGCATCAGAGTGGACTTTTCGTTGACGTGCGTAGATGCTGCCTTTGAGGGCTTCTTGGTAGCTACGTGCTAGTGCGTAGACGTGGCCGATAAATTGACAAAATCCTTGAGCGATAATGATGGCTGTTGAGTCGAGGGATCGTTCTTCCATCTCTTCGATTTTGAGCATGCCAAAGACTTCATTCGTGTCGGGATCGCAGAGTGGCGCTGCGAAGATGCCATGCTTCTGTAGGATGGTCGCCTGGCTGGGTTGGGATATACTAATGATTTCTCGTTGTGTGACGACACTGAAATAGAGGGGTTCATCTAATCCTATGCGTAGTGGATAGGTCTCTTTGGATTTCCAACCGTGTGAAATGAGGACTTCAAGTCCGCCGGGGCCATTGGCATAGACAGAGAATTTTTCTGGGGCCAGAATGGATTCTATGGCGCCTTCAAGGGAGAGGAGTATCTGTGTAGGTTTGATATTGATGAGTGATAGTAGGGCGTAGATGATGTTTTCGAGCTTTTGTTGAGAGCTTTTTAGGCTATCTTGGAGAGATTTATTGGTTCTTGAGGCTTCTCCAAGGTTATGGATAAGCATTTCATTGCTTTTCGTAAGCGTTTTGAGCTGCTCTTGGTATTGTTCAATGGCGATGCTATGTTGGCAGCGGATTTCGCCAAAGACGACGGCGGAAAAGAGCCATAGGAGAGGAGCTCCAAAGAATTGCATGGACATTGAGAAGTCGGGATTGGATTCTGCAGCGTAGAATTGGATGACTAGATAGATTAGGGAGCTTAACAGGACGGAAAAGATTCCTTCTACGGTTCCGTAGAGAGAAGCGATCATGCTGCAGAGAAACCAGAATCCATAAAATACGATACCAGGTGCAAGTTCACCACCTCCTAGCATATAATGGGCGATGGTGAGCAAAAGAGTGCCGAAGGCTGCTTGAATGAGCCCTTTTTTGGAATAGGAAAACCTATTCGTCTCGAGAGTTGTTTTTGGCATACAAATTTATTCTATAATGCAAACAATTATTTTTTTAGTACTAGATCTTCAAGAGTTTGAATCCAAGTTAAATTCGTATTTAGGCTTGGAACAAGATCTAGTTGCTCTCCCCCCTGTTTTTTAAATAAATGAGAGTATTCTACTTTTATTTCATAGAGAGTTTCGAGACAGTCAGCGACGAAGGCAGGGCTAAAGACTAAGAGTTTTTTTATTCCTAGTTTTGCTAGCTGTGTCAAGGTATCTGTAGCGTAGGGCTGTAGCCAGGGGTTGCGCCCTAATCGGGATTGGTAGCAAAGGGAGGTGTGTTCTAGAGGTAGCTGTAGATGGTTGGAGATGGCCTGTGCAGTGGCGTGGCATTGTGCTGCGTAGCAATGTTTGTTGTCTGAATTGATTTGTTTGCAGCATATTTTGCTATTGAGACAGGTGCCAGATTTATCAGCTTTTTTAATTTGCCTTTCAGGCAGACCGTGGAAACTGAAAAGAAAGTGGTCGTAGTGAGATAGGTTGAAGGCGCGAGCGTTTTCAGAAAAAGACTTAACTAAAAGAGGATGAGTAGGATACGAATTAATAAAACGCAATTCAGGAAGAGTATTCCATTTCTTGAGCTGTTCCATGACTTTCTGGTGAATAGATCCTGTTGTGGCAGAGGTGTAGTGTGGAAAGAGAGGAAGAATGATCAATTCTTTCAGATGCATTTTTTCTAGTTCTTTTAGGACATCGGGAATAGAGGGCGTTTGGTAGCGCATGGCAAGAGAGACATGGAAAGAATCGCCAAGTTTTTCTTGAAGTAAACGCTGCACTTGAATGCCGTAGGTGAGGAGCGGAGAGCCTTCTGGAGTCCAGATGGATTGATAGGTAGCTGCCACAGTTTTGCATCTACGTGGAACAATGATTCCCCGTACGAGGAGCTGTCTTTGAAGCCACGGGACATCCATTACTCTTTCATCAGTTAAAAATTCGACGAGATATTTATGCACATCTTTTGGCCGCGGAGATTGAGGAGTGCCGAGGTTGACTAAGAGAACGCCTGTTTTAGCTTTCATTGAATTCCTATGTTGTAGAAAATTATGATGTGTATACCATCATAGGAAGTTTTATGGAATTTGATCTGTTATTAGATAATTATGCCGAGCTCCTGATTTGTCATGGACTGAATGTGCAAGAGGGTCAGGTGGTTAATGTCCAGGGCGAGATGATTCATCGCGACTTTATTTTCCGCTGTGTAAAAGCGGCTTATAAGAGAGGGGCTAAGTATGTTGGAATCGATTTTATCGATCCTTTTTTAACTCGCTTGAGATTGGTGCAGAGTAATTCTCCAGAATATTTGAAGTATGTTCCCGAATTTATTACTAAAAAATTTAATGACATGGTTGACCATTCTGAGACTATTTTGCGCATTTTAGGCAGTGAGGCTCCAGATGTGCTTGTAGACCTAAATCCTAAGTTAGTGAACTCTCTTAATTTTAATTATCGCAATAGTATTCGACGCTTCTATGATGAAGGGATAGGTCGGTCAAAAGTGCAGTGGAATTTGGGTGCGGCAGCTACTGTGGCCTGGGCTAAAAAGGTATTTCCAGAATTGTCCGACTCTGAGGCTTTACACAAGCTGTGGGGGCATATTTTTTCTATTTGCCGTGTCGATCAGCCTAATTTTTTAGATCTTTGGTCAAATCATAATGCGAAATTAAAGGCCCGGGCTAAGGCTTTAACTGAATTGAAGATAAAAGAGCTCCATTTTGAGGGCCCAGGAACTGACCTAAAAGTGGGTTTATCTAATCAAGCCCTCTTTATTGGTGGCGGTGATAAGACTCCACAGGGCATCGCTTATGAGCCAAATATTCCTACGGAAGAGTGTTTTACGACACCCGATTGGCGTAAGACGGAAGGACATGTGAGAACAACGCGTCCTTTCTTTATGAATGGTGTGCTTGTGAAAGGCTTAAGGCTTGTTTTTAAGGCGGGTGAACTTGTTGAATTTAGTGCAGAAGAGGGACAACAAACCTTTGAGGAATATATTTCCAGTGACGCTGGGGCTAAACATTTAGGTGAGGTAGCACTAGTCGGTATTGACTCCCCTGTTTATCAGAGCGGCACTGTTTTTCGCGAAACATTATTTGATGAAAATGCAGCTTGCCACATAGCTATCGGGTCTGCTTACCGTTTCTGCTTGCAAGGCGGACCAGTGATGAGTGATGAGGAGTTAGATAAATTGGGCTGCAATTTTAGTAATGTGCATT